>JAATET010000114.1 GCA_015655545.1 Chthoniobacterales bacterium | reverse complement strand
TCGGCCCTGGCTTCTTCCACGCCGTCTTTCTTGAATTTTTCGTCGAACCAGCGGCCGCGATATTCGCCGGCGGCGACGCCGAAATCACCGAAGACCTCGAAATAAGTGCGGGGCTTGAACTCGCGGATCTTGACCTCGCGTTCGGCGAGGATGGCAAGGGTGGGGGTCTGCACACGGCCGACGGGCGTAAGTTGGAAGCCGCCGCCCTTGGAATTGAAGGCGGTCATGGCGCGGGTGCCATTGATGCCGACGAGCCAGTCGCTTTCGCTGCGGCAGACGGCGGCGTCGGCGAGCGGCTCCATCGAGTGGCCGTCGCGCAGGCTTTCGAAGCCCTTGAGGATGGCGTCGGCGGTCATCGATTGCAGCCAGAGGCGCTTCGTGGGCTTTTTGCTGCCCGCGAGCTGCATGATGTAATGGAAAATGAGCTCGCCCTCGCGGCCGGCGTCGCAGGCGTTGATGACGTTGTCGATGTCGGCGCGCTTGAGCAGGCGCTTGAGGAGCTTGAAGCGGGCTTCGTTTTTCTCGATCGGCTTGAGATCGAAGGCGTCGGGGATGATCGGAAGGTTCGCGAAGCTCCATTTGCCGCGCTTTTTGTCCATCTCGCCGGGGAGGCAAAGCTCCACCAGGTGACCGACCGCCGAGGAGATCACGTAGTCGTCGTTTTCGAAGAAATCGCCATTCTTCGGCAGCTTGCCAAGCACGCGCGCCAGATCGGTGGCGACGCTGGGTTTCTCGGCAATGACTAGTGTTTTTCCCATGATATTTCCGCGGAGTTAAAAGAGGTGTTTATCCACAGATTTCGCAGATTTACACAGATGGAAGGCAGGTTTTTCGGAAATTAATCTGCGTCAATCTGTGTAATCCGTGGATCAATTTGTCTTCACGAAACGAGAGCCGGGAAGTTGTTTCACCAGGTGCTTCATTTCGAGGGCGAGCAACGTAGAGGACACCATGGCGCTTGGCAACCTGCTTCTGGAAGTGATCGCGTCGACGTGATTTTCGTCGTCGGTAAGGGCGTTGAGCACCGTGTGTTCGGTCTCGGAGAGTTCCCGAGTCGTTTTGAGCGCGGAGAGTGTGGGCTGTTCGGAGAAGAGAAGCCCCATGTCGTCGAGGATGTCCTGTGCGCTCTGGACGAGCTTGGCGCCTTGCTGGATGAGCTTATTCGAGCCGAGGGCGACGGGGTTGTCGATGCGGCCCGGGATCGCGTAGATCGCGCGGCCTTGGTCGGCGGCCTGGTTCGCGGTGATGAGTGCGCCGCTGTTGAAACCGGCCTCGACGACGAGTAATCCGAAGGAGCTGCCTGCGACGATGCGGTTGCGCATGGGGAAGGTTTGCTTGTCGGGTTTGGTGTCCATCGCGAACTCGGTGATCACGGCGCCGTGGCCGTCGGCGATTTTTTCGGCGAGTTCGCGGTTTTGCGGTGGGTAGAGGTGATTCAACCCGGAGCCCATGACCGCGATGGTGCGGCCTTTGGCGGCGAGAGCGCCCTGATGCGCGGCGGTGTCGATGCCGCGGGCGAGGCCGCTGTAGATCGTGAGGCCGGAGTAGGCGAGCTGGTAGGAGAGTTTTTTCGCGCACTCGGTCGCGTAATGGCTGGGCTTGCGCGTGCCGACGACGCCGATGGCATGGCGGTCGCGCTCGGTGAGCTGGCCCCGGACGTAGAGGACGATGGGCGGATCGTGGATCGTGCGGAGGAGTTCGGGGTATTCGCCGTCCGAGGGAATGATGACCCTTGCGCCGAAGTCTGCGATGCGGCGGAGTTCGGCGGACAGGTCGACGGATTTCTCCCATCCGGCGATGGAGTGCGCGGCCTGCGGGCCAATGCCCTCGACGCGCTCGAGTTCCATGGCGGAGGCGGAGAGAATGCGTTGCGGCGTTTCGAAAACATCGAGCAGCCGCCGCAGGCGCACGGGGCCGAGGCGGGGCACCATGTTCAGCGCGATGTGGGCCTCGGTTTCCGTCATGACGGAACGGTGATAGCGGAGAGGTGAAAATTTTCGAGCCGGAAGACAGCTCCTTGCAGTGAGGAGTCGAGCCAGTCGAGGTGGGTGGTGGTGATGAGTCGCTGTGAATCGGCGGGGAGGTGAGACAGGAGGTTTCCGCGGCGCAAGGGATCGAGCTCGCCGAAGACGTCGTCGATGAGGAGGAGGGGAGTCTGGCCGGTGCGCGCCATGATGAGGCGGGTCTGGGCGAGCTTCAGGGCGATGGCGAGCGTGCGCTGCTGGCCCTCGGAGGCGAAACGGGCGGCTTCCATGCCGTCGAGCTCGATGGCGAGGTCGTCGCGATGTGGGCCGGCCAGGGTCTGGCGCAGGCGGGTCTCCTCGGCGCGAGTGGCGGTGAGCGCCTGCATTAATGGGCCTTCGCAGCCGGAGAGGTATCTTGTCGCGACGGATTCTTCGTTGCCGCCGATGTCGTGGACGGCTTGGGCGATGAGGGGAGCGAGGGCGATGGCGGCCTCGGAGCGGGCGGCGGTGAGAAGGTCGCCGTGCTCGGCGAGGATGGGGTCGAAGGCTTCGATTTCGCGGCGCGGACGGGCATCCTTGAGCAGCGAATTGCGGGAGCGGAGGGCGCGGTCGTAGGCGCGGAGGTGGCGGAGATGGACGGAGTCGAGCTGGCTGCAGAGGAAGTCGATCGCTCGGCGGCGCTTCGAGGCGGAGCCGCGGATGATTTCCATGTCGTCGTTCGAGAACCACGCGACGCGGGCCGCGCGGAGATAGTCGGCGGTGCCGGTTTGCGCGACCGAGTCGATGGCGAGGGTTCGTCTCGGGGGCTCGTAACGGAAGTGAAGATGAGTTTCGGAAAAATGCGCGTCGATGGCGGAGCCGGGCCGGTTGTGGCGGACGATTTCCGACAGCGCGGTGGTGCGGGGAGATTGCAGGCGTGCGACCACGCAGGCGGCTTCGAGGATGGAGGTCTTGCCCTGGGCGTTCGCGCCGATCAGGAAATTCGTGCCGGGCGCGGGCTCGAAGCGCAGCTGCTCGAAGCAGCGGAAATCGGCGAGGCGCAGGTTGGTGAGCACGGGTGAAGGCTTGGACGGAGTTTACAGAATTAGCGGAATTTTTGGGAGGTCAACCCATCGATGATCTGCGGCGGGAGGGCGCAGGTTCGTGTAGTTGCGGCCGAGGGCGGGCAGGATGAAGATGACGGGGAGGATCTTCATGCGCGAGCGCGGTGGCGCTCGGCGAGCTGGCGGAGGATCTCGGCGTGCTTCGCTTTATCGATCGGAAAGCGCCAGGCGAAGATCATGCCGATGACGAGGGCGATGGCGGGCAGCGGCCCGATGAGGATGCGGATCGCGAGGAGGGCGCTGTCGGGCTGGACGACGGTTTCGCCGCCGGTGGTGGAGATGTAGCCGGCGATCTGCAGGATCCAGCCGAGCATGGCGGAGCCGAGGGCGAGGGCGCATTTTTGGAGGAAGACGAAGAAGCCGTAGAAGATGCCCTCGCGGCGCTGGCCGGTGCGGAGTTCGTCATACTCGATCGTGTCGGGGAGCATGGCGTTGGGGATGAGGTAGCAGACGGAGATGCCGAAGCCGGCGATGAAGCCGAGGGCGAAGACGAGCGTGGTCTGCCCGGGCTGCACGAAGAAGAGGCCGGCCTGGGCGGCGAGCCAAAACATCATGCCGAGCAGGTAGACGGGTTTTTTGCCGATGCGGACGGTGAGCCAGCTCCAGCCGGGGATGAGGAGGAGGGCGGTGGCCTGCACGGTGAGCGCGAGCAGGCTGTAGCTCTGGGTGGAAAGGCGCATCCAGCTCGAGACGTAGAGCGGGAGCACGGCGGCGGTGAATTGCATGGCGAGCCACGAGAAAAGATAGATCGCGCAGACCATGAGGAACGGGCGATTGCCGAAAAGCACGGTCCATTGCCGGATCATGCCGATGGCGGGCGCGGTGCTGCTTTCGTGCGCGGCGAGCCGCTTGCCCTCGCGGGCGATGACGGGGCGGTAAATGCCCGAGAGGCAGAAGACGACGGCGGCGAGACCGACGAGAGCGACGGCGAGGCCGAAGATGGAATAGCGCGCGGCGATGGGCGCGGCCGCCATGGCGCCGAAGATGGCGAGCTTGAGAATGAGGCCGCCGACGCTGCCGCCGAGCGAGAACGCCATGCGGAAGCCGGTGAGCCGCGAGCGTTCGTCGTAGTCGTGGCTGAGCTCGGCGGTGAGCGCGTTGTGCGGCAGGGTGAGGCCGGTGTAGAAGGTGTTGAAGGCGAAGCTGACGACGACGTAGTAGGCGAAGAGGCCGCCTTGATTCTCCGGCGCGATGAAGCCGGGGACGATCCACTGGAGCCAGAAAAAGAGGGCGAAGGGCAGGGCGCTCGCGGCGATCCACGGGAGGCGGCGGCCCCAGCGGGTGCGGGTGTGGTCGCTGAGCCAGCCGATGAGCGGGTCGTTGAAGGCATCCCAGAGTTTTCCGACGAGCAGCACGCTGCCGGCGAGGTCGGCGCGGAGGCCGGCGACGGTGGTGAGAAACACGAATTGGAAAAAGATCATCGTGCTCCCGGCCATGGCGGGGCCGAGTTCGCCCGAGCCGTAGGCGAGGCGCGTGAAGGGGGGGAGCTTTTCCTGGGACGCGGTCATGCGGACCGAATGAAGCAGGAATCTCCGGGTTTGGAAACCGGTGGAGTTTTTCCGCGCGGCGCGGCCGCCCGAAAAAACTCAGCGCAACAGGAACCGGTCGCCGTAGCAGGTGACGCGGATCGGGAGCTTGAGCTGCACGTTATCCTGGGCGAGCAGGCGCTGATAGACGCGCACCCGGTCGGCGGAGCGGCGCTCGGTGCGGTCGCCGGAGAGCTTGTCGGCCAGACGGAGATCGAGGAATTTCGCCAGCCACGCCCGCTCGTCGATGCCGCTTTTCGGCGTGCCGCCGAGGGCGCGATTCGTGCGGTGCGAGAGATCTTCCAGGCCGTCTTCGCCGAGATTGATGCAGGCGTCGTAGAACTGGCCGCGGGAGATGGGCAGCCGCGCGTCGATGCGGCGGGCGAGGTGCTGGGAGGGAGCCCAATAAAGCTCGTCGACGAGATTTTCCTGCGCCTGGAGGAATGCGGGGTCGCCGCCGCAGGCGCGAAACGCGGCGGGAAAGCCCTCGAGGCCGGCGACGCTGGGATTGCGGCCTTCGGCATCGTGCCGGCCGGCGTCGATTTTCTCGAAGGCGGGAAGATAGCTGGCGAGCGGATTGCCGGGGTGAAGGCGATTGTATTCCTTGAGGAAAAGCGTGCCGTCAAAGGTGCCGCTCGTGAAGCCGGCGAAGCCGAAAGTGTAGCCGCGACGGTCGTGGATATTCTGGCAATACGTGTATTGCAGCTTCGGCGTGTCGTTCTCGAAGAGGGACGTCAGCCGCTCGATCGTGTGGCGCGTCACGCCTGTCTCGGAGGCCTGTGCGGAAATCGACGCCAGCCCCGCGATTAAAAAAAGGCGGAGGGAGAGACGCATGAAATTATAAAGTAACAAATCCCTAAAATCGCGCAACCGGCCCGCTTGCACCGCGACCGGCACGACCGCATGGCATTTTTCCGGGAAGCTCAAGAAAGGGGAAAAGACGATTGCCGTGACGGCAAAAAGCCCGCTTTGGCGATGAGTTGGGCCTGGATTGCCGAATTGATAACGAGGCGGGCAAGGCCGCTGTTTCCGGTGTCGTCCTCAGCCCCTCCCTCGTGAAGAATGCAATCAAATATGGCAGTTTGACAGTTTGCTCAGGGCAAATGCGTAGGCGCCGAGTGCGACGGCCTCGCTGGTGCCGAGGCGGCTCATGCCGATGCCGATGCGCAGTAACGGGTCGTATTTTACCGTTTTTGTGCTGCCGGGAACGGTCACGGTGCGGGTCTCGCCTTTGAGGAAAACGTCGAGCTGGGCCGGGTCTTCGAGATTGAAGGCTTTCGAGCTCAGGCGCTGGAACGTATTCCCGCCCGGACCGGTGTAGGTGCTGTTCAATTCGTCCACGATTGCGGGCAGAAACAGGGGCCAGGCGCCGGAGACTCCGCCGCCGATCACGGCGATGCCATCGAGCAGGGTCAAGGCGTTGGCCATCGCGTCGCCGGCCACTTCGCCGAGCCGGCGAAAGGCTTCCTGCGCGGCGGCTTGATTGCCGGGCTGGCTGCCGCTGGCGATATCGAACAGGACTTTCGGCTCGGGAACTTCGTCGAAAGGAATGCCGGTCTGCCGGCCATAGGAGCGGCGGACGGCGCGGATGCAGCAGCCTTCCTCGGCGTTGCAGCCGCGATCGAGCTTGTTGCTGAGCAGCCAGACTTCGCCGGCTGCGGAATTGTCGCCGCCGAACAGCTCGCCGTTGCGGACGATGCCGCCGCCGAAACCCGTGCCGAGCGTGACGCCGAAGAGGTTGCGATAGCGCTTGGGGCTGCCGGCTTTTTCGAGCAGCCCGTTGACGTGCGGGAGAAGGCCGCCGATGGCTTCTCCATAGACGAAAAGATCGCCGTCGTTGTTGATAAAAACGGGGATGCCGAATTTTTCTTCGAGCATGGGTCCGAGGGCCACACCGCCGCGGAAGGCGGGGAGATTGCCAAGGTCGCCGATGATGCCGTTCGGGTAATCGGCCGGTCCGGGAAACGCGAAGCTGATCGCCACGGGCGGCTCGGGGCAGAGCGCTTTCACTTTGGTGAATCCCTCCACCAGATTGCGGAGGCATTGCTCGAGATTGTCCGCGTTCGAAGGCAGGGCGATGGTCTCGGTGATCGGCTGGCCGCCGCGTGTGGCGGCGAAGCGGAAATTCGTGCCCCCGGCGTCGAGGGTCATGACAATGCGTGAGTCGGTGGCGAGATTCATGGAGTTCGCGAGGTGGGGAGTTTGATCTGCTGATCCGTGCGGTCAGGCGGCGGATTTTTTTGCGCCTTTGAGGGAGAGCAGCAGGAGGTAGGCGAAGCAGGCCGCGGGGACGATGAAGGACATGGTGTGCGTAATGCCGGAATCGACCAGCTTGCCCATGAGCAAGGGCACGAGCGCGCCGCCGGAGATGGCCATGCACATCAGGCCGCTGAGCTCGCTCGCGCGTTCGGGTTTTTCCTCGACCGTGATCGAGAAAAGCATCGGCCAGATATTGGCGAAGCCGAGGCCGCCGAGCACGACGCCGCCAAGCGCGAGGGATTGGTTGCCGGTCATGATGAGGCCGATGCCGACGAGGCCGAGCAGCGCCGAGAGGCGGAAGAAGGTGTGCGGATTCACGCGGATGACTCCGGCCACGAGACGACCGAAGGTCAGGATGAGGAAAAACAGCGAAGCGCCGAAGAAGGCGGCTTTTTCATCGGAAAACCCAAGTCCGGCGAGGGTGGGTTTGAGGAACGTGGCCATGCAGACTTCCGCGCCCACGTAGACGAAAATGCCGAGGACGGCGAAGGCAAAGACGGGCTCCTTGAGCAGCGCCAGTGAGCTGCCGATGCCGGGCGGGACGTCGGCCTTGGTTTCATCGATTTTCATGAGGGCCACCAGCACGAAGGCGATGGCCATCAAGGCGAAAAAGATCGGGAACGCACCGCGCCAGCCCATGGCGGCCAGCGCGCCGATGACGCCGATCACGGAGGGAAGCACGGCCGAGGAGGCGCTGCCGATGCCCTTGAATCCTTGCGCGAGGGCGAGGTTGCGGCTGTAGTCGCCGGCCTTGCTGACGTCGCGCATGATCGGATTTCCGGCGACCTGGAGGAAAGTCGTGCCGACACCGAGGAGGAAAATGCAGGCGAGGAGGAGCGGGTAAGATGGGCTGGAGAATGCGGGCACCGCGACGGCGATCGTGTTCAGCCCCAGTCCGAGCAGAAGCACCTTTTTCTTGCCGATGCGCGCCGCCAGCACGCCGCCGGGCACGCTGAAAATCGCAAAGGCGATGAACACGAAAAACGGCATGAGCGTGGCGACGACCCGCGAGAGCTGAAAATTTTCCTGCACGGCGCCGGAGAGCGGGCCCATGGCATCGGCGACGCCCATGAGCAGGAAGGCGAGAAGGATCGGGAGGGTTTTCAGATTCATGCGAGTGGGATGTGGATCGGATTTTTGGGTGAGGGAGGGGAGGGATTCTTCGGGGGGAAGACTGGCTGCGGCTGAGTAGTTGAGCGGTTTCGCTTTGGCAGGGAAATAACTATTTTTTGACTCTCGAATTACCCCGGATCTCCGGTGTTGCCTAGAGGTGATGGAGAATTTATTGATGACGCGCATTTTAACATCGCATGCGCGCTTCCTGTGAAATCCGGCCGCGCTTTACTCTCTTCTTGAATCGGCAAAGCTAACGTGTGAATTTTCTCGTTCGGATGTCCCTCCCATTCCTCTCATGGCTCAACAGCAAATAAATCGCCCGCAGTCCTCCGAGGTGGATGCTGCACTCCTGGTGAGCGAGGAACGCGCGCGCTTCCGGCGGCGGGTGAAGCGGATCAGCTTTCTCGTGGTCGTGATCGTGATCGCCGCACATTTTCTCGTGGGCGTGGGAGCCTCCATTTTCGTGGTCGCACGGTATTTCGCGAAGCCGAAGGCGCAATTCACGGCGGTCAAGCAGATCGAAATGAAGCCTGAGGAGCAGCACCGCAGGTCCATGGAGCAGGTCGAGTCGATGCGGTCCAAACCGGTTGTAAACAATCGCATTCAAAGCCTGAAGCCGAGCGCGCTCGTCCTGCCCGACCTGCCGAAAGTGCCGGTGGATGCCCCGATCCCGATCGCGACGAATGCGGCGGCGGCGGCACAGGGCACCGGCAGCGGGCAGGGCGCCGGCAGCGGGCAGGGGACTGGATTTTTCGGCGGTGCGGGGCTGGTCGGCAGCGGTTTGCTCGAGGGCACGCTTTACGATCTCAAGCAATCGAAAGCTGGACGGCCGACCGGGATGACGCCGGAAAAATACTCGAACGAAATCAAGGCGTTCGCTTACGGGAATTGGAACATGAGCCGGTTCGCTCAATACTTCAAAGGACCAAATCCGCTTTTCACGAGGCAGATCTATATTCCGGTGATGCCTGCGGAAGAGGGGCCGAAAGCGTTCAACGTCGCAGATCAGGTGCAACCGAAAATGTGGGTGGCGCTCTATCACGCGACGGTCGTCCCTCCGACCAGCGGGCGTTTCCGGTTTGTCGGTTGCTGCGACGACGTGATGATCGTCCGCTTCAATAGAAAGGTCGTTCTCGACGGAAGTCTTACGAACCTATCCATCTGGCATGGCCGCGAAAAGCCTTACCTCTATCCGAATATGAATAAAATGGACGCCGCGGTCGGGGACTGGGTGACCGTCAAGGCTGGTGTGAGCTATCCGATCGAAATCCTCATCGGTGAGCGGCCGGGCGGAAAATTTTTGGCTTTCTTATTTCTCGAGGCCGAGGGTGGGAGCTACCAAAAAAATGAGGCCGGAAGCCCGATCCTGCCATTGTTCTGCCTTGCCGGTGGAGAAGCTTTGAAAAACAACTCGCGCCTCAAGGCTCCGCCTTTCGATCCGGCGGGCCAGGCGTGGAACGTGGTCCGAAAGGCCGCGGCGCCGCTTAACTCTCCCTAGCGAGGACGCTTTCCCACCGGGACTTATTCTGGATCGGTAATTTTTTTCACGCCCGGCTTCGCGGAAATGGTGGCGATCACCGCAGGCCGCGGGTTTTGTGCGGCCTGGCCTGGCAGCCGCGGCGCCGGCGGCCCCGTTACGAATCCCGCCGGTCGGCGACTCCAGCACGGGGACTGCCGAATTCCGTTTGTCGTTTCGTTGGAATGGCCGGTCTTAGCGCACCACGAAAGCGTAGTGCCCCGAGCCGACCTCGACGACGGCCTGCTCGCCGGTGCGTTGCTTGAGCACGATGCCCGGGCCTGGAGTCTTTCCGCCTTCGAGAATGGCCTGCGTTTTGGTGGCCGGCAGGTGAACGGTCGCCGTGGTGTTGGCGGGAATCGTCACGTCGAGCGTGAAGGCGCCGCCCTCCTGTTTCCAATTGCTCTCGATCCGGCCATACGCGGACTCGTGCCAGGCGCTGGCCGACGTCAGGCCGGCCACGGGATTCGGCTGGATGATGACGTGCTTGAAGCCGGGGCGGGCGGGATCGGGATTGATGCCGGCGAGGGCTTTGTAGAACCACGCGGCGATCTCGCCGAACATGATGTGGTTCCGCGATTCGTTGCCATCCCACTGCTCCCACATCGTGGTGGCGCCCTGCTCGATCCACCAGCCCCAGCTGGGCATCGTTTTCTGCCCGGCGATCAGGTAGGCGACATCGGTGCGGCCGTCGGCGGTGAGGACGTTGAGCAGATACTTGGAGCCGAGGATGCCGGCGTCGATGTGGTTGTCGCTGCTCGCGACATTAGCGAGCAGGTTCTTGAAGATGGCGGGGCGATCCTTCGGCTCGGCGATGTTGAAATACAGCGCGGCGCTTTGCGCGGTCTGGGTGCCGTTTGCGTAGAGGCCGGTCTTCGCGTTGAAGAATGTTTTGTTGAACGCCTTGCGAATCCGTTCGGCGAGTTCGGCGTATTTTTTCTCCTCGGTCTTCTTGCCCAGCAGGCCGGCGGCCTTGGAGGCGATATTCGCGTCGCGATAGTAATAGGCGGTTGAGGTGAGATCGACCGGCGTATCCGCCTTGTAGCGGCACCAGTCTCCGAGGTCGCCCTTGATGATGTTGTCCTTGGCCTGCTTGGCGACCCAATCGAGATACATCACAAAGCCGTCGAAGTGCTGCTCGAGCATCTGGCGGTCGCCGGTGTAGAGATAGACGTTCCATGGAATCTCGAAAAACGCCGCATCCCAAGCCGGCGCATAGCTGAAGATGCTCATGCCCCAGCCGCTGTCCGGAATGATGACCGAGAGGCGCCTGTTGGGCTCCTGGTTGTCGGCGACGTCATTGATCCATTTGCGGTAAACGGCGACGCCATCGTAGTTGAAAAGTCCCTGCTCGCTGGCGAGCTGCGCGTCGCCGGTCCAGCCATTTTTTTCGCGCTGCGGGCAATCGGTCGGGATGCTTTGCAGATTCGAGAGATAGGCCCAGCGGGCGGTCTCGAGGATCTTGTTGAGCAGCGGATTGGAGCAGGTGAATTCTCCAGCCAGCGGCACGTCGGTGTGAATGAAGAGGCCTTCGAGATTTTCCGGGCCGAGCTTGCCGGGTGCGCCTGTGACTTCGACGTATTGGAAGCCCTGGTAGGTGAAGCGCGGCTGCCAGGTCTCGATGCCGTCGCCCTTGAGCGTGTAGTTGTTCGTCTGGAAAATCTGCGGCGGCTTGTGGAGCATGTATTTCGCGATCGCGGATTGATCGAGCGTCCCGTCCGCATGCAGGCGCTCGGCGCATTTCATGGTGATCGTCGCGCCGGCGGGACCGGAAATTTTCAGGCGGGGGAATCCGGAGAAATTCTGCCCGAAATCGTAAATGAACACACCCGGCTTCGGCTCGGTGACTTTTACCGCCGGCAAGGTTTTCGTGACGCGGATCGGCGGCATCATCTGCGCGACCATTTTGCCTTTCGGCGCGGGCATCTCGAGGGCGGCTTCCCAGGCCGAGTCGTTGAAGCCGGGGGCGTCCCAGCCTTTTTGCTCGAGGCGGGCGTCGTAGTTTTCGCCGCTGTAGATATTGTTGAACGTGATCGGTCCCGTGGAGGCTTTCCACGTCGTGTCGGAGAGGAGGGTTTGCGTGCGGCCGTCGGCCGTTTCGATTTCCAGCCGGAGCAGGAGCTCGGGGGCGGCGCGCCACGGAGCCTTGTCGAATTTCCAGACCGCGAGCGACTGCTCGTTATACCAGCCGTTGCCGAGAATGACGCCGATGGCATTTTTGCCGGTCTGCAACGCCTTCGTCACGTCGTAGGTCGTGTAGAGCGTGCGTTTGTCGAATCGCGTGAAGCCGGGGTCGAGCACGTGGTCGCCGACTTTCTGGCCGTTGATGCGCAGCTCATAGTAGCCGAGGCCGCACACGTAGGCGCGGGCGCGCTTGATTTCTCCCGCGATGGGAAATTCCTTGCGGAGCAGCGGTGCGGGTTTTGCGTCGATGTCGGGGGTTTGTCCGATCCATTTCGCCTGCCAGTCGGCGGCGCGGAGCAATCCCATCTCGAACGTCGCCGGGGCGCTCCAGGCGGAAGGAGCGCCTGATTGATCCCACGAGCGGACTTTCCAAAACGCGCGGAGTCCCGATCGCAGCGGCTTGCCTGCGTAGGGAATGTAGAGCGTCTCGGGTGAGGCGACCTTGCCGCTATCCCACAAATCCCCGGTGTCTTTCGCCAAGGCCTCGGGAGTGCTGGCGACGAGGATTTGATAGGCGGTCTGACTTTGCGCGCGGGCTGGAGAGGTGAGAGCCCAGCTGAGTTGCGGCTTGAGGGTGTCGATGCCCAGGGGATTTTCGAGCGATTCGCAGCGCAGGCGGGTGGCCTCCAGCGCGGCGAAGGAGCTGCGGGCGGAAAGTGCGAAAGAGAGCAGCACGAGGCCAAGTAAAGTCAGGCGGGAAGCGAAGATGGAGGGCATGATTTTTGATCGGGTGGAGACAGGAAATTCCGCAGAGGACGCGGGACATCTCATTGAACGGGGCGTGACAATTCTAGGGGAGGTTTATAGATAAAGGAGGCGTTACCTTGCGTTTGGGCCCGCTCCGAAACAAGCCGAAACTCGTCCACGAAATCCCACATGCTCGCGCTAGAACGTCATCGTCGATTGCTCGATTTTCTCAACGAAAAGGGCAGCGGGCGGACGACCGTGCTGGCCCGGATGCTGAACGTCACCGAGGAGACGGTCCGGCGCGATTTCGAGAAGCTGGAGAAGGATGGAGTGCTCATTCGCTCGCATGGCGGGGCGATGCGCCTCGAGACCCAGCGCCGCGAATTTCCCGTCGGCGAACGGGCGAGCCAGAATGCCCCCGAGAAGCGAAAGATTGCGCGCCGGGCGCTGCGCTTGATCGAGCAGGGGCAAACGATTTTTTTGGACCCAAGCACGACCATCCACCAGCTGGCCCGGTTGATCCCGGATCACCCGCTGACCATCCTGACCAACTCGCTGCAGATTCCGCCGCTGTTCGTGGACAAGCCCGAGGTGCATGTCGTCCTGCTCGGAGGAAATTTCCGGTCTAGCTCCCTCTCCTGCGTCGGCTACGCGGCCGTGCAAATGCTCGATCTTTTCCGCATCGACATGGCGTTCATGTCGTGCCGGGGAATCGACGTGGAGCGCGGGCTCAGCGAGGCGACCGAAGAGCAGGCGACCTTGAAGCGCCACGTCATCGGACAGGTTCCGGCGTTGTATCTGCTCGCCGACGCCACAAAGCTGGGGCTCGCTTCCAGCCACTTTTTCGCCAGGAACTCAGATGTCGATCTGTGGATCACCGATCGTCTGCCCGACGCGCCCCTCCGCAGACAATTAAAGGCGCAGGGACTGCAAATCGAGGTGGCTTGACCCCCGCTTGCCGGCCGCAAGGTTCCCATTCAAATACCCCGTTTATGAACACTTCCGTAGCCGGCTTCACGAGCCGAAAACTCGCGCGATCCCTGGCCCTTTCAGCGATGCTCGCTCTCTCGTGGGCGGGTGCTCTCCCCGCCGCCGTGCCCGCCCTGGCGGCGCCGACGCGGCTGCTTTGCGAATATCTGGAAAATCCGGTCGGCATTGACGAATTGAAGCCGCGGCTTGGCTGGATCTGCACCGCCAGCGATGCGAAAGCGAGGGGGCTGCGGCAGACGGCTTATCAAATCCTGGTGGCCAGTTCGCCCGCGTTGCTCGCCAAAGATCGCGGAGATGTCTGGGATTCGGGACGAGTCGTCTCCGGCCGCTCTCTGCAAATTCCCTACGACGGCGCCGGCTTGCTCTCGCACCAGCCGTGCTATTGGAAAGTGCGGGTCTGGGATCAGGACGGAAGCGTTTCGCCGTGGAGCGCGCCGGCGACGTGGTCGATGGGCTTTTTGAAGCCGCAGGCTTGGACGGCGCAATGGATTGGCCGGGATGATGGGAAGCCGGTGGAGAAGCAGTCCGCGTTGACGCAAGCGAGCTGGATATGGTTTCCGGATCCCAACGTGCATGAGGTTCCGGTGGAGAAGCGCTGGTTTCGCAAGACATTCGTTTTGCCGCCGGGCGCGAAGATCGCCGCTGCCCAGGCCGTGATGACCGCGGACGACAAATTCGAGCTTTTCGTCAACGGTCAGTCGGTCCTCAAAGGCGACAAGTTCAATGTTGTTTACGAGGCGGATGTCAGCAGTCGGCTGCACGCCGGCAAGAACCTGCTTGCGGTCGAGGTCGAGAACGGTGTGGTCGGCCCCGCGGCGCTCATTGGTGCTCTGGAAGTGAGCTTGAGCGATGGACGGACGATGACGATCCCCACCGACGCAACCTGGATGTCCGTCGATCGCATTACCGAGAAGTGGAATCAAAGCGACTTCGGCACCACGGGATGGAAGCCGGCAAAGGTGGTCGGCGCTTATGGAGATGGGCCGTGGGGCTCCATCGTGCCGGGCAAAGCGTATTTGCCTGCGACCTATCTGCGGAAGGACTTCGCCGTGGCCCACGCTCCGAAGCGCGCGGTGCTCTACGTGACTTGCCTGGGAAATGTCGAACCCCGCCTCAATGGCCGGAAGGTCGGCGACGACTATTTCACGCCCGGTTGGACGGATTATCACAAGCGTCTTTATTACCGCGCTTACGACGTCACCAGCCAGGTGAAGGTGGGTGCAAATACGCTCGGGGCCGTGCTCGGGGACGGATGGTTTCGAGGGAATCTCAGCATCATCGGCCAGAATATTTACGGAAAAAAAACCCGGCTGCGGGCCGAGCTCCACATTTTCAACTCCGATGGAACGAGCCAGGTCGTGGCGACCGATACGTCCTGGAAAGCGGAGTTCGGGCCGATCGTCGAGGCCGAC
>JAATET010000036.1 GCA_015655545.1 Chthoniobacterales bacterium | reverse complement strand
GTGCGAAAGGATCGTCTGGAGCGCCTTGCGGTCGACTTCGAGATTCGCCGGCGTCTCATGCGCACCGTAGATCACGGCGGGAATGGCGCCGTTGGCGCGCACTTGTTTCACGGCATTGCGGCCAGCGAGGGAACGCGGGCGGGCGGAGAGTTTTACTTGGTTGGCCATAACAGAATTACGTATCGGATTATTTTTTCAGTTCAAAAAGCGAGGTCACCGATTCGTCATCGTGGATGCGTCTAATGCCTTCGCCCAGGAGCTCGGCTATCGAAAGCACTGTTGCACAACCCGCGGCACCAGATTCGACCGGTGTGCTATCGGTGGTGATCAACTCCTTGATCGGAGAGTCCTTTAATCGCTGAACCGCTAAATCTGTCAACACCGCGTGTGAAATACCAGCATAAATATCCATTGCCCCCCGGTCGCGCAAAATGGCCGCCGCGTTCGTGATCGTGCCCGCCGTCTCGGTAAGATCGTCCACAATAAGCACATTGCGCCCGTAAACGTCGCCGATGACGTGCGACGCCTCGGTCTCCGTGGCGGAAATCCGCCGCTTCACGACGATCGCGAGAGTCGCCCCCAGCGCCTGCGCGTAGGCCGAGGCCATTTTCACGCCGCCCACGTCCGGCGAGACAACGACAAGGTTGCCAAGATCCCGCGAGGACAAATACCGCATCATGACAGGCAGCGCGTAAAGGTGGTCGACCGGAATGTCGAAAAAACCCTGCAGCTGCTGCGCGTGAAGGTCCATCGTGAGCACGCGCTGCACGCCCGCGGCGACGAGGAGATTCGCGACGAGCTTCGCGGTGATGGGCACGCGCGGCTGGTCTTTTCGATCCTGGCGCGCGTAGCCGAAAAACGGGATCACCGCCGTGATGCGATACGCGCTCGCGCGCCTCGCCGCATCGACGAGGATGAGCAGCTCCATGAGGTTCTGGTTCGTCGGCGGGCAGGTCGGCTGGACGATGAAGACATCGCGTCCGCGAATGTTTTCGTTGATCTTGACGAACGTCTCTCCGTCAGGAAACGAGGTCACCGAGGCATCGCCAAGCGGCACGCAGAGATACGCACAGATGTTTTCGGCAAGCTCGCGGTGAGCGGTGCCGGTGAAGATTTTGATTTCCGGACTGTTGGACATGGGCGGCTGGTGGATGCTAGGGAGGCACGAAAAGCTGGCAATGCGAAAATCTTCGATTGCGCTGCCGCGATCCTGTCAGGCATCGCCCGATCTGACAACGGTGCGCCGGCGAAGGCGGGTTTCCCGAACAAATCTCGGGGCATGCATCTCGCGACGATTCCGAAAAAGGCCATCCCGCCGCAGCCGCGGCAGCCGCTCGTCAAGTCGTCGAAGGCTCCGTCGCGGCCACGGAATCGCGCATCTCACGCGGCAGAAACAGCGTGAGCAAAATCGAGAACCCCACCAGCGCGGCGCCCGCCCACAAGGGCGAACGCGCATACAGCTCGCGGGCGCGGCCGACATCCATGGAAAGCAGCAGCCCGGCGAGCGCGGGCCCGATCCAGCGGGCGAGCGAGCCTGCGCTTTGCAGCAGGCCCAGAGCCCTTCCCTGCCAGTTTTGATCCACGCTACGCGATGCGACGCCCATGAGCGTGGGCATGAGCAGGCTGTTTCCGACCGCGATGCCGGCGCTGTATAAAATCAGCGTCCCGAGCCCGGATGCGAGCGGCAGCGCAAAAAGGCTGAGCGAGAGAATGACCGCGCCCGCCGTGGCCAGCCTTGCCTCGCCGAAACGCTTCACCAGCCGGCCGATGAGGCCGCCCTGGATGACCGCGCCGATGAGACCGACCATCGCGAGCAGGGCCCCCGTGTGAAGCACGTCGAGATCGAAGCGGTGGAAGAGGAACAGCGCGTAGATCGTGGTCATCATCGAGAATCCCGTGATGAGGCAGAAATAGGTCGCCGTGACCATGGCATAGACGCGGCCGTTGCTGTGCCGGAAAACCTCGAAGATCGAAGCCTGTTTTTGACGCCCGCGGCGTTCCTTCGGAAGGCTCTCGGGCAGGATCGTCAAAATCAGAACCGCGTTCACCAGCGCCATCGCCGCAGCGAGTAAAAACGGAGAATGGATGCCGAAGAGCTTGCTCATCACGCCACCGATCGCCGGGCCAAATACAAAACCCAATCCAAACGCGGCGCCGATCAAGCCCATCGCTTTTGCACGCTCCTCCTTCGTGGAAATATCCGCGACATACGCCTGCGCGGTGCCGATGTTTCCGCCCGCCACGCCGTCGATGATCCGCGCCACGAAAAGCATGAGCAGCGAACCCGCGAAGCCCATCAACAGAAAGCCGACGGCCGTTCCCAGGATGCTGATAAAAAGCACCGGCTTGCGGCCGACCCGGTCGGAAAGTTTCCCCCAAAACGGCGCGGCGAAAAATTGGGCGAAGGAAAACGCGGCCACCAGCAGACCATTCTGAACTGCGGATGCATGGAACGTTTCCGCGTAGATCGGCAGCACGGGAATCACGATTCCAAATCCGATCATATCGATCAGGATCGTCAGGAAAATGATGCCGAGTTGGGCGCGCTTGCTGGACATCGATCGAATGCTCAGTGACAGCCGCAGCCCGATCCGCAACCGCCCGCCGCCGCCGGAGCCGCTGCGGTGCCTTTGCCTTTCGCCATGTAGCCGAAGCCGCCGGTGATCACGCGCTTGATCGTCTCGCCGGTCTCGGGATGCACGCTCAGCGCATCATCCTTCATGCTTTGCTTGATTTCGTAACGACGGAGCGGGCGCTCGACCGTCTCGTAAACGTAAATGGGCATCGGGGGACTTTAGAACGCGCGGTCCGCCATCGCAAGGAATGCGCTTGTCCGAAAAAAGAAAAAGCCGCCTGCCACAAGGGCAGGCGGCTTTTTTCCTCGGGAGGGAAAGCGTTGAAGCGTTCCGATTAGCGTTTCGAGAATTGGAAACGCTTGCGGGCTCCGGGCTGGCCGGATTTCTTCCGCTCCTTCATGCGCGGATCGCGCGTGAGAAGACCTTCTTTCTTGAGCGCCGGACGGAGCTCGGGGTTGATCTCGATGAGCACGCGGCTGATCGCGAGGCGCAGCGCGCCGGCCTGGCCGTTGATGCCGCCGCCATTCGTGCTCACGCGCAGATCGTAGGCGTGGATGCTGTTGGCAAGCTCAAGGGGGCGCAGGATGTCGTTTTGGAGGGAGAGAGTCGGGAAGTATTCGATGAAGTCGCGCTCGTTCACGCGGATCGTGCCGGAGCCAGGCTTGGCCCAGATTTTGGCGATCGCGTTCTTGCGGCGGCCGGTTGCGGTGTGTTCGTTGCTCATTTTACAAATTAGAGATTGGCAGCCTTCGGATTCTGCGCTTCGTGCGGATGCTCGGCGCCGGCATAGACTTTCAGCTTGCGATAGACGGTGGCCCCGAGGGCGTTGTGCATGATCATGCCCTTGACGGCGCGCTCGACGAGCAGATCCGGGCGACGCTCGCGGCGGGCGCGGAAGGTCTCGTGCTTGTGGCCGCCGACGAAGCCGGAGAAGCTCATGTAGGTTTTCTGCACGTCCTTCTTGCCGCTGACCTTGATCTGGCTGGCGTTGATGACGACGACAAAATCGCCGGTGTCGACGTGGTTCGTGTAAATGGCTTTGTGTTTGCCGCGCAGAAGCGACGCAGCTTTGACGGCAACGTGGCCGAGCATCTGGTCCTTGGCGTCAATCACCCACCAGGCGCGTTTTACGTCTTCTGCTTTGGCCGAAAAGGTTTTCATGGAAAAGGGTCAAGAAAACACCACGTCGCAAGGGGTCTGTCAAACTGCAAATCAGGTTTTTTCACGCGCGTCGCTTTCGCGGGCATCGGTTTCCACAAAAAAATGGCGGCCCCGACTTGCGCCGGAGCCGCCATCCTCCATTCCCCCCATTCGAGACAAATTACTTTTTCTCCGCGTGTTTTTCCTTTTTCTCCTTGCGGGTCTGCTCGAGCTTCGTCTTTTGCTCCGGAGTCAGCACGCCATCGATCTTCGCGCGCGTTTCCATGACCACGGGCTTCACTTTTTCCTGCTTCTGCTCTTTCGAGAGCGACGCGTCCTGCCAGATCGGATCGAGCTTGGCTTTTTGATCTTCGAAGACGGCCTTCAATTTCGCGACCTGGTCGTCCGAGAGCGACAGATCCGCCTTCATGGAGCTTAGGCGTTCCTCGATGCTCTTGCGCGGTTGCGGCGATTTTTGGCCGGCGGCAGCGCAGGACTGTGACTGGGCGGAAAGCGGTGGGAGGGGAACAGCCGCGGCGATCAACGCGCCGAGCCAAATGGAGAGATACATATGTTTCATCGTTCCATGAAACCCGGTGAGCACGCTTTGGTTGCACGCGCGCTTTCCCGATCTCACCAGCGGCCTTGCGTGATTTCAACAACCGGCCAATAATTCCGCCGTCGAAATGCCCGCCTCCGCCCCATTCCTCCCACGCGCCGCTCGCCTGGCCGTCGCCACCCTTGCTCTCGGTATTTTGATTTCCTGCGCGACCAAGAAAGAAAAGCCGCCTTCCTCCGCCCCGGCCGTCGCAACTGCGGACAAAAAGAAATCTTCGGCGACACCGGCCGCCAGCCCCACGGCGACGCCGGCACCGACTCCGCAAGCCCGCTATGTCGCGAGCGTCAAGGTCGATGGCGTCGATGTTACCCAGGGTCAGGTCCTGACTCCAGACAACCAGCCAACCCCGAGTCCGTCCCCTGCCGCAGCGCCGACACCGGCGCCCTCTCCGAGCCCGACTCCGAAGCCAAAATGGAAACCACCCAATCTGGTCGCCGGCGCGTGGCGAAAAATCTTCCCGCCGAAGCCGACGCCGGCCCCCACCCCGGGCGCGACCGGCGGAGTGACCATTCGCGTCTCCACCGCGGAAGGCGGCCAGACCGAACAAGTCGTGCATGAAGGCTCGAACTCGAGCTCCGCGGCGAATCCCATTCCCGCCCCGACTCCGATCCAGATCAAGCTCCGCCCGACCGAGGGTTTCCTCATGCGGATGTGGCACAAAATCTTTCCCAGCAAAAAAGAGCCTCCGTCGGCGACACCTCCGCAATGGGTCGGCACGATCAAGCTGATCAATGAACGCGAAGGCTACGCCTTGATCGATTCTCCGACTTCTTTTTCCCTGCCGGTCGGAGAGGCTTTGAACTCCGTCGGGGTCGATACCGAGAGCGGCGTGCTGCGCGTCACGGCGGATCGCAACCCTCCCTTTTTTATCGCGGATATCGTTACCGGCAAACCGCGCGCCGGCGATCGCGTTTATTCGCCGAAGCCGTGATTTCCGAGGTCGAAGCGCTCGATCGCATCCTCGCCGCCATCGAGCCGCTGCCCGCCGCCTTCGTTCCCGTCGAGCAGGCCGGCGGGCTTTTCGCCGCGGAGCCAAGCCGCTCTTCCGTGGCGCTCCCGCGGTTCGATCAATCAGCCGTGGATGGCTACGCCCTTCGCGCCGCGGATGCGCCCGGCACGCTCCGCCTCGTCGGCGCGCAACCGGCCGGGATCGCGCGCACCTTGTCCGTCGGCCGCAGCGAAGCGGTGCGTATTTTTACCGGCGCTCCCCTGCCGGCCGGAGCGGATGCTGTCGTCATGCAGGAAGAGGTCGTGGCCGGCGACGCTGGCCCCCGAGTCCCGCGGACGGTCTCCGCCGGTGAGTGCATTCGCCGGCGCGGCGGAGACGTCTGCGAAGGCCAGGAGCTCGTCGCGGCGGGGGAACCACTCACTCCCCCGCGCATCGGGCTGCTGTGCGCGGCTGGGGTAACCGGCCTCTTGGCCGGCCGTCGGCCGCGGATCGCGATCATTACGACCGGGAATGAAGTGCGGCCGTGCGGCAGCGCGCTGGCACCGGGCGAAATCCACGACTCCAACGGCCCGATGCTCGCGGCGCAGCTCACCGCGGCAGCCGACATCGTCGGCGTGGCGCACACGCCCGATGAGCCTTCGGCCCTCGCCAAGACGATTCAGCGCTTCGCCGAAGCGGACGCCATTATTCTCAGCGCGGGAGTTTCCGTGGGCGACCACGATCCCGTGCATGCCGCCTTGCGCGGCTTGAAGGCAACCGCCGATTTCTGGCGGATCGCGATCAAGCCCGGCAAGCCTTTCCTCTTCGCCCGTCACGGCGCGCAGCTCATCTTCGGATTGCCCGGAAATCCCGTCTCCACTTTTGTCACCGCCCACCTATTTATACTCCCCGCGCTCCGGCGCCTGGCGGGAGCCGGTTTGAGCGACTGCCGAGCGTTTTCGTTCCCGGTCCCGCTCGGCGTCGCCATCGAAAATCCAGGCCCCCGCCCCCACTATGTGCGCGCCATCTTTCGCGACGGCGTGGCGTTTCCGACCCCGCTCCAGCAATCCCACGCTCTCTCCGGACTCGCCGCCGCGGACCTGCTCGTGCGCATCGATTCATCTTCCACTGCGCAGGCGGGCGACACGGTGCCGGCATTTCCGATCAATTTTCGTTGACCTTGAAGGTTAAGAGAAACTAACTTTTAACCTCATTAAGGAATCCGTGACTGAATCCGAGCAGCTTGCCATCCCCGCAGAGTCCGTCGATCGGCTTGCCGAAATGGTGCTGTCTCTCCACCGCGGATTACTTCTGCATCTATGCGAATCCCTCGCCGGAGGGCAAGTTTCCTTCGCCCAGTTTTTCATGCTCAGCCACGTGCATACGCAAGGCCCGATGAGCATGACGGAGATCGCCGAAAAAATGCGGCATACCACCGCGGCTGCCACGGGGCTCGTCGATCGCTTGCAGAAACTCGGATTTGTGGATCGTATCCAGGCTCTCGATGACCGCCGCAAAGTCCTCGTCAGCCTTCGCCCAAAAGGCGAGGAACTTGTGGCCTTCATTCGGAAGGACATCAGCGCGAATCTGCTCAAAGTCATGCTGCACCTCTCGCCCGACGAGCAGGTCATGTGGATCGCGATTTACACAAAGATTTTCGCCTACGTGGAAAGCCTCAAAGAAAATTCATCAACAAAATGCATTCCCAGTTGAAATTACGTTTTGCCATCGGTTCCATCATTGTTGCTGGTGTGGTCATCACCGCGTTGGCGCAGCCCACGCCCACTCCGGAGCCCGCACCCGCCGATCTTTCCACGGATACCCCCGCCGAGACTCCGGCCCCGACGCCTTATTATTCCGCCACGCTGTCCGGCGCGACCGCTCCATCCGTGGCCGCGCCCACTCCCGAATCGACGCCGAACTACTCGGCGACCATGCCCGATGCCGGCCTCACGCCGAGCCCGACTCCCACGCCGAGTCCGCTCGATGAATCGGCCCTGCCGCCAATCGCTCCCGATCTCGATCCCTCGCTCGCGAATCCCGGCACCCCGCCCGCCCCCGTTCCTGACGTCCAGCGGAACCCCGAAGATGTCACCCCGAGCAAGGAAACCATTCGCAAACTCAACGAAGAAGCCATCGCGAAAATCCAAAAATTCGCCAAGAGCCAGCACAATCCCGCCGTCCCCGACATGACGCTCGACCAGGCGATCAAAACCGCGCTGAAGCAGAATCCCGCCATCCTCAACGCCGTCGAACAAATCCGCCTCACGCATGGCCAGATCGTCGAGATCACCGCGCAAGCCTACCCGCAGCTCAACGCCGTCGCCGGCTTCACCCAGCAGCAAAACACCCTCGTCAATCCGAAACGCCCCGGCGTCGGCGGCAGCGGCACCACGATTTCGATTCCCGACGGCAACGGCGGCACCATCCCGCTCGATTTCAGCGGATTCGGCAACGACAGCTCGAGCTACCTTAACCCCCAGGCCTGGAACGTCGGCTTCCAGGCCAGCCAGCTCCTCTACAACGGCGGCGCCGTCATCGCCGGCATCCGCGCCGCACGCTTCGTCGAGGACAGCGCCTACTTCAGCCTCCGCCAGACGATCGACCAGACCATCGCGAACGTAAAAACCGCGTTCTACCAAGTCATCCTGAACCGCGCTCTCGTCGTCGCGCAGCAGCAATCCGTCAACCTTCTCGAAGAACAGCTGCAAGACCAGCAAAGCCGCTACGAAGCCGGCACCGTGCCGCGCTTCAACGTCCTCCAGGCCCAGGTCGCCCTCGCCAACGCCAAGCCACCGCTCATCAGCGCGCTCAACAGCCTGCGCATCTCCCAATACCAGCTCGTCGTCACCATCGGCCTCGACTACCGCACCGCGAAGCCCAGCGAAGTCCCCTTCAACGTCGTCGGCGGATTGCCCTACGCCCCCCGCGCCATCAATCCCGACGACTCCATCCGCATCGCCATCGAGCGCAGCCCGCAGCTGAAAGCCCAGCGCCAGAACATCCTCGCCAACGCCGAGAACGTGCATGTCCAGTTCGCCGGCTACCTCCCCACCATCTCCGCCACCGCCGACTACACCTGGAAAAACAACCAGGCCTTCCACAGCCTCGGCCAGGTCACGCAAGGCTGGACCTACGGCTTCCAGGGCAGCTGGGCCATCTTCGACGGCTTCGAGACCGCCGGCCAGGTCCAGCAGGCCAAGGCCCAGCTCCAGCAGGCCGCGATCAATTACGACAACTCCGTCCGCACCGTCATCCTGAATGTCCAGCAGTCCATCTCGAATCTCCAGACCGCCGAGCAAACCCTCACCAGCCAGGAAGC
>JAATET010000113.1 GCA_015655545.1 Chthoniobacterales bacterium | reverse complement strand
CTACGAGGTCGATCAATCGCCCATCGGCAAGACCTCGCGCTCCACGCCGGCCACCTACATCAAGGTGCTCGACGAGATTCGCAACGTCTTCGCACAAATCCCCGAGGCCCGCATGCGCGGTTATACGGCGAGCCGCTTCTCCTTCAACAACGAGGGCGGCCGCTGCGAAAACTGCACCGGCCAGGGCGTGATCAAGCTCGAGATGAGCTTCCTGCCCACGAGCTACATGCCGTGCGAGGAATGCGGCGGCAAGCGTTACAACCCGCCGACGCTCGAAGTCCTCTACAACGAAAAGTCCATCGGCGACGTGATGGAAATGACCGTCGACCAGGCGGCGGAATTTTTCTCCGCACATCCGAAAATCAGGCGCTCGCTCGACCTCCTCGTCGAGACGGGCCTCGGCTACCTCACGCTCGGCCAGCCGAGCCCGACCTTGAGCGGCGGAGAGGCGCAGCGGATCAAGCTCGTCACCCAGCTCGCGCGCCGCAGCACCGCGAAAGCGGAAATCGTCCGCACGACCCGCATGGGCAAATCCACGCTCTACGTGCTCGAGGAGCCGACCATCGGCCTGCACACGGCGGACGTGGCGAATCTCATCGCCGTGCTCCACCGCCTCGTGGACGAAGGCGGCACCGTCATTGTGATCGAGCATCATCTCGACGTCGTGGCGGAAGCGGATTTCGTGATCGATATCGGACCGGAAGCGGGCGATGCGGGCGGCGAGATCGTCACGCAGGGAACGCCCGAGCAAGTCGCCAAGAGCAAGCGCAGCCGCACCGCGCCGTTTCTCGCCGCCGTGCTTTCCCGCTGACCCCGTGGCTACGCCCCTGCGCACGCCGGTCGCTTTCCTCGTCTTCAACCGCCCGGAACTCACCGCCCGGGTGCTCGAGCGCATTCGCGCGGCTCGCCCGCGACAGCTTTTCGTGGTTGCCGACGGCCCCCGCGCCGATCGTCCCGGGGATGCCGCGAAAGTCACCGCGGTCCGCGATCTCCTCGAACGCGGCGTCGACTGGCCCTGCACCGTGCATCGCGACTATGCGGATCAAAATCTCGGCTGCGCACATCGGGTCGCAAGCGGCATCAGCCGGGTTTTCGAACAGGTCGAAGAGGCCGTTATTCTCGAGGACTATTGCCTGCCGGACCCAAGTTTCTTTCCATTCTGCGACACCCTGCTCTCCCGTTATCGCGACGACGAGCGCGTGATGCACATTGGCGGAACGAACCTCGCCGCCCCGCGCATGCGTCCTCCCGCCTCCGGATATTGGTTCAGCCGGCATGCCTGGGTTTGGGGCTGGGCGACCTGGCGCCGCGCCTGGCGGCACTACGATTTTGCCATGAGCTCGTGGAACGACCGACAGCCCGCCCTGCGCGCCAGCTTTGCCAGTGCCTGGGAGCGCCGCTATTGGCTGCCTACGCTCGACAGAGCCCGCCAGGACCTGCAAAAGGCAAACACCTGGGACTACTCGTGGCACTACACCTGCCGCTCGCTCGGCGGAGTCGCCATCCTGCCCGCCCGGAATCTCATCGAAAATCTCGGTTTCGGCGTGGACCACACCCATACCCCGCTCTCGTTGAGCCGGCTCTCTCAGCCCGCAACGGATGCGGGCGATCTTGCCGCCGGCCCTCCCGTGCGAATCTCGCCCTATCGGGACGAACTCATCAGCCGCGTTTACATGGGAGAGAAAACCTCGCTCGTGAACGACTTGAAATCCCGCATCCGCACCGCGCCCTTCCTGGCGGAAGCACTCGGCCGCTGAATCCGCGCGAAGTCCTTTATTCGTCCGCGCCCTTTCGTCCCGTTACCCTTCGCCGGTGAGGCAGATGCCGGGGAATTCTTCGTTTCATGGGCGGCTGGCGCGGCGGGCGCGGCTCGACCGGAAGATCGGCGCCTTCCAGATCCGTCTGCCAATTCGGAACCGCCGCCTTGAGCTCACGCTCGAAGCGCAATTCCAAACCCGTGGGAAGCTCAGGATTCATCCGACCAATGTGACGAAATCGGAGGGGATTTTCAATTCCGCCCGATCTCCGAAGGCTTTGGCGGGCGATTTCGCAAAACAAGGTCGAGGACCATCGCGATATAAATCACCGATCCCACGCCGAGGAGCGTCCAGCCGACCGCTTCGCGTTTTTCCCGTCCGACATGGTTGCCGAGCGCCAGTCCGAGCCCCAAACCCGCGGCCGCACGGGTGCCGGAAAGAAGCCCGATCTGCAGTAAAGTCACCGGATACGTTTTCACGTCCCAAAATCCGCCCGGGTTGGCTTGACGTCAATCCCCGGACGTTTGGCGGACGCCCAACGGCTCGCCATGCGGCCATGCTTGGCATGAAGAAGCTCGATATCGCGGGCCTCAAGCACGCCTTCGCAGGATAAGACCCTGCGGCAACGCGGCCGTCTCGCCTCATTAATGCCGTTGACGGGGTTGCGATCCGGGACATATCTCACGGTATGAAGAAAGTCTCCCCCATTCTTTGCGCCGCCATATTGTTTGCCTCTCTATCCGCATATGGTGCGACCACGCCGGCACCGACACTTGCCTCATTCGTGGGAAACTACAAACCCACGGTTTCCACCGTCTTCCTGGCCGATGACAGCGACGCATTCGTGGGGGGCTCCTATACGAATTTCAAATCAAGATCGCGCGCAACGGCCATGGCACCGGCAAGGCCCTGTTCCATTCGCCCGACGGCCTCACGGTGGTGCCGGTAAAGATCAAAGTCCGGGTTTCGAAACTCAAGGCCTCCGGCGGAAAGGCGACCGCGCAAGTTCTGGGCGTGGGAAACGACAGCCTGGTATTCATAGGCGACGCGGATTTGACGCCTCCCTCGCGCAAGCGAAGCATCCTCTTGACGCTCGTGAAGGGCGCCTACCACAGCTTCGCGCTCTTCATCGCGAAATAGCCATCGCCGGCACGGTTTCCCCCGTGGTCACACGCATCGTCACTGACAAAAAGTAGGCGGGCCACATCGACCCGCCCGAGCGCGCCTGGTGAAATTGCGAATCCCAGCCGCCGCCGAGTGGCCGACGAAAACTGCCGGTCTTTCAGCCAGGCACGGCAACTCGTGCCATATTGGGCCATGACCCGCTACTCCATCCTTGATCTCGCGCCCATCGTTCAGGGCGGCGACGCCGCGCAGGCTTTCCGGAACAGCCTCGATCTCGCCCGGCACGCCGAGGCAGCCGGCTACCACCGCTACTGGATCGCCGAGCACCACAACATTCCCGGCGTCGCCAGTGCCGCGACCGCCGTCCTCATTGCCCACGTCGCCGCCGGCACCCGGAGCATCCGCGTCGGCGCGGGCGGCATCATGCTGCCAAACCACGCGCCGCTCGCCATCGCCGAACAATTCGGCACCCTCGAATCACTTCACCCCGGCCGCATCGATCTCGGCCTCGGCCGCGCGCCCGGCGGCGATCCCCTCACCGCCCGCGCCCTCCGCCGCGGGCTGGATTCCAACGGCGACACCTTCGGCCGCGACCTCGCCGAGCTGCGCGGCTACTTCCAGCCCGCCGCGCCCGGCCAGCCCCTCCGCGCCGTGCCCGGCGCCGGCCTCAACGTGCCCATCTACATCCTCGGCTCCAGCGATTTCGGCGCCCACCTCGCCGCCCGGCTCGGCCTGCCGTTTGCCTTCGCCTCCCACTTCGCGCCCGACTACCTCCTCGCAGCCCTGGATATTTACCGCCGCAACTTCCAACCCTCCGCCGTGCTCGATCGCCCCTACGCCATCGTCGGCGCGAACGTCATCGCCGCCGGCACCGACGCCGAGGCCCAACGCCTCTTCACCTCGCTCCAGCAGGCCTTCCTCGGCATCATCCGCGGCCAGCGCACCGAGTTGCTCCCGCCGGTGGACGACATCGAGGAAATCTGGGAGCCCCACGAAGCCGCGCACGTCGCGCAGATGACTCGGTGCTCCGCCATCGGCTCGCCCGAGACGATCCGCCGCACGCTTGCGACCATTCTCGAGCAAACCAACGCCGACGAAATCATCACCACCGCGCAGATCCACGACCATCCCGCCCGTCTCCAATCCCTGGAAATCGCCGCCAAAGTCCTCGACTCGCTGATTTCCACGTAACTAACGGAGCAGAAAAAAAGATCGCCCTGCCCGATGCCATCGATACCCGCAGGAAGACACGGAACACGCCTCCGTTCCCGGCGACTGCCACGGCGTCTGGTCAGCCGGGTATCTTCCTGTTTTGGGAAATATAGTGCTCGATCACCTTGCAGAGCTCCGCAGACGTTCCCGTCTGGCCAGCCGGCTCGATTCTCAGGCGAAAGCATCCGGGATATTCTTCCGGATAAAACGAGGGGTGGTTGTCCCGTCGGCGGGAACGCGTCAGGAACTGGTGCACCTTGGGAGGGAGCTTGGAATACTTTTCGATGCCGTGAACGAGCACATCCACCGGACGCCAGGCGCCCAACGTGGTGATTTTGAATCGCCGATTGTTCACCGCATACTCTTCCACGCGCGGCACATGGATCACCGCCCGGACATCCTCCCAGGCGATCGTCCGGTAAAAAAGGGGATAGCAGGTCAGCCCCGTTTCATCGGCGACGAGGGACGGACCAATCGATCCGGCCTGGATGACAAGAGCGACTAAGGCAATCGAAAGGATGCCCACGGCGGTGAGAGAAAACGGAAGAGGAATGTATTTCCAATAAAAAGCGATCGCCATGGCGATCGCGAGCACGATGCCCATGGGCAAGATCAGCCGCCATTTGGGGATATGGGCAACGAATCGCATTTTTTAATGGTCTGACGTTGGCCCGGCCACCCGAACGACACGCGGGGACAAATCCTTGCATGAAACATTCGACCAAGCTCAATCATTATCTTGCGGTGATCTGAAGTGATGAGCGAATCGATTTTTTGCCGGGAAACGCCGTAAAGAATGCCGCCCAACGCTGCGATTCCCGTGCCGAGCGCTCCGCTGGGGATCATCGAAACCGCCCCGCCCATGCAGGCCGGGACGGCTCGATGAACTGTCCGATTTTTTTCAGTTCAACCCGCTCGGCGGGTGGCTGAGCAGCTCGGCGAAAATCTCGTCGCGCCGCGCGCGGGCGGTGCGGGAGTGCCGGGTGCTGAGCGAGCGGCGGACGCGCTGCTTCGTGTAGTCGGGCAGGTGGAGCGTGTAGTGGATCCACCAGGTGCCGTTGTTGTTCCAGAGATGATGGTCCGGATTCGTCTCCGCGATGCGGACGGCTGGGACCGCGGATGAGACGGCAGTTGTGATGTTGTAGGACATGATGCGTGTTTTCGTTTTGTGGTTCGATTGACGCATCGAAGAGAGAGGATGCCGCCTTCGCGACACCACTGGAGATGGCAGTTCGGCCAGTTTTCTGGCCGCACATCGGTTCGGAAGAACCAGGCACCTCGACGTCTCCTCGTCAGGTTGCCGGACCCGTGTTTCCACGAGCCGCTCTTGATGCTGGGAAACAAAATACACACCCCGCGCCGGGGCGAAAGGGAAAATTGTGTCATAGGCACGGAAGAGGGAAATCCGGGAGGAATCTGGAACTCAGGAAGGGCCGGAAATGCCTTTGAATTCCTTGAGTTCCTGAGTTCCAGATTTTTATCTCCTACGGCGGGGCGGATTGCGAGGGCGCCGAGCGCACGCGCATGCTGGAGACCGATGTGAGGATGCCGGTGATCATCGAGTAGGCGATGCCGCCGACAAAGAGCGCGACGACCATGATGGTGACGGGCTGGATGAGATTCGTGACCGAGGAGATGTGATTCGAAAACTCGCGGTCGTAGCGTTTCGCGCTGCGCTCGAGCGAGCCGGCCAGATTGCCCGTCTGCTCGCCGACGACGATCATATCGATCAGTTCGTCGGGAAAAAGGCCACGACGCGCATCGAGGAAGAAAGGGCGCCGCCCTCCCCCACCCGCTCGGAAAGCCGACGGAGCAGCTTGCGGATATAAACATTCGGCGTCGCGCGCTCGAGGAGCGTGAGGCCGTTGAGCAGCGTCACGCCATTGGCGACGAGCGTGGAAAGCGTCTGCGAAAACTCCGCGTAGAACCGCCCGCGCAGCACCTGGCCGAGCAGCGGAATGCGCAGCGAGACGCGGTCCCACGTCATGCGGCCCTCCGGCGTGCGGGTCCAGAAGGTGAAAGCCGCCGCGGCGCCCGCCGCGACGAGCAGCATGAGCCACCAGTAGCCGCCGACGAAATCGCTCGTGCCGATGAGGACGCGGGTGGCGAACGGCAGCTGCTGGTCGTTACGCTTGAGCAGCTGCGTGAGCTGCGGGAGCAGGAAGGTCATGAAAATGACGAGCAGCACGATGCCGGCGGTGAAAACGATGCTGGGATAGACGAGCGCCATCGTCACGCGGCGGCGCAGGTCGGCCATGATCGCGAAATACTCGGCCTGCCGTCGCAGAATGCGCGGCAGCGCGCCGGCCGCCTCGCCCGCGGCGACCATGCTGCAGAAGAGCTCGGAGAAACATTTGCCGCACGAGCGCAGGGCATTCGAAAAACTCACGCCGTCGCGCACTTGCTGGCGCAGATAGGCGGCGACGGGCTGGAGCGCGGATTTCTCGCGGCGCGTCTCGATGATGCGCAGCGCGGGCTCGAGCTGGAGGCCGGAGTCGAGCAGCTTGGAAAGTTCCTCGGTAAACAGCAGGAGCTGCGCGTTCGCCAGCGAGCGCACGGGACCGGCGGCATTGGCTTTCGTCCCGTCTTTGGCCGTCGTCGCGGCCGTGCGGGCGGCGGGTTCGATGGAGACCGGGCGGAGCTTGCGCGCGCGCAGGACGTCGTAGGCCTCGGCCTTCGAGCGCGCGGCGAGCGTGCCGCTCTCGAGGGCGCCGGCGGCGTTCGCGGCTTTGAATCGAAAGGTTTCCATGGCGCGTTATTCGTCGAGCGCGGCGACGTCGGCGGCGGTGACGCGCAGCACCTCGGCGACGGAGGTGACGCCTTCCATCACGCGTTTCCAACCGTAGCCGCGCACGGAAACGAGGCCCTGCTCGGTGGCCTTCGCGCGCAGCACGCTCGGGATGGCTTTGCTTTGAATGAGGTCCTGAATTTCCGGCGTGACGAGGCAGATTTCGTAGAGCGCGGTGCGGCCGCGGTAGCCGGTGCCGCGACAGGAGTCGCACCCGTTCGGGCCGTAGGTCGAGCCGGCCCATTCCTTCGGAAAGCCGATCTGCTCGAGGTAGCCGGCGGCGTGGGAATCGGGTTTCTTGCACTCCGGGCAAAGCCGGCGCACCAGGCGCTGGGCGATGAAGGCGCGCACGGACGAGCCGATCAGGAATGGCTCCACGCCCATGTCGATGAGGCGGATGATGCCGCCGACGGAGTCGTTCGTGTGGAGTGTGCTGAAGACGAGGTGACCGGTGAGCGCGGCGCGCACGGCGATTTCCGCGGTCTCGAGATCGCGCATCTCGCCGACCATGATGACGTTCGGATCGCCGCGAAGAACGGCGCGCAACGCGGTCGCGAAGGTAAGCGAGATCTCGGGCCGCACGGCGATCTGAATCACGCCCGGAAGCTTGTGCTCGACGGGATCCTCGATCGTGACGATGCGTCGCTGCATCGTATTCAGCGAGGAGAGGAAGGTGTAAAGGCTCGTCGATTTTCCGCTGCCGGTCGGGCCGGTGACGAGGACGATGCCATTCGGCTGCGCGAGAAGCTCCCGGACGACTTTTTCCAACTCGGCGTCGAGGCCGAGCCGCTCGAAATCGAAATGTTCCTGGCCAAGCAGACGCAGGCTGATCGTCTCGCCGGTGACGGACGGAATCGTGGCGACACGCACGTCGATGGATTCGTTGTTGAACTCCAGATTGATGCGGCCGTCCTGCGGGATGCGGCGCTCGGCGATGTCGAGATTCGACATGATCTTGATGCGCGAAAGAACCGACGCCTGCAGCACCTTGATATTCTGCGGCACGGGCACTTCGTGGAGCACGCCGTCGATGCGGTAGCGGATGCGCAGGTCGGTGCCGAGCGGCTCGACATGGATATCCGTCGCGCGCTCGACGAGCGCTTCGCGGATGATCTGGTTCACGAATTTCATCACCGACGCCTCGGAATCGTCACCATCGACGACGTTCACTTCCTCGAGTCCATCGATCTCCGTGCCTTCCTCCTCGCGGCCTTCGAGCAGCTCCTCGAACGTCTCGGCTCCGACGCCGTAGTGCGCGCGGATCGAAGCGACGATGAACTTCCGCGTCGAGGCGACGAAACGCACGCGGCCGGCAAATTGCTGCCGCACCGCGGCGCGCGCGAGGTAGTCGAGCGGATCGTAGGTCGCGAGCAGAAGCCCCTCGTCGGATTGCTGGAGCGGGACGAGATGATAGCGGAGCGCGAGGCGCGCGGGGAACGTTTTCGAGAACGACGGCACGGCATCCACGGGCGGCTCGAACCATTCCATGCCGACACTCGCGGCGAGTGCTTTGAGGAATTCCTTCTCGGGCAATCCCTCCTGCGCGAGCACGGCGCGAACGGCCGAGCGCTGCGTCGCCAGTGCCTGCGCCGCGGTGTCCAAGGTCTCGGTCGTCATTTCCGCGCCGGCCTTGCGCAGAGCTTCGGCGATGGTGTCGAGGACGGGATTGCCGACGAGAGTGGTCATGGATGTTCCTTCCATCGATCGCTAGCGGAGTTTCGAATCGTTCAATTCCTCCGGCACGGGCAGCGTGGCGGCCTTCACGGGCACGGGCTCGTCGAAGAGGTGCTCCTTGAAGCCGGTGTTCGCGCGCTCGATGTAGTTGACCTCTTTCAGCTTGTCGTCGGTGTCCACGATGAACGGCTGGATCATGATGATGAGCTCGCGACGGACTTTGTTTTTGACCGTATTGCTGAACAGATAACCGACTCCGGGAATGTCCTTCAAAAGCGGGATGCCGGTTACCGAACGATCCTCCTGCTCGCTAATGAGGCCGCCGAGGACAACGGTGTTGCGATTCGGCACGGTGATGACGGTATTGAGCGCCTGCACACCGAGCGTCGGGTAGGAATTGCCGGAAACCGTCGTCGTGCCCTGGATGGTATCGTTCTTCTGCTTGATCTTCAACGTGACCTCGTGGTCGGAATTAATGAGCGGCTGCACCTCGAGCTCGAGGACGATGTCCTTGTATTCGACGTTCGAGGCGATGCTGCTGCCGAGATTGTTTGTGTTGTTGTTGGAATCGATCGCGGAGGTGAGCGTGCCGGAAGCGACGGGCACGGATTGCCCGGAGCTGATGACCGCGGGCTGGCCGTTCGAGGTGTAAACAACGGGGCGCGAGATGATCTGGAACTTGCTCGTCGCGGCCATGGCGCGGGCGAGGATGTCCACGGAGTTCGCAATGCTGCCATAAACCGTGAGGCCGGAAAGCGCGGGAATGGCGGTCGATGCGGCCGCGGCCGCGGCGTTCACTGCGGTGTCCGTCACCGTGCTCGTGTCGGGGACGACATCGAGGGAGCCGCTGCGATTGGCGAGCAGATTCGAGATGTCGCCGGTGGCGCCGGTGCCGAGCGCGCGGATGAGACCGGCGGTGGGATTCGTGCCCTTGTAGAGATAATTCACGCCGACTTCGAGATTCTTGCCGAGCGTGAGCTGACCGATGACCACGGCGAGATAGACCTGCTTCGGCCGCTGGTCGAGCATGTCGAGCAGCTGCCCGGCTTTCTGCCGGGACTCGGGCGGGCCGATGACGATGATCTTGTTCACGCTGCGATCGGCGATGATGCGGGCGCTGCCGACGATCACGGATTGCGGCGCGGTGTTTTCGGCGCTGTAGGTGGTGTTGGTCGAGACCGAGGGGCCGCCGGAGGAGCCATTCACGCCATTGCCGGAATAGCTTGAGTCGTTGGAGTTCCCATTCGCGCCATTGGCATTGGCGCCGTTGCCTTCCTGGCCGCCCACGATCGCGGGCTGTCCGTTTTTGTCATCCTTTTCGGAAAGCAGGCTGGCGAGCACGGGCAGGACTTCGCCCGCTTTCACGAAGCGCAGCGGACGTTCGAGAGGCTCCTCGAAATTCACGGCAGAGTCGAAGTTTTCGATGATGGCCCGGATGTAGGGGATGCGCCCCTCGGGAGCGACGACCATCACGCGATTGGTGCGCTTGTCGGCGAAGACTTGCACTTTGCCGGGGAGACCGGTGACCATGCCGGGGGTTCCGCCCAGCGTGGAGGGGGGCGGCACTCCGCCCGGCGCACCGCCGTTCGAAGCGACGGCGGCGGAGAGCGAGCGATTCGCGGCGGCATCGTCTTTTTCGAAAATTTTCGACAGGATTTCCACGACCTTGTCCGCGTCCGCGCGCTGGAGCGGAAAAAACTCGGTGACGGTTTTTGCGCCTTCGACGTCGATCATTTCCTGGAGCGCGACGAGGCGGCGGATGAGCGGCGCGGACTCGGTGAGGACGACGGCGTTGACGCTCGGAATGGCGACGTAGGCGCCGGTGTTCGGATGGAAAGGCGCAATTTGCTGAAAGGCGGAGAATGCGTCCTCCGCCTTGAGATAACGGAAGGGCATGAAGTAACTGACGATCTCTTCGCCGGCGGGAAGTTGCGAGGGGTCGCTGTAAAGCGGGATCGCTTCGCTTTTTGGAAACTTCGAGTTGCCGAGCAGCTTCGCGGTGTGGTCGTCCACGTTGACGATCGAGTAGCCGTTCAGGATGAACGTGGACTCGATGAGCGCGATGGCTTCCTTTCTGGAAATCGGCTTCTGGACGACGAGGGAGAGCGGCGAGCCGGCGAGGTTCGAATCGAGGATGAGCGTCTTGCCGGTGAGCCCTTCGTAAAATCGGGCGACATCGGTGGCGGGGTTGTTGGGCAGCTGGATGCCGTCGATCATCTCGTCGCCATTTGCGGAAGCCGCGGAGGCGGCGGCGGGGGCGGGAGGATTTTGCGCGCGCAGGGCCGCCGTGGCGGCGATGAGCGCAAGGAGGAGAATGAGGAGGCGTGAGGCCGGGTGTTTAGTCAACATTGATGGGCTTGGGGCGGAGGATGATTCGTCGAGTGGGCGGAGGCGTGGGCGGAGGCGGAATCTGGAGGCCGGGATTCGGGGGCGGCGTTGCCTGGCCGGGCCGGGTCGGATCGATGGGGCTGCGGTTGAGCCGGACCGAGGCATTGGGAACAGGCGGAGCGGTGATCCCACCCGGCTGGAGTGGTATGAGGCCGGAAGGAGCGGTGATCCCGCCCGGCTGGAATGGAGCGGGAGGCACTTGCCCCGATGGCAAGGGAATCCCAGGATAGCCCGGGCTCGGCATGCTGGCGGTGGCGCCGGTCGGCTGGAGCGCGGAAGCGTCGAAGGTCAGCGATGCCTGCTCGGCGCCCTGCTTGATGATGGCCGTGGATTTCCGCGGATCCTTGTCCATCGTGACGGAGATCAGCTCGATATTGTGCGCGGCATCGGGCTTTGCCTTCGAGACCATGAAGCGGCTTTTCACGGCGTCCGCTTCGTTTTTGTCCCAGAGGAAAACGATCGGAAGTTTGTTCAACGAGGACATGCCGACGAGGCCGTATTTCGTGGCCAGGCCGGCGGATTGCGTGACGGACTCCGTCTCCTTGATGAAGGGCGAACGTTTCCAGATCTGCTGGTAGCGGTCGATCGGGTAGGTCTCGGGGGCAAACTTCTCCGCGCCAGCGTCCGCGGAGAAGCCGGGCTGACCGCCCATGACAAAGAGGGCGAGAAACATTGGAATGCGCGCGCTCATGGATACGAGGCGAGGTCTCCCGACCGGAGGACTTTTCCCAAGCGAGCCGTGGCCTCCATGGTATTGCCGTCGTCGGCCTGCTTCAACGTGAAACTCCGCACGGTTTCATACTTGCCGGGCTGCTGGAGCGCGTGCAGCCACCGCACGATCGACTGGAGACGGCCCTGCACGGTGACCTCCATGCCCACGAGCGCGAGCCGCCCGTCGCGCTCGGTCTCGAGCGGCTGTTGCGACTCGATGGTGAGATTCTGCGCCTGCACGGAGGCCTGAATCTGCTGCACATATTTCGAACGGGAGGTGCGCTCGTCGTAAATCTCGGGGAGATGCTCCGCGACCCAGGCCTGCCGGGCGAGCCAATGGGGGCGCTCGGTGAGCAGCGTGCGGGCCGCACCCGACTCGGCCTCCAGGCGCGACATCTCGGATCGGGTTTCACCGAGGTGGCCGGAGAGCCAGCGCATGCCGGCGAGATTGATGAACAGGAAGACCATCGCCCCGAGGGCGGTCGCCATGATGCGTTCGTTGCGGTTGAGCGGTCTCATGGCGTGGGGATCGTGCCGTGAATGTTGAAGCTGGCGGAATTGTTCGCCTTCATCTGCGGCGTATCGCTTTGCAGATCGAAGCCGCGGAAGGCTTCCGCAGTCGCCAGGGCGTTGAAAAAATCGGTGGCCATCTGGAACGTATCCGCTTCCCCCTCGACGGAGACGATGCCGGCCTCGATCTTGAAGCGAATCAGCCGAATGCCCTGCGCCGGCATGCCGGCCACGACACCGCTGAGGATCTCGATCGGAAACTGCACCGGCTCGGCAGTGGGCGCGATCATCGTCCAATCCCGGGCGATAGGCTGGAACCGATCCACCTCGGCGTGCAACTGCGCGGTCGCGGCCGCGAGGCGCGAAATTTTCCAACGCAGCACGCCGAAATAAAGAGCAAAGCCCGCCGCGAGCACGATGTAGCCCGCCACCACGGCGAGCACGATGCGCTTCACCCGCTCGCGACTTGCGCGCTGGCTCTCGGCCCGCTGCGCGCTCACCGGCTTCCAATCGAAGCGGGCGTGCAGCAGCGACGGCACGCCCTGCACGGCGTCTTCGAATTCCTCCCGCGTCTCGCAGCCAATCGGGGCGATGCGCGCGGCGGGGATGCCCTCGACCCAGCTCACCACGCGCGGCGGCGTCTCGATGATGGCTTCGCCGCGCAGCCGCAGGCTAAGCAGACCGAGCCAGATTTGGAGCTCCTCGGCGCCGGCCGAGCGGTCGATCGTTTCCCAATAAACCACGTCGCCGCCACGCGTGAACGCCGCGACAAAATCCTCGCCTTCGCGCCAGAGCGTCACCGCATTCCGTGGCAGCGCGAGCAGGAAGGGCGAGGCGTCGTAGGCGTCGGCGACGGAGTTTTCCTCCGGCAGCTCGGGCGGGAAAACCGCGACGACGGCGAGCAGGCGATTCTCGTGCGGCAGCAGGCGCACGGTGATGCCGGACATGGCCTGCGCGCGCGGAAGCAGCCCGCGCACTTCGAGCTCGAGCTTCACCGTCTCCGGCGCGAGCGCGGAATCCGCGCCCTCGATCCACAGCGGAGTCGCGATGATCTGGCGCGCCGGCACGCTGAGAATGACCCGCGCGGGATCCTCGGTCGGCGGCGAGGCCGTCTCGACACGGCGCGGCGCGGCGCCGGTGAATTCCCACCGCTGCCAGGCCTCGTCATACAGCCGGACGATCACGTCCGGCGCCGGTCCGCGGCGTTTCATTGCTCGTCCCATGCGATCAAAGCGTTATCTTCCGCGCCTCGGGTCGAGACGACGACAATCTCGTAATCGGTCCGTCCGACCCGCGCGCGGCTCTCGATGCGCGAAGGCCCGAGACCCGCGCCGTATTTCGACTGCAGCGCCTGAATCTGCGGGTCCGCGAGGCCCACGCGGCGCAGAAACTCGGTGACGTTTTTGATCTTGTAGTCGTCCCTCGTGTGTTCCTCGTGATCCGCGCCACGCCGCACATCGATGATCTGGCGGGCCTGCTCGGCGGTGAGTCCGCCGGCGCGCATCACGTCCATCGAGGCATCCTGCAAGTCGATGCGGCGATTTCCGTTGACCGTAAAAAAGTCGGCCCAATCGGGCTTCAGCGCGGCGATTCCGTCCATTCCCCTCACCCTCTCCATCTCCGAGACCGAGTGAAAGTCCCGATTAGCGGGGATGGAATATTGCGTCTGGTTAAGCAGTTCGCTCTTTTCCGCGCCGTGGAGCTGGCGGAGATCGTCGCCGTCGGTCCAATCGACCATCGAATCCACCGCGATGGAGATCGCCTCATCCTTCGCGCCCCAGATTTCGAACAGCTTCCGCAGCGTCTTCTGGCCGTTTTCCTTGAGCGCGCGATTGATATCGATCCGCGTCGCCTCGCTGACGACCTTCACGTGCAGCTCGCGGCCGTCGCCGAATTTTTGATTGAGCAAGGAATCCCATACCTCGATTTTCGGATGCATTCCGTAGGCGACGCCGGTCAAAGCCAGCTCCCGCGCCTCGAAGCGGCGGTTTTTGAGCGAGGCCTCCTCGACGTCGGATTGCACCAATCGCGCCACGGCCAGCACCGTGATCGAGAGCACGGCGACGCACCAGATCGCGAGCAGCAGCGCGCTGCCTTCCCAGGAAAAACGCAGCGACGGCAAAATAAAATCGGCGTTTCTCATGGCGTCTCCTCCCCCGCGGGCGGCGGATTGCCGCCGGGTGGCTGGGCCGGCGGCGGCGTCCCGCTTTCCGAGCTGCCGCTCGTGCGGCGCTGCAAGGGCGGAATCCAGAATTGATAAACATTATTTGCGCCGTTTTTCATTTCGAGCGTGAGCTCGGCGATGCCGGGCCGCCCGGCCTGCTCGGTCCAGGTCTCGGAGTAGACTGGATTTCGAGTCGGCGCGAAACGCCAGCGGACTTGCTTGACGCCCGGCAGAAGCATCAGCCAGGTCGCTTCGCGGTCGAGACGCTGGTCGCGCTGGTCGGGCGAATCCTCGGCCCGAAAATAACCGAGCATCATGCGGAAGCCGCCCACGCCGTCCGGCTGCGCACTGATCACGGCGCCGTCGCTCGAATCCGCGCCGAATTGCAAAAATCCGGGCACCGGCCACAGCCGCACCTCGACGACATCGCCGCGGCCGGGTTGTTGCCGGAGTTTCAGCTCGACCTTCGCATCCGACGGCAGGCTGAGGAAAACCTTGCGGAGAAATTGCTGAAACGCGTCGCTCCGTTCGGAGTCGAGCTGGTCGCCCACGACCTGGGTGGAAGCGACGAACGCGGCCCGCACCGAGGCGAAGATGCCGCCGGCCAAAAGCATGAAAATCGCGATCGAGACGAGCACCTCGAAGAGCGTGAAGGCGCGGCGGCGGCGGTTCATGCGTCGTTGCGGTAGATGAGATGGGAGACTTCCCACGTCTGGGGGGAATTCTGCGGACCCCAATCGGCGCGCACTCGCAATCGCCAGAAGCCGCGCAGGATGGTTTTCGTCGCATTGGTGACCTCCTCGCGCTGCACCTCCATGTGGTATTTCACGCCGGCCTCGTGGTCGTCGCTGCTCAACGGACGGAGCGGGCCGACCGAGAGGCTGGCAAGCCGGTTCGCCAGCCCGTCGCGCACGCTTGCCTCGCGCTGCGTCTCCTGCGCGCCATCGAGCGTGCTGCCGAGCGCGATCATCAACCCCATGGCGGCGAAGGCGAAAATGCCGACCGCCATCAAGACCTCGATGAGCGTGAAGCCGCCTCGACGGGCGGCGCGTGGCGTTTTGCTAGAAGGCATAACGCTCCTCGGCGACGCGGCCGGTCAGCATGTCGAAATCCAGCTCGATCCAGGCTTTTCCACTCTCCAGGCGCACGGATAGCGGCGTGACCATGCCGATCGGCGAGAATTCCCATGCCTGATCCTTGGGTTTTTCCCATTTCCCGCCCGGATAGCGGAGGGTGAAAATCGCATCGCGCGGCAGGCCGGCGATTTCCTTGGGCGGATTGCCTTTTTCAAAAAAACCGGCGGATCGAATCGTGAGCACGTGCCGGCGACCGTCGTCCTGCGCGCGCGCGCGCTGGCTGCGCACCATGGCCGAGATTTTCTCGGCGTCCGCACGGAGGCGGCGTTCGCCCAGCGAAGCGCTGACCAGCGGCACCGCGCTCACGAAAATGATGGCGATGAGGGCGAGCACGAGCATCAACTCGAGAAACGTGAAGCCGTGCGGGGTGCGGAAGCCGTGGCCCGCCGCCCTATTTTCCAGGCCAGACGTCATCAATCGTGCCTGCCTGGTGATCCTGCCCTTTCGAATAAAGGTCGAAGCCGTTCGGGTTTTTGACGCCCGGATTCGCGTATTCGTAGAGCTGGTTCCATGGATCCATCGGCATCGAGGTCATGAATTGCATCCAGCGCTTCGGCACGGGCTCGATCGTAGGTCGCGTGACGAGAGCCGCGAGGCCCTGCTCCGTCGTGGGCATCGCGTAGTTCATCATCTCGTAGGTCTTCAATGCGGTCGTGATCGCCTGCACATCGGAATCCACGCGCTGGATCTTGGCGAACTCGACCTGATTTCCGAGCAGGTAGATGGCGGAGCCGACCAGCACGGCGATGATGCCAAGGACGAGCATGATTTCGAACAACGTATAAGCCGCTTCGTGGCGGCGGCGGAGAGGAGCAGGGAGGTGCATGGGAAAGAAACTAGTAACGCAAAAGATGGAAAAAAGGAATCCTAGGAAACGGTGCCGGAAGCGCGGCGTGAAGATGTCACAAAGTTGTGAAAAAGAAGTAAATAGCTTGTGACTCCGGGATGGGCGAATGGGCTGCCTACGGCCTCGGCGAGGCGGAAGCCTCCGACAAAGGAGGAGGCGGAATGGGCTCCGGCGAGGGAGACGGCGCCGGCGGGGCTTCGAGCTTCGCGTCGGGCGGGCGGGACGGCGCGACCTCCGCGGACTCGGGCGGACCATCGGTTTTCGCGGCCTCGGTGGCGGCGGACGAAGATTGGATTTCCATGGCGGCGCCGCTGAGATAGACGCCCTTGCCCGCAGCTTCGAAGAGGATGGAATTGTCGCCGTTTTTGAGCGCTCCGGGCTCGATAAACAGCGCACCCTCGCGCCAGCCCGCGTAAGTGGCGCGCTTCCCGCCGCGACGCACATATCCGGGATCGGTGAGGCTCGGCAGCAATGGCTGGATGCGGCCCGCGAGCTTGCCATTGATCCAGACGCGCACGGCCTTTCCGAGCGGCAGGCCGAGGAATTTCGCCCGCAGCCGCGCCTCGCCCACGGTGCCTTTGAGCGGCACGACGAGTTCGGTATTCTGCGAAATATCCGCGACGCCATCCTGCAATGCCGCATCGAGCACGCGCCCGAACCACGCATCCGGCGGGGTCATCGGCGCCTGGCCGGTGAGATCGCGGTCGAGCTTCATGGCACCGCCCATCACGAGCTCGGGCCGCTCCTGATCCGCCGCGACGAAGGATTGCGACGGCTCGCACCAATCGATGCGCAGCCGCAGCAGGCGATCCTGCCGGCCCATGATGTAGAGATGCCCGGCTTCCCGGGCGATTTCATCCGGCAGCTCGATGGTGCGGCGATTCAGCCCGACGACACCCTCCGCGAGATTCCCGGTGAGCGTCACCTGTTTTCCGCTCACATCGCCGGACCAGAAAACAGCCGGCCCTTTCCCGCCATCCTCTTCAAAAACAAAAGTCAGAAAGACATGGTTGCTCCTTCGCACCGGACGCAACAACACGTCGGCATAGCCCAAACCGTCCGGCGTCGCGACTTGCCTCGGCGGCGCCGACAGCCCCTCGGCAGTCAATTTCTCGCCGCTCACCGGAAAATCAATCGTCACGGAATCATCCGCCCGCGCCATCGTGCCCAGCAGGCAGAGCACAGCCGCCAGCCAGCGACCGGACGGCCCTTTTCGGGACAGATACATCCGACCATGGTAATACGGAACCCTTCACGAAACAAGCCCACAGCGTGGATGCGGGACGACTTTAACGCTCCGCGGCATCGCCTTGCCAGCGGGCGAGCGATTGATCGTGCATGTGGCGCTTTCGAAAGAAACGCGCGAGCACGCCGTATCGGGGGCTGAAGAGCAGCGCGGCGAGAAAAATGGCGCCCATCAGCAGCACGATGCAGGCGCCCGACGGAAGATTGAGCCAATAGGAAACGACGAGCCCGAGGCACGAGGACAGCATTCCCAGCAATCCCCCGCCCCAGAACAGCGTCGTGAACGAATCCGAAAAAAGATAGATCGTCGCCGCCGGCGCGATGAGCATTCCCAGCGCAAGGATCACGCCCACCGCCTGGAGGGACGAGATCATCGACAGCACGAGCGCGCCGATGAGCAGGTAATTCAGCGCGCCGATGCGGATGCCCTGGCTCGCCGCGATGGACGGCTCGAACATCATCAGGAACAACGGCCGCTCCAGCGCGATCAGCAAGGGCAGCACCACGAGGCTGATCGCGTAGATGATCCAGAGGTCGCCGTTCGCGAGCCCGAGAATATTGCCGAAGAGATAGTGCTGAATTTCCACGTGCACCGGCGAGAGGCTCAGCAGCACGAGGCCCAGCGAAAACGCGCATGCAAAAAGCAGGCCGAGCGAAGTGTCCTCCTTGATACGCGAGCTGTGGGAGATCAACTGCGTGCCGCCGGCCACGATCAGCGCGGCGACCAGCGCGCCGGCGAAAAGCCCCGCCGGCGCAAGGCCGAAAAGCAGGATCGCCACCGCCAGCCCGGGCAGCAGCGAGTGCGCGAGCGCGTCGGCCATGAGCGCGAGCCGGCGCAGCACGATGAAGGTGCTCAGGCAGCCGTTGGTGAAGCCGATCAGCGCGCAGCCGAAGAGCGCCCGCTGCATGAATTCGTGCCGGAAAGGCTCCGACAGCCAGCCCATGAAATCGCTCATGCGTGATGATGGTGGCGGTGCGCGCCGGCAAAGGCCTGCGTGCCGTAGGCTTTGTCGATGTTCGCCTCGGTGAACGTGGCCGCCGTGTCGCCAAAGGCGATCAACTCGCCATTGAGAAAAATCACCTGCTGAAAAAGTTCCGGCACCGTCTTGAGATCGTGATGCGAGGCGATCACGAGATTGCCCGCGTCGACGATGCGCTGCATCGCATGCGCGAGCAGGGCCTGCGCGGGCCGGTCGAGCCCGGTGAACGGCTCGTCGAGCAGCATCACGTGCGCCTCCTGCGCGAGCGCTCGCGCAAGGAAAGCCCGCTGCTGCTGGCCGCCGGAGAGCGCGCTGATCTGCCGGTGCGCGAGGCCCGAGAGCTCCATCGTGGCCAGCGCGCGGTCCACGGCCTCGTGGTCCTTCGCCCCGAACCGCCGCCACCAGCCGAGGCGCGTGTAGCGGCCCATTTGCGCCAGGCCGCGCACCGTCACGGGAAAATCCCAGTCCACATTTTCGCGCTGCGGCAGGTAGACGATGTCGTGGTGCAGGCGCCCGTGCCCGCCCAGGCTCACGGAGCCGGTTTCGGGTTTCACAAGGCCGACCAGCGCCTTGAAGAACGAGGTTTTTCCCGCGCCATTCGGCCCGAGCAGCGCGATGCAATTTCCACAGCGCAGCTCGAGATTGACATGATGCACCGCGGGAATGCGGTGGTAGGAGACCGTGAGGTCGCGGATTTCCAGGCGGTGCGAGGACATGGTTAGGGAAACGTGATCACGTTAGGGAAACGTCAACACGTCGGAGGCGCTGCCTTCGCCCCAGATCGTGCGCTCCACGGGATCGCTGTCGTCGTGCGTGAGAATCAATTTCGCGGCCGCGGTCCCGTCGTCCTGCCAGCCGATCTCGAGCGAAAGATCGATGCCCTCCTTGGGAATCGGCAGCCGCACGTCCTTCGCCACGGCCGCGTCGGGCGTCGTCCCCTGCCACACCACTTTTCCAAGATGAGAGACGGAGAACGTGAACGGCCTTTTCGTGGAGACGATCTCGAGATGCGCGCGGGCGACCCGGGCCGCCGGAGTCGCCGCCATCACGCGTTCCGCGCGCGGCGCGGTGAACGACCGCAGCGGCACGAGCAGCAGAAGCAGCACGGCCACCGCGACGGCGGCGCGAAGCAGCGGCGACCCGAGCATGCCTATTTCAGCGCCCCCACGATCGTGCTCACGTTGTGCTTCATCATGCCTTCATAAGTGGATCCCTCGCCGTCGCCGAGGCCGTCGGCGTATAAAGTGCCGCCAATCTTCGCGCCGGTTTCACGCGTGATCTCGGTGCTCACCTTGGGATTGAGCGTGTCCTCGAGAAAGATCGCCTTCACGCCCTCCTTCTTGATCGTGGCGATCAATTCGTCAACCTGCTTCGCGGACGCCTCCTGCTCGGTGCTGACGCCCTCGATGGCGTAAATCCGAAAGCCGTATTGCTTCGCGAAATACTGGAACGCGTCGTGCGAGGTGACGAGCTCGCGCTTGTCGCGGGGCAGCTCGGCGACCTTCTGCTTCACCCATGCGTCGAGCGCGGCGAGCTTCGCCAGATACGCGGCGGCATTTTTCTCGAACGCCGGTTTCGCGGCGGGATCGATCTGAATCAGCGCGTCGCGGATGACTTTCGTGGCTTTCTCGACATTCGCCACGCTGTGCCACCAATGCGGGTCCTCGATCCGCCCGGCGTTCTCCTCCGTCATCGTCAGCGAGGGAAAGCGGTCGCCGACTTTCACGATCATCGCCGACGCATCCACGCTCGACTGGAGCTTCGGGAGGTAATGCTCGATGTTTTTCCCCGAGGCGAGAATCAGCTGCGCGCCGCCCATCAGCTTGAGATCGCCGGGCGTCGGCTCGTATTCGTGCGGATCCATTCCCGGCTTCACGAGGCCCACGACCTTCACCGCGTCGCCGCCCACATTGGATGCGATCTCCGTGAGAATGGTGGAAAACGATACGACCTTCACCGGCTCCGCCGCAAATGCGCGAGCCAGCGTCATGGCGACAACCAGCGAGAGGATGGATATTTTCTTCATTGCTCGACGAGGTAGCTCACAAAAATCCTTTATGCAAGTGAATCTTACAAACAAGTCGATCCCCACAGAAACCGGCTTTGTGTTGAAGATTTGGAATCACTCCGTATTTTGTCGGCGTGACCGCAAAGCAAAAATCCATTGGCGAGAAGCTCGTATGGGCGCTCGATTTTTGCCGCAGGAAGGGCATGCGCCGCACGCATGCGCTCCAGCAAATCCTGCGCGTGCTCTTCAAGAAGGAGCATCCGATCGGCTGGTCGAACCTTGCGAAGGAGCCGGAGCTGCAGGACTCGTGCAATCCGTCGTCGGTCTTCCGCATCCTCGTGAAGCTCGAGGAAATCGGCCTCGTCCGCCGGCTGGGCTCTCCGGGCCGCTCCTACTATTTCATGCTCAGCCTTCCCGGCGAGCACCATGAGCACATCATCTGCACGGAATGCGGCAAGATCGAGAACCTCGACATCGACTGCCCCGTGCACGAGCTGGAAAAGGACGTCCGCTCCTCCACGCGCTACCGCGAGATCTACCACCAGCTCGACTTTTTCGGCGTCTGCCCCACGTGCGTCGCGAATTGATCGGGTTGACAAATCCCTCCGGTTGATCGAGCGATGGCGGTGATGCATCCGGCGCGCCAGTTGATCGGCAGGTTTCTCGCCACCGGGTTGCTCGCGGCTCATCTCCTCGTCATCGCCATGGCGATGTCCCCCGCCCTGCACCACTGGCTGCACGGCGACGCGGACGAATCGGATCATCACTGCGCCGTCACGGCGATGATCGACGGCCAGCTCGACCGCCCGGACATCCAGTGCGTGCAGATCGAACGTCCGCTTGTCGTTCTCGAAATCCGCGACGCATCCCCGCCGGCGCAGCCGCTGCCCGCATTTGCCCACGCCTCCCCCGGCGGGCGCGCTCCGCCCGTCGGTTAGGATTTCCCGCACCCATCCGCACCCGCGGATTCCTTTCAGCGCCTCGCGGCCGATTTGCCGCGCACATTCATCCTAAATTTTTCATTTCATTTTCATGACACCACTCGTCCTGCTCGTGGGCTTCCTCGGCTCGGGGAAAACCACCTACCTGCGCAAGCTGCTGCCTGCGCTTCAATCGAACGGCCTCGATCCGCACGTCGTCATCAACGATTACCAGAACGCCAAAGTCGACGCGGCGCTGCTCGAGGATCTTGCCGAGTCCGTCGTGCCGATCAGCGGAAGCTGCGTCTGCTGCGGATCGCGCGAGGAATTGATCGCCTCGCTCGAAAAATTCGAACATGCGCCGAACCGCGTGCTCGTCGTCGAGACCAACGGCACCACCGATTCCGAGGAGCTCATCGAGCTGCTCTCGCTGGAGCCCGCGCTGAGCGGCTTCACGCTGCCGATCCAGCTCTCCGTCATCGACGGCAAGCGCTGGCAGAAGCGATTCTGGCACAACTCGCTCGAGCTCGAGCAGGCGCGCACCGCGAACTTCCTCTTCGTCTCGCGCACGGACGAGATCGACGAAGCCCGCGCGATCGCGATCGCAAAATCCTTCGAGAAACACGGCATCGCCGATCAACGCGCCACGCCCGATCAATTCGCCATCGAGCTTGTGGAAATCGTCGCCGCCGTCGGAAAATTCGCCACGCGCGATGTCGTCGCGCATCCCGCGGGCTGCGATTGCGGGCACGACCACCATCATCACGAGGATCACGATCACGACCACTCGCACGAGGCTCATCATTTCGCATCGCTGCAGATCGACCTGCCGGAAATCGTCACGCGCAGCTCGCTGGAGCGCTTTCTCGCCGCGTTGCCCGACGAAGTCATCCGCGCGAAAGGCCTCGTGCGCCTCACGGAATCGCCGGGCGAATATCACGTCTTCCAAAAAGTGGAGCGTTCCGTGCAGCTGCTCCCGATCGGCGCGAACAGCCGCCTCAATCATTCGGTGTCGGTGCTGATCGGGCCGCATATTCCCGAGGAAGGCGTGCGCGCCAGCGTCGCGGAGCTGTTCGCCGCGCAATCATAATCGATGGGCGGATTTTTCACCTTCAGCTTTCCGGATTTCAGCCTCGCGTTCCTCGGCATCCTGCTCGAGGGCCTGCCCTTCCTGCTGCTCGGCACGATCATCTCCGGCCTGATCGATCAATTCCTGCCGGCGCGGCTGATGACGCGCCTGCTGCCGCGCAATCCCTACGTCGGCGCGATCGTCAGCGGATTGCTCGGCATCATTTTTCCGATGTGCGAATGCGGCGTCGTTCCGGTGATCCGCCGCCTGATGGCGAAAGGCCTGCCGCCGTCGAACGCCATCACCTACATGCTCGCCGCGCCGATCGTGAACCCCATCGTCGCGCTGAGCACGTATGCGGCGTTTCGCGGGCAGGCGCCGCTCGAGGTCACGATCTTTCGTCTCGGCATCGGTTTCGTCGTGGCGGTGATCGTCGGCTTCGCGGTGCACAATCTCCCGATCCGCCACGTGCTGCGAAGCGGCATCCTTGCGGACATCGCGCAGCCGCAAAGCCTCTCCGGCCACTCGCCCGGCGGCGGAATCGGAAGCCGCCTTTGGGGCGCGCTCGAGGTCTGCGTCGGCGATTTCCTCGGCATGGCCGTTTACTTCGTGCTCGGCGCGATGATCGCCGCGACCTTCAACACCGCGGTGAACCAGGAAATCATCCTGCCGCTGGCCATGAACGACTGGCTGGCCACCGCGTCGCTGATGGGGCTCGCTTCGGTGCTGTCCGTCTGCAGCACGACGGACGCCTTCATCGCGGCGACATTCACATTGTTCCCGACCGTGGCGAAGCTCGCCTTCCTGGTCTTCGGCCCCATGGTCGATCTCAAGCTCATCTTCATCTACTCCGCCGTTTTCCGTAAGCGCTTCATCCTCGGCCTGGTGATTGGACTCTTCGTCCTCATCGGTTTAATCTGCGTCCGGCTGCAAGTCATCCTCGCGCACACGTCCAACCCGCTATGACCTCCATCCTGAATCGCCTGATCTCCGCCGGAATCCTCATGATCTGGGGCTCCGTGCTTTGCGCCATTTATTTCAGCGGCCGCGTCGCTTCGTATCTCCATCCGACGTTCCAGCCGTTCACGGCCGTCTGCGGCTGCGCGCTCGTCCTGCTCGCGGTGCTCGTGCTGCTCGCGCCAAGCAGCGGCGGCGCGGGACATGGAACGATCTCCTCCGGATCGGTGGTAAAACAAATCCTCGGCGCGTTGTTGCTGGTCGTTCCGTTGTTCGTGGCGCTGGCAAACTCCACGGGCGAATTCGGCGCGACCACCGTGATGAATCGCAACTACGTCGAAGATGTCGCCCAGCTCCCTGGCGGCCCGCCGCAAAGCGCTGCGTCCTCCCCCCCCGATGCCGCCCTGCCAACGAACGATCCCTCCGCCGATGCGGCAAACTCCGCGAACTCCTCCGCGCCAGCCGTCAACGATGGCGAGAGCGGAGACCAGCCGGAGGTGGTCAAAAACAACAAGGGCGAAATCAAAGCCGAGGTGATCGACTTCCTCTACGCGGCGCAGCTCCCGGACATGCGTTCGACTTTCGAAGACAAGCAGGTCGAAGTGATCGGCCAGCTGATGCCCGCGAAGGAAAACAACCCGAAGGGCGACCGCTACGATCTCGTGCGCATGTTCATGACCTGCTGCGCCGCGGACGTGCAGCCGATCGCGCTACCGATCCATCCCGGCGAAAAGCCGGGCCTGCCCGAGATGACGTGGGTGAGGATTTCCGGCAAGGCCACTTTCCCGGTGATCGGCGGCCAGCGCCGGCCGCTTATCGAAAACGCGAAGGTCGAAAAGACCGACCCGCCGGAAGACACATATCTTTACTAAAAATCGGCGAAGGAACAACCGGCCCGGTGAGGCAATCGAGGAGCCCATCCATCTCGACGCTCCGCAGTGATCAGAAGATGTATGAAAACATTATGTCTGCTATCCGCCGTTGTCGGCCTCGTGTCTGGAGTCGCGGGATGCGCCACGCATGCTGCCGTCGTTACGCCCGTCGCCGGAGTGTCCACCGACGGCTCGGTCCACTGACCGCCGGTATTCATCGGCAGTGTTTTCGTCGTTGGCCAAAGTGGCTCGGGAACGGAACCGAGTTACTCGATCAGTCCGCGCTGCCGGGCAACCGCAGCCGCATCGGCACGGTTGGACACCCCAAGCTTCTGGAAGATTCGGCGCAGATGCACTTTCACGGTATTTTGCGCGATCTGGGCCTCAATGCTGATCTGCTTATTCCGCAGATTCTGGCCAATCAAACGGAGAATTTGGAGTTCCTTCGCGGTCACGGGACGCAAAGACAGACGATTAAAGGGCCGGACGATCGGTTCGGGCGCAGGTGCGGCAGGCGGGAAAGGTTCCATTTGTGAAATGTCATTCTCTTTTTTCAAATTTGTCGCAATAGCCAATCCTTCCTATTTGGGTCACAGGAACTCCCCTCTTCTCAAGAGTCTCCTGACTCAAAATCCCAAATATCCGCATATGTCTGCTTAACCGAAAGGCGCAAATTTCCGTAAAAGCAATCGGGTAACCACGGCCGAGCTTGATCGATTGGCGGCGCTTAAATCACAGGGCCTGCTATCAGATCATCGGGCGTGGCACCCGCATCAATGAAGACTTCGGAAAGTTCTACTTCACGATCATGGATTTTCGAAACGTCACTGCTCTGTTTGCGGATAAAGCTTTCGACGGCGATCCCGTTCGAGTGAAGGAAGTCAGCCAAGCCGGCGATATTTCCGATACCGACGACGAAGCCGACGACACCCCCATTATCGACGAGTGGACTGGCGACGAAATCGATTTTCCCGAGCCGGAGAAACCAGACATCTCGATCGTTGCGGAAGATCCGCCGGGGAAGGAACGGCGACGGAAGGTATCCACCGCGCTCGCCAGGCGCATTCGGGACGGCTGTCGCCAACCCGCCGAGCGGCAAAAACACTTCTGGCTTTGTATGTATTTACTACTCGTGGCTCTCCTCGTCGTCCCATCCATCGTATCCCTCGTTCGATTCTTGTGCCTCACGCTGTGGGTCGAAGTCCTCCGTGTCGCCCAAGTGGCAGTTTGGATTTGGGGTGTCATCCTCGATGTCGCCATTTTTTCACATCGCCACTACTCGCTGTGGCAACTTCGCCGAAATCAACTCTATACCAAGCCGGAATGGGAGCGTCTTTCGGTTGAAATCGCGAAATTGCCGAAAATCTGATTTGCGATGGAGGAAGTTGACCGCCTCTCGTTTGATCCATTTCCGGCGCTGCCTGCTCCACGGTGATTCTGCTCGATTTCGTCAGGAGCTTGTTTAATGTCCCTTCTCTCACCCACCAAGGAGGCTGTATGGCAAAGCACATCAAAGAAGACGGCTCCTTTTTTCGAACGCACGAGTAAGCGTCGAAAAGGATTCCCATCCGAGACCCACGTCAAACGCGGCGACCGCGTTGTTCACGGCAATAAAGAACTGATCGAAAAGCTCGGTCGGCAAGATCCCTGCCCGTGCGGATCCGGTCGTAAATTTCAAGAACTGTTGCCTGCGTTCCGGCCGGCACGATGGCGCACTGCGCGACCACTACTTTTAGAGAGTGAGTTTCCGCCTTTCCATCGACTACGGCCCGTAGGCCCTTTCAGATCAGGCCTGAGCAACGGCATGAGAATGCAGCCGTCGCTGGAGGCATGCAGGTCAATTTCCCCGAAACCGCTACGTTCCATTCACCGTTGCGTTCAGCATCCGGTGAAAAGCCGCCGCCATTGGCCGCCAGTTTCCGCTCATGGCTGCCTGGCCGGCCGCTTCATAGCCGTGATTGGGCCGGGGACGAAGTCGGACAAACGGCGGAAGGCCGTAGCGCATGGCAATGCTGTTAGCCAGGAGCCGCGCCGTCCGGCCATTTCCATTGGCGAAAGGGTGAATTTGGATCCACCGGGCGTGCGTCCAGGCGCACACTTCGAGAACCGCGGCCAATTGATCCGTGTCGAGTTCACTGCCTGTAGAAATCAGCCCATCAAGTTTGGCGAGAACGCGTTTGAGCGTCCGCTCGAATGCGCGAACGTCATGAGGCACCTCGGCTGAGGGCGTCCCGGGATTCCCTCCAATACTCACTTCAAGGCCTTTGAGCCCCCGCTCACCCCGAAAATATCCCACCATTGCCGGATCCGGCACCGTCAATCCCTCCATGACGGCGGCCTGCCATTCGCGGACCATGCGAAGACTAAACTCGACTCGCGTCTCGGCTTCGTCGCGAATGCGCTGAAGCAGGGCCAGAAGATTGCGGCGAAGCTGCGGACTGTCCTCGTCCCAGTCAGGCATGCAGGAGATCCTGAACAGCCGACTGCACCGGACCGAGTTCACCGCTCAACCGGCCCTCGAGACCATCCCGGTTGCCAAACTCGGCTTCTGCATTCACAAAATCCGCGATGGCGTCCGCAAAGCGGCGATCCTTTTTTCGGTAGCTGCGCAGCGACTTCAAGGTCGACTCCAACTCCTGTTCCAGCTGGAGGCTGCGCTGCTCGACATACAACCGGACCGCTTCGTTAAAGAGCTTGTTTTTCGGCGTCCCCAGAAATTCACTCAGCCGATCAAGGCTTTCTTGAACGTCGGAATCAAGCCGATGGGTGGAGGCTTTGACCGTTGCCATGGATCACCTATACGGTGAATGAACACTGATGTCAAAATCAGAAATTGGCATCAAACCGCAGCCTCTCGGTTTCGGCCTCATAGCTGCCACGCTCCAATGCCTATGCGAGTGCCTTCGAGCACCCGCTAGTCGATGAGGCCCGCAAATTTGTGTGACAACGTCAACTCGTCTCCGGCTCCAAAATGCGCTGAACGATAAACGAATTTGTATTGACGAATGACTGGACTTTCAGTATTTACTGAAAGTATGGAAAACGAAGAAGCACCGAATGCCCTGCGCGAAGCTCGTGAAGAGTTTGTCTCGCAGTGGGGAACGATCGGCAATGCCTGGGGCATCAATCGCACGATGGCCCAGATTCACGCTCTCCTCATGACCAGTTCCAAGCCGCTCAGCACGGACGAGATCATGGAGGATCTCCAGATCAGCCGCGGCAATGCCAATACCAACCTGCGCGACCTGGTAGGCTGGGGTCTCGTCCGGTCGGTGCTGCGCAAGGGCGAGCGAAAGGAATATTTCGAGGCCGAGAAGGACGTCTGGAAGATGTTCTGCATCATCACCCGCGAACGCAAACGTCGGGAGATCTCCCCCGCCATGGATGTGCTCCGGAAGTGCGGCGAGAAAACCAAGGTGCTCAAGACCCCGGAAGCGAAAGAGTTTTCAGCCCAGATTCAAGCCCTTCTGGACTTTCTGAAGATCGGCGAGCGCGTCATGGAATCGGTGGCCGCCTCCGAGCAGAACAAGGTCATGAAGCTCGCTTTCAAACTCTGCACCTAAAATTTTGCCGATAACTTTCGATATTTCCTGAAACTATCATAACAACCATACAAAATAATGAACTACATCGTCCTCACCTACAGCCTCTATCTGATCCTGAGCATCGGTCTTACCATCTGGGTGGCCCGCACCCTGTCGCAAAACGGCCGGATCTTTCTCGTCGATTGCTTTCACCAGAATGAGCCCCTGGCCGACAGCGTGAATCACCTGCTGGTGGTCGGCTTTTACCTCATCAACCTGGGATTCGTGTCGCGTTTCCTGAAGCTGGGGATTGCCGTCGACACGCCGCAGGAAGTTTTCGAAGCCTTGAGTGGCAAAATGGGCGTCGTTCTCCTCGTGCTTGGCGCCATGCACTTCTTCAATCTCCTGGTCTTCACGAAGCTGCGCCGCCGGAGCGTGGTCCGGATGTCGGAGCCAGTTCCTTACCCTTGATCGTCATGAGGACAAATCAGAACCTTATTCCCCGGTGGGCGCTCGGATTGCTCGCGATCCTTGTGCCTGCGGGCCTCGGGCTGATTGGCGTTTACGCAGCGGTGCACTGCTTTGCTTCGTATGGATGGACGCTCTTTCTGGCCCTGCCCGTCGTCGTCTCGTTCCTCTCGGCCTTCCTTCTGCGCCGCTTCGATCACGTTGGCTGGGGCACAAGCTATGGCTTTGCGCTGCTTTCAATTCTCGCGCTCGGAGGACTCATTCTCCTCTTTGCGGTGGACGGCTTGATCTGCCTGATCATGGCCCTTCCCCTGGCCGTGCTCCTCGCTTTGCCCGGTTCGGCCTTCGGATATGCGCTCGCTGCCAAGCTCTCAGCCCGCTCGGGAAGCGTGGTTTCGCTGCTCATCCTGATGACCTTCCCGGCGTTTTTGGGCTTCGAGCAGGCCCATCCGCTTCAACCGCCGATGCGAGAGGTCACCTCCTCGCTGGTCATTGATGCGCCAATCCAGAAGGTGTGGAACGAAGTCATTGCCTTCGATCGGATCACCGCTCCGCCCACCGGCATCTTCCGCCTCGGGATCGCCTACCCGATTCAGGAGAAAATTTATGGCCGGGGCGTGGGTGCCATTCGCCACTGCATTTTTTCGACCGGTCCGTTCGTCGAGCCGATCACCATATGGCAGCCGCCGCATCGTCTGGAGTTCGACGTCTCGGAGAATCCTCTGCCGATGAAGGAATTTAGCCCCTACGGACGTATCGACACCCCTCACCTTCATGACACGTTCGTTTCGCGCCATGGCCGCTTCTCGCTACGGGAAGAGAATGGAAAGACCGTGCTCGAGGGAACGACCTGGTATTTCCAGCGCATCACGCCGGATTGGTATTGGCACCAATTCTCGGATGTCATCATCCACACGATCCACCTGCGCGTGCTCGAGCAGATCAAGCGTTCTGCGGAAGGCAAATCGGGCGACCTCGCGGAGACCAAGCCATGAAAATTGTTCTCCCAGGCGGAGGCGGGCACGTGGGCATGCGGGCACTGCGCAAGGCTGCGGGCATACCCTTCGGATTGCCGGCTGCGAAATGGATGCTCGAGATCGGCGCGTTCGCTCTGCACACAGAAACCGAATTGATTCTCAAAAGCCGGCGCGTCACTCCAAGCCGGCTTCTCGATCACAAATTCCATTTCCGATTTCCGAGTTGGCCCGACGCGGCGAAGGATCTCTGTAAATAGCCAGTTTATCTTTCCTTCGGACCTATGTCCGGCCAAAGACGCGCAATCTCGATCAATGCCATGTGAAGCTGGGTGAGTCCGCGGCGACTTGCACGCCGCTCGGCCGCTTAAAAGGCGGCTGCTTCGCTCTCAAAGCTTCGAACTCGGAAATGGTAGTCACGGCTGATCGGAGGGGGATGGGGCCCCTCCGCCCATCCAGGAACCAGCACTGGCGGCGTTCTCAACGCCGTGCCTCTTCCAATTGGGTTACGCGACCGTGCGTGTGAAATGGCCCCCGTGGTGGGACTCGCACCCACTAGGACCGGCTTGAAAAGCCGAGCGCTCGGCTCTTTGCATTCACGGGTATTTAAAAATGGCGGAACGCGGAGGGCATGCTCCCCTTCACGCAAAATACGCGACGATTTCTTTAGCAAAGAATCCCGGCTCGCTTGTCCGGATCACGTTCCGTTGGTGCTTTCGGTGGCAGTTACACTCGCAAAATTGCGGAGTTGAAATATTCTACAGGGCTCTAATTCCGAGACGCCTTGAAAGAGAACTCCAAAGATAAGCTCCGCCAAACTGCGGAAGAAGTGTTGCGCGCTGAGTTCAAGCGACTGTTGGAAGCTGATGAGACTGCCGTTCTCGATAGGATGCGGGGACCGGGCGGAAAGATCGTTCTCAATTCCGACGATCTGTTCAAAGTCTTGCCAAGGTATCTTGAGAATCCAGCAGAGCGGATTGTTTTGGGGCCGCTTCTTTATCCCATTGCGCGAACGTTTACGGACAAAACATTTAAACGATTGCTCTCCCGACATATGGAGGGAAGTAACGACACGGTCATATTTACCTCTGGTGGGTCTGCCACTGGTAAAAGCACGATCTTGCGTAGAGCTGGTAAGCAACCCGGCGTCGATTTTGTGGTGGATACAACGCTCTCGGATATGGTTGTTGTTGAAACGGGTCGCCACGGTGCCGCCCCGTGCTCTGCGGTTTAAGAGACCGCTGCAATGCTTGCAACCCGAAGTCTGAAAAGATGGACGCGCACCCCGGACTCACACCGGGTAGATCGGTTTTGCAGACCAACGGTTCGATGACTTTACCTTGTGCGCGAAAAATGGTCAGGAGCGTGGGATTTGCACCCACCCCGCAGGCTTCACAGGCCCGAATGCTCACTCGCTACACTATCTCCTGAATCTAAAATGGTGCTCCCGCGAGGACTCGCACCTCGAACCTCCGCCTTCGCAAGGCGGAATGCAGAACTCTTACACCTCGGGAGCAAAATGGTGCGTCATGTCGGAGTTGCACCGACACCGTGTCTTTGGAAGAGACGCGTGCTGCTGTTACACCAATGACGCGATCGAAAATGGTGGCTGCGTCCGGTATCGCACCGAACTCTCCTCGTCTTCAGTGAGGCGCTAATCTGTCTCAGCTACACAGCCCTTGATGGTCCCTCCGCACGGTATTGCGCCGCGGTCTTCCGCTTATCAGGCGGATGCTCTGCTCTTGAGCTACGGAGGAATGAAATGGTCGCCCGACGAGGTAATGCTCCCCGGTCCGCCGGATGTAAGCCGGCCGCTCTGCTTTTGAGCTATCAGGCGAAAAGTGGCGCCCGCACCCGGTAACGCTCCGGGGCTTCCTGGTTGAGAACCAGGCGTGCTGCTATTGCACCATGCGGGCTAAAGAATGATGCGAGGTAGAACCAGCTTGCCAAATGCTATCAATGATAGCACTTTGGCTACATGGCCCAATTGATTGTGCGAAAAATTGAAGATCGCGTAGTTCGGCAACTTCGGGCGACGGCCTCGCGTCTAGGTGTATCTGTTGAAGAAGCGCACCGTCGGCTTCTGCGTCAGTCACTCTTGGGGGAAAGCAACCCGCCGCCGTCCTTTAAGGACTATTTGCGCCTCATGCCAGATGGCGGTGATGATTCTCTCTTTGTGCGTCAACGCACACGCAGTCAGCGGAAAATCGAGCTGTGATACAATACCTGCTCGACACCAACATTTTGTCGGAGCTTCGCAAGAAGTCGCGAGCCGATTCCGGCGTAATCAAATGGTTCGAGGGAGTGGAAAACGACGCTCTTTTCACAAGCGTGCTCGTGATCGGAGAGATTCGCCGCGGCATCGAACTGGTCCGCAAATCTGATTCCAAACAAGCCAAGGCCTTGGAAAAATGGCTGAACGGGCTGATGAGCCACTTCCGCGAACGAGTCCTTCCAATTGATGATCGTGTTGCAGATCGCTGGGGCAAACTCTGCATCGATCAAAAGCTGCCCGATGTGGATGGGCTTCTTGCGGCAACTGCTCTCGTTCACAATCTGACTTTGGTCACTCGAAACACTGCCGACTTCAAACGCAGTCCCGTAAAGTTACTGAATCCTTTCCAGTAGAAAATCCAGGAACGAAACCTGACTTGATCTACAAAAATGGCGGAACGCCAAGGACTCGAACCTTGGACACCGTTGAAGGTGTTACTGTTTTCAAGACAGCTTCCTCGACCAACCGGACGCGCTCCGTTCCATTTTGGAAATGGCTCTCCGACGTGGACTCGCACCACGACGAGCCGTTTAACAGACGGCCATGCTACTTTCACATCATCGGAGATTTTTGGTGCTCCCGGCAGGATTCCCACCTGCATGATCCCGCTTAGAAGGCGGGTGCCTGATACATTCGGCCACGGGAGCTTTTGTTGAAATGGTCGTGCGCCCCGGTGCTGCCCCGGGTGTCTCCTCGTCCCAAGCGAGGCGGGTCCGCTGTCTCTCTCGCGCACGAAAATCGAATTGTCGTTTTTGAAAATGGCGGCCTGTGCGGGCATTGCTCCCGCGACCTTCCGCTCGACAGGCGGTTGCTCTTCGTAGCTGAGCTAACAGGCCGAAATAAATGAGTTGGGTCGGTAACGCTCCGACGCTGGTCCGATGGGACTACCGCTTTACAGGCGGCTCGCGATCTTTACGCGGCTACCAACTCGGGAATGGTTGCGGGACGTGATCGGTGGAGGTGAGGCTCCACCGCCTCACCATGCACCACGATCAAGAAGCTTATGAATGCCTGCGCGACAGCGCATTCCTATCGACGGGCAACACTCTCTCATAGGCGGGAGCCAAACTTCCGGGGTTCTCAACCTTCCCGCGATTTGAAAAAATGGTGGACCGCCACGGCTTTGCACCGTGCTCTCCTGCTTGCAAGGCAGGCGACCTCCTGAATGATCGAGCGGCCCAAAAATTTGCAGGGGCGGGAATCGAACCCGCTCATAAACGGCTTATGAGGCCGCTGCCTTCCCACCTGGCTCCCCTGCGATTGACGAAAAATGGCACGGCGTCTCGGTGCTGCCCCGAGCCCGCGGAGTTTTGGAGACTCTGCTGCGCAAGCTGGCGCCCGCCGCGTTGTTGATTGTGGGTTTCTAAAAAATGGTGCGGTCAGCCGGCAGGCGGGGTGATGGGGACCCCGCCCCCATCAAGGCACCGGCATCGCCTGATTGGCAACCAGGCATCCTGCTCTTGGACGATGACCGCAATGGGCGACGCGGGCCGAAGTGCCCGCGCCGCATACGACAAAAAAAGAACAAACACCGCTGCCCTCTTTGTTGAGGACACCCACTGGATTTTCTCGGTGGATCTTTCGGTGTTTCAGGCACACCTCCCGCAAAGCCTTCGAACTAAGAAAAAGTCCGGATGCGGGATCGGAAACTGGGAGAGGCCCTGGCTGAGCGCGCCTTGGGGTGAAGTTGACACTTCCCGTCGACGCGGTAACCTTGCGAGAGGTTACTATCAGAGTGGCGGCTACGATATCCCAACCGTGAAGGACGGCGTCGATTATCTCAGCAGCGATTGCTTGTTGATGAGACGGATGCCGCGCTTCGCGCCCGGCTTCTTCTTGACCATGGAGAGAATAAATTTCTCGCCGGTTTCCGGATCGGCTTCGTCGAGAATTTCGGCCAGCGACGTGCGCGAGAGACCGGTCGTTTCGCACCTCTCGCCCTCATCGGGAAAGCGAATCCACTCCTCGTCTTGCATCGAAAGATCCTATCAGCCCCGTCAAAAAAGTCATAACGGAACAGCTCGAACCCTCAGGGACGATTTGTTATGACTCTGTTATGACTTTCGCCTTTTTTGAGGCCGTCTTCGTCATAAGTCTCTGATAATCAGAGATGGTGCGCGATACAGGGTTCGAACCTGTGACCCCTGCCGTGTCAAGGCAGTGCTCTACCACTGAGCTAACCGCGCGAAATTCCCAAAACCAGAGAGATTCGGGAGAGGGGAGTTTAGAGGCTTCGCAAAGGTGCGCAACCAAAAATACGGAACATTCTGATCCCGCATTCGTCCCATAGCCACGCAGCCATATCGAAGATGTCCGAGCTTGCCAAAGGAGAAACTCCGTCTCGCCGCAGCCACGGAAAGTCGGCGACTTTAGACTTTACACTCCAATTTGTGCAAACCCTCGGTATAATGGTCCGTTTACAGCCATCGCCACCTAGCCGGCTCCGCACCACACATGTTACCAAGGCCATCCATTCCGCGCTCCCTCATGAATCCACTCGAGGAGCGGATCGGCTACAAATTTCGAAACTCTCTTCTCCTTGCGGAAGCCCTTACCCACTCGAGCATCTCGCTGGAGAGGAAGAATTACCCTTTCGACAATCAACGCTTGGAATTCCTGGGCGACGCCGTGCTCCAGCTTGTGGTCACCGAGCATCTCTACTTGCTCTTTCCCGACTTCAGCGAAGGCCGCCTGACCAAACTGCGCACGCGCATCGTCTCGCGCGCCGGATTGAAAAATCACGCCTCCGCCATCGGCATCGGCGGCCATCTCATGATGGGACGCGGCGAGGATGCCAGCGGCGGACGAACCCGCGCATCGACGCTGTCGGATGCGTTCGAATCGCTCGTCGGCGCGATCTATCTCGATGGCGGCTATGCGGAGACACGCGATTTCATCCTGCGTGAAACGGAGGCCGCCTTCGCCCTCATCGCCGCCGAACCCGAGGAAATCAATCCCAAGGGACGCCTCCAGGAACTGCTTCAGGCCATCGCCCCGAGCGCACCGCTCTACGAGGTCATGGACCAGACTGGTCCCGAGCATCAAAAACATTTCGAATGCCGTGTCGTCTGGGAATCCATCGAGCTCGCTCGCGGCTCCGGTCGCAGCAAAAAACAGGCCGAAGTCGAGGCCGCCACCGCCGCTCTCGAAGCCCGTAAATGGGAGCCTCCCTCCACACCCGCAACGTCCGCTTCCCGCCCAAGCCGAAGTGTGATTAAAAAGACACCCCTTTCTCCGAAATGATCTACAACCTTCCGCTTCAGCTCACCGGCATCGTCGTCGGACTGCTGCTTATCGCCAGCCACGGCCTCGCTCTTGCCGCACCCGCACCGACCAAATCCTTCCTTCGCGCGCTGCCGCGCTCGCGTGCATTGGGCGCCATTCTTCTCGCGCTGATCACAATCTGGGCCTTCTGGCTTGTCTGCACCATCGATCTTGGCGAATTCGCCCGTATGCGCACCATGCTCACCATCGCCGTCCCCGTCGGCGCGGTGCTGACGTGGATGTTCGTTGATGAATTCCTGGCCGTGCGCGCGCTCGGCATCCTCGCCCTGCTCGCAGCGGAACCCTTGCTCGAAGCGGCTTATCTGCGGCCGGAAATTTCGCGACTTTTACTCGTGACTCTCGCCTACGTGTGGATTCTCTCCGGACTTTTCCTGGTCGGCATGCCCTATATCCTGCGCGACCTTTCCGCGTGGCTGCTGGGAAACGGAACGCGCTACCGCCTCGGAGCCATGGCAGGAATCGTGTGCGGCGCAGCGATTCTGGGCTGCGCCATCGCCTGCTGGTAAGCAAAAGATACGCCGTCGCCATGATCCCCGGCGACGGCGTCCAAAACGAAAGTCAGCGCGACCTAGTAGCGGCCGCCGCGGTCTCCACCGCGATCTCCACGGTCACCGCGATCGTAACCACGTCCGCCGCGGTCGCCACGATCTCCACCGCCACCGCCGAAGGAGCGCTTCTGCTGGGGCGGACGGTCTTCGCGGGGGCGAGCCTCGCTCACACGCAGCGCGCGGCCGGCAAGATCCTGGCCATTGAGCTGCTCGATGGCGGCCTGGGCCTCGGCATCGGAGCCCATCGTGATGAAGCCGAAACCGCGGGAACGGTTCGTGTCCCGATCCATAACGATCTGGACGGACGAAACCGTGCCGCATTGTTGAAAGATTTCCTCCAATTCGGATTCGGAGGTTTGATACGAGAGGTTGGCGACGTAGAGACGATTGCCCATGGGTAGCTAGGGATGAGAGGTTGCTGATTCTGGTTTTCCGATCACTCGCACTTCCATCTGGGGGATGGTCGGCCGGGAACGAATTCCGGTAGAAATCTGTAAACTCTCGCCGCATTGCAAGCATATCTTACGAGATTTAACGCTCGCGTTTTGCCGCCGCCCCCTAATCCTGACTTTCCACGCAAAAAATGACGCGGAATATCTAGTTCGCGACCGCGATTTTTCACGTTGCCTTCGCGGCGAACCGTGCGATCTTGTGGGCTTACGGGGGCGTATTGGTTTCGACTGTTCGTTCAGTGCCAGGCCTGCATGCCGAGGATGATTCGTTGGCCTCGTAAAAAATCGGATCAAACAAAAATAAACGCAGATTACGAAGATCTAGCTCTCGCGGCCTAAGTGCCGTGACGTGTTTGCCCTGACGCCTGCTGGGGGTGAATGCGAATGCAGCAGGCTGGCTGGGAGATGGTGCGACCGCTACTTCCGGTGAATTCGAAAACGTGGCCGCTAGGTGGAATGTGGTGTGGCGATTCACAGCATTCTTCCGAAATTAAGAACCGCCTAAGCATGTAGAAGGTCGCGCAACGCGCGTTCAGGACAGGGGTTCGAGTCCCCTCGCCTCCAATCCTGCCAGCCGCGAAGCAAGGGGCGAACGCAGGCCGCTTTTCGCGCCCGCCGGAAACGAGGACTTCAAGAACGTCAGCGCGTTTTTTCCGCCTCGAATTGCGCGCGCCAATAATCCAGCCGCTCCTTGATCCGTTTTTCCTGCCCGTGCTCGGTCGGCTCGTAATAACGCCGCCCCTCGGGCAGATACGCCTGCGGCACATAGCCGCCGTCATAGTCGTGGCTGTATTTATAACCGGCGCCATGACCGATTTTCTTTGCACCCGAGTAGTGCGAATCGCGCAAATGCTCCGGCACCGCCAGCGTGCGCCCTTCCTGCACATCTTTATTCGCCGCGCCGATCGCCATCGTCGCGCGGTTGCTTTTCGGCGCGGTTGCGATGTAAAGCACCGCGTGCGCAAGATTCAGCTGCGCTTCGGGAAGACCGACGAGTTCCACGGCCTGTGCCGCCGCCGTCGCGACGACGAGTGCATTCGAATCCGCGAGCCCCACGTCCTCGCTCGCACAAATAACGACCCGCCGCGCAATGAAGCGGGGATCCTCGCCCGCGTAGATCATCTTCGCGAGCCAGTAGATCGCCGCATCGGGATCGCTGCCGCGCATGCTCTTAATAAACGCGCTGATCGTGTCGTAATGTGCATCGCCATCGCCATCATAGACGACCGCCTTGCGCTGGATGCTCTCTTCCGCCACGGCGAGCGAGATGTGAATCGCCCCGTCGCCGTCGGCCGGCGTGGTCAGCGCGGCGAGCTCGAGCGCACTCAGGCATTTGCGCGCATCACCGTCACTGATCGTCGCCAGATGCGCCGCGGCCGCTTCATCGAGCACGATGCCCCGCCCGCCGAGTCCTCGTTCGTCATCGGCAAGCGCGCGCTCCATCAACTTGCGCAGATCGGCTTCGGCGAGCGGCTCGAGCTGAAAAACCTGCGACCGCGAAACGAGCGGCGAGTTCACGTAAAAAAACGGATTATGCGTCGTCGCGCCGATCAGGCGCACGCGACCGCTTTCGACATCCGGCAGCAGCACGTCCTGCTGCGCCTTGTTGAAGCGATGGATCTCGTCGATGAAAAGCAGTGTCGACGGTCCGCCCTGGTCCGCACGCAGCGCGGCGGCACCCATGATTCGGCGCAAATCCGCCACGCTGCTCTCGACCGCGTTCACCCGCTCGAAGCGCGATCGCGTCGAAGCCGCAATGACTTGCGCCAGACTCGTCTTGCCCGTCCCCGGCGGTCCAAAAAGCAAAATAGAGGCCACCCGGTCGGCTTCGATCGCCCGGCGCAGCAGCTTTCCCTCGCCCACGATATGTTGCTGCCCGACGACCTCGTCGAGCGTGCGCGGGCGCATCCGCGCCGCCAATGGAACCGTGGACGCGCGGCCGGAAATTTGCGGTTCGGCCTCGGTGAACAAATCCTCCATTCCGCCACTATGCCAGCGCGCTATTGGCTCGCAAGGCAGCGCATCGCGTGGGATATTATTTTCATGAAAACTCTCCTCGTCGCCGTCGATTTCAGCGACGCCTCGCGCATGGTTGCCGCCTATGCCGCCGGCCTCGCGAACGAACTTTCCGCCCGCGTCATCCTGCTGCATGTCGTCGAACCCGTCGCCAGCTACGTGCCCGTGGGCGCGGCGATGGACGTTATCGAGACCGCGCCTCCGCCGATCATGGAGGAAGACCTCAAAGCCCAAGAAGAGCATCTCCAGCGCTTTGCCGAAGGACTCGCCAATGTCGAAACAGTCGCCGTCATCGGCTTGGCCGCCGACGAGATCGTGACGCAGGCCACCGAACACGGCGCCGCGATCATCGTGCTCGGCTCACACGGCCACGGTGCGCTTTATCATCTTTTCGCGGGCAGCGTGGTCACTGGCGTGTTGAAACGCTCGAAGATCCCCGTGCTGGTCGTGCCGGTCGGCGCGCAGGCCGATTAATCCAGCGGGCCAGGCTGGCAGCAGGTGCTCCCCCGGCCGTCGGCCACTCCCTCGTAGAGCCGCCGCAGCGAGGCGCCGACCGCTTCACGCGAAAATTTCGCGCGGGCCGCCGCGGCGCCATCCGCCGCGATATTCGCGTAAAGCGCGGGATCGCCGATCAACCGCTCCACCGCGGCGGCGACCTCGCCGGCATTTCGCTCCGCGCAAAGCATTCCGCTCACGCCATTTTCCACCGCCTCAGGAATCCCTCCATGGCGGGTCGTCACCACCGGCAGCCCCATGGCCATCGCCTCGAGCAATCCATTCGGAATGCCCTCCGTGTCCCCATTCACCGACTCGCTGGGATGCAAAAAAAACTGCGCCGAAGTCAACAGATCGCGCAACGCCGGCTGTTCCAGAAATCCCGCGAAATGCACGCGTCCGCCGACGCCGAGTTGATCCGCTCTTGCGCGCAACTCGGCCTCCAGCGGCCCCGTGCCTGCGATCACGAAGGTCATCCGCGGAAACCGTGGCACGAGCTCCGCAAAAGCCTCCAGGCTCGTCGCCAGTCCTTTTTTGGCAATGAGGCGGCAGGCCTGCACGAGCCGGATGGCACCGTCCGCAGGCAGAGTGCGCTCGTGAAAAACCAAATCCGGCAGCGCCGTGCGCACCACGCAGAGTTTCCCGCGCGGGCAGCCGAGCCGATGCACCGCCTCGACGAGTGCCTCGCTGCGGCACGCCACCCGCGACGCTTTTGCAAACATGCGCTCCCGCGCCGCACGATAGCCCGGGGTCGCGATGGCACCGGTCACGTCCGCACCGTGAAAGGAAACGACGATCGGGATATCGACGCTCTCGAGCAGCGGCAGCAGATGCACCGCCACATTGCCGAAGAAGACATGCAACACGCGCGCTTTTTCCGCGCGCAAGACCGCCCGCATCCTCGCCGCCTCGCCGCGACTGATCTGCCACGGCGCATGAGTCACATTTCGCTCGATGGCGCGGGTCGCAAACCGCCACGGAGAGCGCGGCACGACCTCCAGATTCTCGATCGGAAAGGCAACGCGGTTCTCGATTTTCTGCGCCAGCACGAACGGCTGCCAGCCATCGACAGCCAGGATTTGCCGGTGGATGTGGTGCATCTCCGGCTTGAGATAGGTCGCGCAAAAAAACGCGACGACCGGCGCGTCACCACTCAACGGAGGCAACGATGAAACCCTTCGGCTTGCCGGGATCCTTTTCGCTGTAGGACACCATTTTTCGCCCGTCGCCGTATTCCTTCGGCGCCAGCGGATTCACCAGCTGCCATGGTTTTTTCACGTTGAAGATTTCCGCGACGATGCCCGCGACCGTTGGTCTTTGCGTCCCAGTTTCGTGAATCAGCGGGGCGGCGGGTTTCGGCTTCGGAGCGACGAATTCCTGCGCCGCCGCGCCGGGCAGGCACATTCCGGCCAGGGCCGCGGTCGCCATGAGCGTCTTCATGACGATAAATTACCGCACTCGCAGCCGGGCGACAAGATTGCCGTGCGCTTGCCACCCATGGGCGCACGCGCCACAATCGCCGATCCATGGATTACGTCAGCAAGGCACGCCGGGTCTTCGAGATCGAGATCGCCGGCCTGCAGTCCGTCGCCGCCCGGCTCGACGGCCCGTTCAGCGAGGCCGTGGATCTGCTTCACGCCTGTATCGAGCGACGCGGCAAGATCGTCGTCGTCGGCGTCGGAAAGTCCGGCCACATCGGCGACAAAATCGCCGCCACCCTCACCAGCACGGGCAGTCCCGCCGTGGTGCTCAATGCGCTCAATGCCCTCCACGGCGATCTCGGCATCGTCTCGGACGGCGACGTGATTCTCGCCTTGAGCTACAGCGGCGAAGTGGATGAGCTCAACAACATCCTGCCCGCCCTCGCCCGATTCGACGTGGAAATCGTCGCGCTCACCGGCAACGTGCAATCCACCCTCGCCCGCGCCGCACGCATCGTCTTGGACGCAAGCGTCGAACAGGAAGCCTGCCCGCTGAATCTCGCGCCGACATCGAGCTCCACCGCCATGCTTGCCCTCGGCGACGCGCTCGCCATGGTGCTGCTCGAGGCGCGCGGATTCGACAAGGACGACTTCGCCCGCTTCCATCCCGGCGGCCAGCTCGGACGCACGCTGCTCTTGCGCGTGAGCGAGATCATGCGCGGCGCGGATCAGCTCGCCATCGTCTCGCGGGATACGCCGATCGTGGACTCCATCCGCCTGATGACGGATCGGCGCACCGGCGCCGCCGTGGTCATCGAGCCCGACGGGCGGCTCGCGGGGATTTTCACGCACGGGGATTTCGCCCGGCATTTTCCGAATCATCCCGACATCGGCTCGCGCGCGACAGCCGATTTCATGACCCTGAACCCGGTCACTATTTCCACCGGCAAGCTCGCCGCCGAGGTGCTGCACGTGCTCCAGACACATCGCATCGACGATCTCGTCGTGCTCGACGCGGAGGGCCGCCCGGCGGGGATCGTGGACTCTCAGGATCTCTCCCGCCACAAACTGCTTTAAGACTCCCTTCCGCTCGACTATCGTTCCACCCCTTCCCAATTAATCTGTAAATGGCACTCGCAAACGATCTCCGCAAAGGCATGGCCATCCGTTACAACGGAAACCCCGCCATCGTCCTTGAAGTCCAGCACCGCACACCCGGCAATCTCCGCGCGTTCGTGCAGGTCATTGTCCGCTACATCGGCACCGGTAAATCCGCCGACATCCGCTTTTCCTCGACCGAAAAAGTCGATCTCGTCGATGTGAATCGTCAGGAGCTGGAGTTCAGCTACTCCGATCCGCAGGGCTTCCATTTCATGGACCCCGAGACTTACGAATCGATCACGCCGAACGCCGATCTGCTCGCCGACTCGAAAGACTATCTCGTCGAGAACATGAAGGTGAACGTGCTCAGCCTCGAAGGCCGCCCCGCGCAGGTCGAGCTTCCCGCGACCGTCGAGCTCACCATCGTCGAGAGCGCCGACGGCGTGAAAGGCGACTCCGCAAACAATGTCCAAAAACCCGCCAGACTCGAGACCGGAAAAATGATCACCGTCCCGCTCTTCATCAAGGAAGGCGAAAAAGTGCGCATCGACACGCGCACCGGAAATTACATGGGCCGCGCGTAAACCGCACCGCTCCGCAAAAACTCGCGAACCCCGCCTCCGGCAACGGATGGCGGGTTTTTTGTGCGGTCGTTTCGAAATGGATTTACTGGTCCGTTTTCGTCGATCGCGCTGCTGATCGAAGCATGAAAATCGATGTCTTGGTGGTGGGTGCGGGGCCGGCCGGCCCGACGGGATGTCGCGGTGGCGACGAAACAAGGCGATTGGGATCGAATCTCCAACTATCTCGGAATGCCGGCCGCGCATTGAATTCCAGGTCGCCTTGGCGCGAGGATTGTTCTAAACGCAACCGTGCCCAACAAGCCCCGGCGGCGGACACCTCGCCAGACAAAGCCTAACAAGCTGCGCGCCTCCCTCGCGCCCGCTTTGCCCGCGACCGTCCCCACCCGCTGGGTGAAGTTTATCGTCGGCCTGTTCCTGCTGCCATCGGCTCTGGTGCTGACGCAGACGTTCTTCACCATCTTCGCGCGCGCGACGATTCACGACGAATTCTGGCGCACCGAGGAGTTCTGGTTTTTCTCGCTCGGGCTTATCATCTGGCTCGTCGCTTTCCTCGGACTGCCGCGTCCGCTTTGGATCTACGTCTTCGGCCACGAGCTCACGCACGCGCTCTGGGTGCTGCTCCAAGGCGGAAAAGTGAGCGAATTTCGCATCACCAAACAAGGCGGCCACATTCTCTCCGACCGCATCAACACGTGGATCGCGCTCGCTCCGTATTTTTTTCCGATCTATAGCCTGCTCGTCATCGCGATCTATGGCCTCGCCGGCCTGCTCTGGGATGTCTCGCCGCTGCGACCCGTGCTCTACATGCTCATCGGGGCGACGTGGGGCTTCCACATTTCGTTCACGCTCTGGATGATTCCACGCGGCCAGACCGACCTCACCTACGGCGGCACGTTTTTCTCGCTGGTCGTCATCTACATTCTCAATCTCATCGTGCTCGCGGTCTTCCTCATCGCCGCTTCTCCCGGAGTGACGATGGCGGGCTTTGGGCGCGAGCTGCTGAAAAATGCGATCGATTTCGCCGCTTTGACAACCGCGTCGCTGCGCGCAGCCGGGCTTTGAGGGGCGCGCTGGATTTCCTCCGCCGCCTGCAGGAGGAATGCGGCGGCGCGATTCCCGTCGAGCGCTACATGCAGGAGGCGCTTTACCATCCCGAGTTCGGCTACTATGCGCGGAATATCCGCACCGTCGGCCGCCGCGGCGACTTTGCCACCTCCGCCAGTCTCGGCGAGGCGCTCGGCTCGAGCGTCGCCCGCTGGCTTCGTTCGAGCCGGTTGGCCGGCTCCCGCTGGAATGTCATCGAAGCCGGTGCCGGCACGGGGGAACTCGCCCGCACCATCCTGAGACGACTGGGCCTGTGGGGCCGGCGCGGGCTAGGCTATCACATCGTGGAAACTTCGCCCGTGCTGCGCGCCGAGCAGCAACGGGCGCTGCCGCAGTTTCGCGTGCATTGGCACGACTCGATGGCCGCCGCCCTCGCCGACTGCGACGGACGCGCGCTCATTTTTTCGAACG
>JAATET010000073.1 GCA_015655545.1 Chthoniobacterales bacterium | reverse complement strand
CGATGACCTTGATGCCGGTCTCGAGAATCGTGGCTCCCGTGTCCTGATCGACCAGCGCGGGCGCGGGGCGGTGGATCGGATAGCGTTTCGTGAAATTCACCGGGCCGCGCTCGTCGGTCGGCTCGCCGATGACATTGAATATGCGGCCGAGGACGCATTCGCCAACGGGAACGGAAATCGGAGCGCCGGTCGCCTTGACCGTCTTGCCGCGCTGGAGGCCTTCCGTCGTGGACATCGCGATGGCGCGCACCCAGTTCTCGCCGAGGTGCTGCTGCACCTCGAGCACGAGGTTGACGGGTTTGCCGTCCACGCTGTGGTCGATCTCGAGCGCGTCGTAGATGTTCGGGAGTTTGCCTTGTGCCGGGTCGAACTCGACGTCGACCACCGGTCCGATGACCTGCACGATTTTACCTATGTTGCTCATGATATTTTCAAATTTAAAAAACTCTTCCTCTTCCGCTTAATCTTCCTCTTCCTCCCCGCTGTAGGCAGCGGAATCCTCGGCGACGCGAGATCCAATACGATCCAGCAAAGCCATCGTCATATTCACGATCTCCAAAAGCAGTTCCTTGCCGCGCTGAAGTTCTGCACCGGCCTTCATCTCACGAGCAACGATCACATCGAGGCAAGCCGCGCATTCCAAAGCCGATCCACAGGCGATTTGGAAATATCGGGCGCGGTCACGCATGGAAAACTTTCCATTTCCCTCGGCGAGATTGAGAGGAACGCTCGTTGAGGCGCGGGCCAGTTGATTGCGCACGGAAGCCGACGCGGGGAGCGATTCGATGAGCGGATGAGACCAGCTCACGAACTCGATCGCCCGTTGGTAGGCTTTCAGTTTTTCGTGCGAGAATTGCATTGAAGGAAGATGAAGAGGAGTGGAAGAGGAAGAGCGGCTACGCCAGCGCCATTTGGGCGGTGGTGATTTCCAGGAGTTCGCTGGTGATCGCGGCCTGGCGGACTTTGTTGTATTCGAGGGTGAGATCCTTCACGAGGGACTTGGCGTTGTCGGTCGCGTTTTTCATCGCGACCATGCGGGCGCTGTGCTCGGAAGCGCGCGCGTCGAGCACGGCCTGATAAGCGCCGTAGTGGATGTAATAGGGCAGAAGCTGATCGAGGACGGTTTCCTCGTCGGGCTCGAAGATGAACTGGGCGCCATCGTCCTTTTGGTGCTCCTCGAATTCCTTGTTCACCGGCAAGGCGGCGAGCGGGAGCAGCGTGGCGGCGCGGGGCTCCTGATTGAGCGTATTGACGAAGCGCGAGAAGAGGATGGTGACCTTATCGACTTCCTTGCCGAGGAATTTTTCGACGAGGAATTTCGAGACGCTCTTGACCTCGAGAAAGCTCGGACGGTCGGCGAGTTCGAAATCGGCGAGCAGGTTGCGCTTCGTGCGCGCGAGGAACTGCTTTCCCTTGCGGCCGATGCTCACGAACTCCGTTTTTGCCGGATCGTATTTGGCGATCTCGCGGAAGAGGTTCGTGTTGAGTCCCCCGCAGAGGCCTTTGTCCGTGCTGACGACGAGCACGAGTTCCTTCTTCACCTCGCGTTCTTCGAGCAGCGGATGCGCGGTCGGGTTCACTTTGCCGTGAAGCGAAACGAGCATCCGGTTGAGGAGCTGGACATACGGGTGCCCCGCGATCGCGGCCTGCTGGGCCTTCCGCATCTTCGACGCGGCAACCATTTGCATGGCCTTCGTGATCTGGGCCGTATTCTTGACGGACTTGATGCGCCGTCGAATGTCGCGGGTGCTGGGCATTCCAGAGTTTGTAAGTTTTAGGTCTTAAGTTTTAAGCGAAGCTTTAGCGGTGGCCTACTTGAAGAGGTTCTTGAACTCGTCGAGCGCGGCCTTCGCCTCGGCTTCGAGATCCTTGTCGAAGGCGCCCTTCGCGAGGATTTTCGCGAGGAGATCGACCTTGCGCGTGGTGAGGAATTCCTGGAGGCGGGTCTGGAACTCCTTCACGCGATCGACCGGAATCGCATCGACATAGCCGTTCTGCATCGCGAAGAGCACGGCGGCCTGCAATTCAACGGCCATCGGGCTGTATTGCTGCTGCTTGAAGAGCTCGACGATGCGCTGGCCGCGATCGAGCGTCGCCTTTGTGCGGGCGTCGAGGTCGGAGCCGAACTGCGCGAAGGCCGCAAGCTCGCGGAACTGGGCGAGGTCGCCCTTGATCTTGCCGGCCACCTGTTTCATGGCCTTGATCTGCGCGGCGGAACCGACACGCGAGACCGAGAGTCCCACCGAAACAGCGGGACGGATGCCCTGATAGAAAAGGTCGGTTTCGAGATAGATCTGACCGTCCGTGATCGAGATGACGTTCGTCGGAATGTAGGCCGACACGTCGCCAGCCTGCGTCTCGATGATCGGGAGCGCGGTGAGCGAGCCGTTGCCGTATTTCTCGCCGACACGAGCGGAGCGCTCGAGCAGGCGGCTGTGGAGATAGAACACGTCGCCGGGATAGGCTTCGCGGCCGGACGGGCGCTTAAGCAGGAGCGAGACCTGGCGGTAGGCGACGGCGTGCTTCGAGAGATCGTCGAACACGATGAGCGCATCCATGCCGTTGTCCATGAACCACTCGCCCATGGACGCACCGGCGAAGGGGGCGATGTATTGGTTCGTGGCGGAATCGGAGGCCGAGGCGGAGACGATGATCGTGTATTTGAGCGCGTCGTGCTCCTCGAGCGTCTTGACGACGCGGGCGATGTTCGCGTTCTTCTGGCCGACCGCGACGTAGATGGAATAGAGCGGGCGGTAGCCGGGAGTGCCCGCGGCTTCGGCGGCCTTGTTGGCGTTCGCCTGGTTGATGATCGTGTCCACCGCGATGGTGGTCTTCCCGGTGGCGCGGTCGCCGATGATGAGCTCGCGCTGGCCGCGGCCGACGGGAATCATCGCGTCGATGGCCATGATGCCGGTCTGCACGGGCTGGCTGACGGATTTGCGGCGGATGATGCCGGG
>JAATET010000112.1 GCA_015655545.1 Chthoniobacterales bacterium | reverse complement strand
GTCGTAGCGGGCGGCCAGTGCTCTCAGGCTCTCTTGACTATGTTGGATCGCCCGACGCACTGCCGCCGTCGTGCGGGCGCTCCCGTGTAGTATCTGTCCCATAATTGCTCAGAAGTTGGCATGGTTTCGCATTCCGTTCCACCTCTCTCCGGGACTGAACACCTAGTCCACGCCCATTCCCGCGACTTTATTGAAAGTCTCTTCCGTGCCCGCGATCGAAACGGGCTCGTCAAATAAGGTGCAGCTCACCAGATCCGTGACCTTCAAACAGCTTCCGAGAGGAACTTCGGATTTTTTGACCATGGTTGCGGCCGCCAGATTCCACACAACTGCGCACACGCTGTCGGTATGGCGACTCTTGTAGAGGATTCCATCGACGCCGGCGGGATGCTTGAGGATAGCCTCTGCAAAAAGCTGTGGAAATTTTAGATCAGCGGCCCATAAAGTCCCCTGGTCCAAGTTCAGCTTCTTCGCGCCGCCCGGCTTGACGAGGTCGCAAAGCCTGAGTTTTGGAGTTCGGACTTTGACAAAGATTCTTTCGTCGATCTCGAGCTCCGGCATGCCCAGGACTTTCCCTTCGACCTTCGCCGCATACAGCCGGTCTCCGTAGAGTTCCATGAAAGACGTGCTCATCTCGCCGGCAAGATAGAGGCATGGAACCTTCATCGACCGGGGCGTCAGTCTCGCGCCAGGCCTCGCTATGAACAGGTCATCTTGATTCGCGTATTGCCGAAATCTTAGATTTACCCACTCCCGCGGCTCGATCTCGACAGTGGGCATCTCGAGCTTGTCGAACTCCGCCTGGGCGAGCGGCAAGCGAGGCTCCCGATCCATCTCGGCGAATCAATATCGTGCGTCGACCGCCGCGAGAAGAACATCATCAAGACGGCCCGCCTTCAATGCGTCGATCGGGGGTTTGCCGCCGGTAATCGGATTCGGATTCTGAAAAAAGGTGATAGCTCCCACATCCTTGCCCACAGGGCTCTTCGCAAGTTCCTTTAACACGTCGCTGAACCCCGGAACGACACCACCCTCAGCGAGAAACTGCCATTTCGGAAACCGGAGAGCCCCACCCTTCCCGCGAATGGCCAAAAGCTTGAAAATTCGTGCAGCCTTCTTCACGGCTTCAGGCGTCACGGGCCCCGTGGCTCCACCGTAAAGAACCGCGGCCTCTTGTGCGCCGAGCGTTCCTTCCAGCAACTTCAGGCGCCCGAACGCGGCCGGAATGCCTGGCGACACTTCCCTTTTGCCGAATACGCGAAAAAGGACTTTGGACAACTGCGCAACCGCATCAGCGAACTGCAGTCCGTTGCGAGCCCCATCCTCAAGAAGGGGCTCATTTACCTTTTCCAGAAGGGTCGTCGACATATGGAAAGTTGTAGCTGTTTTACCTCAACTTTCAACTAAGAATCCTACAACCTCAAGTTCGCCTGTGCTTTTACTAAGGGGATCCTTGGGGGGCCGGATAGAGACGGCGATGTCGGCATCTGCTTCCATCATATTTCATCCGCAAGGGCTCTCCCGGCAACACTCCATCCGGCGCTTCACCCCGATGCGTCAATAGGAAGGACCATCCCTTTTTCCTGCCTCTTCTTGACAAGCTCATTCCCCGCGGAATGATCGGCCTCCATGACCTTCCTTCACGCATCCCGTGCCTTGATTTGCGGTCTGATCCTCGCGTTGGCGAGCGGGGAGGGGAGGGCGATCCAGCCAGCCGACTCCTCGCGCAGTGTGAAAGTCGGCGTCCTCGTCTCGTTGTCGGGATCGTGGTCGTCCCTCGGGAAAAACACGGTCGCGGCGCTCAGGGTCGCCGCCGATGATCTCAAGGGCAAATCGCGGTATCGGTTTCAGTTCCTTGTTCGGGACACGCGGCTCGACCCCGCCCGCGCGCTCGCGGCCATCAAGGCCCTTCACCGCCGCGGCGTGAAGATTGTCATCGGGCCGCAGTCCAGCGCGGAAGTCGCGAAGATCAAGCCCTTCGCCGATGCCCACAAGATGCTCGTGATCAGCCAGGGAAGCACCGCGTCCTCGCTCGCGGTTCGGGACAACGTCTTCCGCTTCTGCCCGAACGACACGCGCGAGGCGCCCGCCGTGGTCGCGCTGATGCGGCGCAATGGCATTCGCGCCATCGTCCCGCTGTGGAGGAACGATGCCGGGAACAATGGGCTTCGCGACTCGGTCAAGAGGGAGTTCGAAGCGTTCGGCGGAACGGTCGCGCAGGGGGTTCGCTACGAGACCTCGACGGGCGATTTCTCCGCGGCGACGAGCGGTGTTTCCCATCAGGTCGACGCGCTGGTCACCGGGGGCACGCCGCAGTCGGAAATCGCGGTCTACTGCGCGGCATTCGACGAAGTCGTCGACGTGTTCCATAGCGCGCAAAGCCTGCCCACTCTCGCCGGGACGGCATGGTATGGCAGCGACGGCGTGGCGCTGTCCGCGGCTCTGGCCGGAGATGCTTCAGCCGCCGCGTTTGCCGCGGGCGCCGGCTATCCGAACCCGATCTTCGGGCTCAAGGATTCGCTGGCGGCGAAATGGAGGCCGGTTTCCAATGCGATCCGGAAGCGGACGGGCATCGTGCCAGACGCATTTGCGCTGTCGGCATACGATGCGCTTTTCGTTGCGCGTAACGCATTGCGAAAGACGGAGGGCGTCCAGAATTTCTCCGGATTCAAGGCGGCTTTCCTGCGGCAATCCCGCCATTTCTCGGGCGTGACGGGCTCCACGGCCCTGGATGCCGCCGGTGATCGTCGAAGCAGCGATTTCGATTTCTGGGCGGTGCGATCCGTGAACGGAAGCACCGTCTGGGTGCGCACCGGAACCTATCACGACGGCATCCTGAAGGTGTTCTGAGCAAAGCCGACGGCCGCTCCTTCGACGGGTCGCCAAACGAGACTTTCTGCGAATCATTACCTCATACGTTGCGCGGAAATGGCCGCCCGTGGCCCGCGACGGCGACGCCGGTTGCAAAGAGGCGCCGCGAGTCCGACTGTCGCAGTTTTTCCGCAAAAAAATTTCAGATTCTCCGCAAAACAACAGGGGGAATGTCTGTCGGTGAGCGTTAAACCTGAAACGTAATTTAGCGGAAATTTTGGTCAGATTTCTTCCGGATATTCTGACACCATATACAAGTTAGACGAATTTCCCGCTGGCAATCGCAGCCTGCGCTGCATCGAGCGGAGTTTCAATCGGCGGCACATTTAAGACGGGCCATGTATTGAATCGCGCCGCTGGTGTCCTTGTATCCCCCGCAAACGCTTTGCCCCCTCGGGATGGTGGTCGAGACTGAATATCTCGTAGAGCGTGGAAATCAGGCGCATATCGGGGTTCCCTACACCACATTTTTTTGATCTGGATACATTCAGCCGGCGAGTAACGCCGTGTTTCCATGAGATCGGAGTGGAAGAAGGTTCTGATAACACTTCCGTAGCCATCCATTGCCTTCGTGACGGCCTGTATGGCTTTTATGAACAGATCGGTTCGGCCGACTCTCGGGC
>JAATET010000042.1 GCA_015655545.1 Chthoniobacterales bacterium | reverse complement strand
GGGGGCTTCCTTCGCATGGAGCTCGGCCATGCGCCAGTTGTTAACGTATTGCCCGCCGCGCATCGTATCCGCGAAATGCACCTTCCAGTTTTCGCGGTCATCCACATTGCCCATCGCCGCCGCCATGCCTCCCTCGGCCATCACGGTATGCGCCTTGCCGAGCAGGGATTTGCAGATCAGGCCGACCTTTGCGCCGGTCGAGGAGGCTTCGATGGCCGCGCGCAGTCCTGCGCCGCCGGCTCCGATGACGAGCACGTCGTATTCGTGGGTTTCGTAGTTGCTCATAAAAATTTTAGAAAAGGCGGCAGTCCTGCCAGATGCCCATCGAGCAAAGGCGCACGTAGACGTCGGTGAATCCGACCCACACGAGGCTCACCCAGGCCCACATCATGTGTTTGCGGTTCAGGCAGCTCACGGCGTTGTAGCAGCCGCCGCATTTCGATTTGGAGATTTTGTCGCGCCAGCCGCCTATGAGATGCCGCAACGAGTGACAGCCGAGGGTGTAGCCGCTCAACAGGATGACATTCACGGTCAGCACGATGGTCCCGACTCCGATGCCAAAATGGACGGCGCCCTGCGCGTCGCGGAACCACATCGCTTTCCACGCGTCGTAGCCGAGGAGGAAGAGCACGACGAACGCGAGGTAGAAAAAGTAGCGGTGGAAGTTTTGCAGGATGAACGGGAAGAATCGTTCGCCGAGATAGGTTTTTCGACCTTCGCCGACGGCGCAGGCCAGGGGATCGGCGGAGAAGGCCTTGTAATAGGCTCCGCGGTAGTAATAGCAGGTGAAGCGGAATCCCGCGGGAATCCAGAGAACGAAAAAGGACGCCGAGAACGGCAGCCAACCCGGCCACCAAGCGGGTTTCGGACCGAAAAGCGCATGCGGCGAGGCACCGAAAATTTCTGGCGAAGCGAACGGCGAAAGGTAGTCCGCGCCGCCGCCTTCGAACCAATAGTGGGCATTCTGGAAGGCCGCCCATGTGGAATAGACGATGAAGGCGGTGAAGCCGAGAAAGACAACGAGCGGCTGCATCCACCACGCATCGCGACGCAGGGTTTCGGCAAAGGCGGGTCGAGTCGCCGGGAGATCGGTGGCAGGCATGATCAGAAGGGAAGCGGGCAAGCGTTCGTCGAGTTCCGGCTCGGGTGGAGCTGCGGCAGAGGAGTCGTTTTCATTGGCTTGCTCATCGATAGCGGGCGCGGCGCGGGGCGACTGCACGGCGATTGTCCAACTCTCTCCATTTTCTGCGTGGGCGTTCATTCGCGGCAATTTTCGTGCAGCAATGGCCAATCCGCGCCCGGCAACGCATCGGGCGTTGGAGGTAAGTCACGAGCATGTCCGGAGGTCGCCACCATAGTCAGGCTCTCGATTCGCATGGATATCGCGACTCCACGCGGCCGCTTCCCGCGCGGCGGTTTCTCGGCAACCGCTATGTTTATTCGGTGCTGTCACAGCGTGCGGGCGGGCTGTCGATCGGCGTCAATCTCAACCCCGACCAGCGCTGCAATTTCGACTGTCTCTATTGCGAGATCGATCGCAGCCACCATGCCGGAAAGGCCGGCGTCCGTGTGGCGGTGCTGGTCGAGGAACTGGAGCGCATGCTCGATCTCGTGCATCGCGGCCGGCAGGACGAACTCGGCTACGTCGGCATGCCCGCGGAGTTTCTCGTCCTGAAAGAAGTGGCGATCAGCGGCGACGGCGAGCCGACGCTGTGCCCCAACTTCCGCGAGGCATTGAAGGCGATCGTGGGAGTGCGGCAGCATCATCCCATCGGTCGTTTCAAGATCGTGCTGATCACGAACGCCATCGGTCTCGGGATTTCCAAGGTGCGGGAGGGCATTTCGCTGCTCGGGAAAGATGATGAAATCTGGGCCAAGCTCGACGCGGGATCGCAGGACTACATGAACATCGTGAACCGGCCCGGCATTTCCATCGAGCTGATCCTGAAAAGCATTCGCGATCTCGCGCGGGTGCGGCCGGTGGTCATCCAGAGCCTGTTTCCGCTCATTGATGGCCAGGAGCCCTCGGAGCGTGAGATTGAAATGTATGCGCGCAATCTGCGGCAGTTGAAGGATGAGGGCGCTTGCATCAAGCTCGTGCAGATTTATTCCGCGCATCGCCCCGCGATGAACGAGCAATGCGGGCATCTGCCGCTGCGCACGCTTTCGAAAATCGCGCAGACCGTCCGCGAGATCAGCGGCTTGAGTGCGGAGGTTTTTTGAGCGGGCGAACGGCTTTCAGATTTGAGTCGCGAGTCGGGCGATCGTTTCGTAGGTTTGTGCGATGAACGGCGACGTCATCCAGGCTTTGACAGCGTCCCGGATCTATCGCGAATACGAGCGGGCGTTCAGCGATGCGACGGGCCTGCCGGTCTCGCTCACCGCGGCGGGTTCCTGGCAAATGCCGCACCGCGGGAAGCAGTCGCAGAATGAATTCTGCGAGATCATGGCGCGGGTGAGCCGCTCGTGCGCGGCCTGCCTGACGACGCAGGAGCGCCTGACGCAGGATACCGCCGAGGCGTCGCGAACAGTCAAATGCGACGTCGGCATGCTCGACAGCGCGGTGCCGGTGCGGCTCGGCGAGGAATTGATCGGCTTCCTGCAAACCGGCCAGGTCTTTTGCCGCAAGCCGACCGCGACACAATTCACCCGCGTGGCTGGAAAGCTGAAGGAATGGGGCGTGCCGGTCGATGCGACGATCGAGACCGCCTACTTTCAGACCAAAGTGATGACGCCGCTCCAATACGAGTCGATGGTCGGTCTGCTCTCGATTTTTGCGCAGCATCTCTCGCTGGTGGCGAACCAGGTACTCGTGCGGCAGACGAACGCGGAGCCGCCGATGATCAGCCGCGCCAAGAGCTTCATCAAAGAAAACCAGACCGAAGATCTTTCACTCAGCCAGGTGGCAAAAGCGGTGAACACGAGCACGTTTTATTTCTGCAAGATGTTCAAGAAGGCGACCGGCCTGAACTTCACGGAGTATCTTTCCCGCGTGCGCGTCGAGAAGGCGAAGAACCTGCTCATGAATCCGAATCTCCGCATCAGCGAGATCGCGTATGAGGTCGGCTTCCAGTCGCTCACGCACTTCAACCGCGTGTTCAAGAAAGTCGTCGGCCGATCGCCGACGGAATACCGCCAGCAACTCGCGCCGGCCTGAGCCGGTCGCGAGCGCGGGGCGGGAGGGAAATCAGTTCTTCAGCAGGCCCGCGACGAGGGATTTTTCCTCGCGGAGTTCCGCGACCGTCGCGTCAATCCGGCCTTGCGCGAATTCGTTGACCGGAACGCCCTGCACGATCTCGTAGTTCGCGCCGTCGCTGTGGATCGGGAACGAGCAAACAAGGCCCGGCTCGATGCCGTAGGAACCGTCGGAGGCCACGGCGATGCTCGTCCAGTCGCCCGCCGGCGTCGGCGTGGTGAGCGCGCGCACGGTATCCACCACGGCATTCGCAGCCGAGGCGGCGGAGGACGAGCCGCGGGCCTTGATGATCGCCGCACCGCGTTGCTGCACGGTCGGGATGAACGTATCCTTCAGCCACGCCTCGTCGGCGATCACTTCCGCTGCCGGGCGGCCGGAAATTTTTGCGTTCTGAAAATCGGGATATTGCGTGGCGGAGTGGTTGCCCCAGATCGCGACGTTCGTCACGGCCGAGGAATGCACGCCGGCCTTCGCGGCGAGCTGGCTCTTGGCGCGGTTCTCGTCGAGCCGCGTCATCGCGAACCAACGGTCGGCCGGAATGCCCGTGGCGTTTTGCTGCGCGATGAGGGCGTTCGTGTTGCAGGGATTTCCGACCACGACAATCCGCACGTCGGGCGCGGCATTGGCCTCGATGGCCCGTCCCTGGCCGATAAAAATATTGCCGTTGATGTTCAGCAAATCTTTTCGCTCCATGCCCGCCCTGCGCGGCACGGAGCCGACGAGCAGCGCCCAGTTCGCACCGCGGAAGCCTTCGTTCAGGTCGCTCGTTTGCACGATCCCCGCAAGCAGCGGAAAGGCGCAATCGTCGAGTTCCATGGCCACGCCGGCGAGCGCTCCAAGCGCGGGTTCGAGCTCAATGAGGCGGAGCTCCACGGGCTGGTCGGGACCGAACATCGCGCCCGAGGCGATGCGGAAAAGAAGCGAGTAGCCGATCTGGCCGGCCGCGCCGGTGACGGCGACTTTGATGGGTGTTGTCATATTTTCGATTCGAATAAATGCGCGGCTCCGCACCTTCGCAAAGCGCAAATGCCCGAATGCCAAGTTCCGGCTCAAAGTCCGCAAAATCGGAGCAGGGCGCGGTTTCGCGAACCCGTTTTGACAAGAACGGAGAGAGTTTTGCCAACTGGCGAGTATCGCGGCGCCGCCGCGCATGAGACGCTCCGGCCATGATCACGCAAGAACCACCCGCCGCCAACCCTCGCACCAAGAACCCCGCCTTGCTCGCCTGGGTCGACAAAATCGCCGACCTTTGCCAGCCCGACAGCGTGCATTGGTGCGACGGTTCGCAGGAGGAATACGATGAACTCTGCGGGGAACTCGTCGAGGCCGGCACCTTCACCCGCTTGAATGCGGAGAAGCGCCCGAACAGCTACCTCGCGCTCTCCGACCCGAGCGATGTCGCCCGCGTCGAGGATCGCACGTTCATTTGCAGCGCGCGAAAAAGGGATGCCGGCCCGACAAACAACTGGGTCGCTCCCGACAAGATGCGCGGCACGCTTCAGGAAATCTTCGCCGGCTGCATGCGCGGGCGCACGATGTATGTCGTGCCCTTCAGCATGGGTCCGCTCGGCTCGCCGATCTCGCATATCGGCGTCGAGGTTTCCGATTCGCCCTACGTGGCCGTGAACATGCGCATCATGACCCGCATGGGCCAGGCCGTGCTCGACGTGCTCGGCGCGGATGGAAAATTCGTGCCCTGCGTCCACTCGGTCGGCGCCCCGCTCGGTCCCGGCCAGCCGGATGTCCCATGGCCCTGCAACAAGGAAACCAAATATATCGTCCACTTTCCGGAGGATCGGGAAATCTGGTCCTACGGCAGCGGCTACGGCGGCAACGCCCTGCTCGGCAAGAAATGTTTCGCGCTGCGCATCGCCTCGTGCATGGCGCGCGACGAGGGCTGGATGGCCGAGCACATGTTGATCGTCGGCGCGACCTCGCCGACCGGCGAGAAGACCTATGTCGCCGCCGCCTTCCCCAGCGCCTGCGGCAAGACGAACTTCGCGATGCTCATTCCGCCCGATGAGTTGAAGGATTGGAAGATCACCACGGTCGGCGACGACATTGCCTGGATCAAGCCCGGCGCGGATGGACGCCTCTACGCGATCAATCCCGAGGCCGGCTACTTCGGCGTT
>JAATET010000126.1 GCA_015655545.1 Chthoniobacterales bacterium | reverse complement strand
GGCCCGACGCCCGTCTCGTCGCTCCTCCATGCCGCCACCATGGTCGCCGCGGGCGTCTATCTGCTCGCGCGTATTTTCCCCGTCCTCGAAGCATCTCCCGACGCACTCACCGTGATCGGCTGGATCGGCGGCATCACCTGCTTCGGCGCCGGTTTGATGGGCCTGCAGCAAAACGACATCAAGCGCATCCTCGCCTACTCGACGATCTCGCAGCTCGGCTACATGGTGCTCGGCGTCTCGGTTGCCTCGAGCTACGGCGTTCCGATGTTTCACCTTTTCACGCACGCTTTCTTCAAGTGCCTGCTCTTCCTTTGCTCCGGTTCCGTGATCCTCGGCATGCACCACGAGCAGGACATCTGGAAAATGGGCGGTCTGAAAAACAAGATGCCGATCACGTTTATCACGATGTGCATCGGCAGCCTCGCGCTCATGGGCTGCCCCGGCTTCAGCGGGGGCTTCAGCAAGGACCTCATCATCGAGTTCGCGTATGCGAAAGGCGGTGCGGCCAGCCCGCTTTTCTGGCTCGCCGCGGGCGGCGTTTTGCTCACGGCGCTTTACACGACGCGCATGATCTGGGTGACATTCCTCGGGGCTCCGCGCAGCGAAGCCGCGAGACACGCGCACGAATCGCCGCTCGTAATGATCGTCCCGCTTATGTTTTTGGCGATTCCCGCATTCGGGGCGGGCTATGAGATCATCCAAAAGCAGTTCTTTATTGTCCCCGAGCTGGAAGGTGTCCCGATATGGGTCAAGGTCATGATCCCGGCCCTTTTTGTTCTGGGTTTCGTCATTTCCGCGCTGATCTATCGCGGCGCTCCGAAAAAAGATCCCGTGCTCATCCCGCTCTTCGCAAACCGGCTTTATATCGACGACATTTGGCAAGTCGTGTTCGTCCGCTGGGTGCAGGATGCCACGGCGAAAGCGTCCTCCTTTGCGGATCGCTGGATCGTTGATGGCGTGGGCGTAAATGGCAGCTCGAAGCTCACCTGGGCTTTCGGATTCGCGCTGCGCTTTCTGCAGATTGGCAACATCCAGGCTTACGCCTTTTTCTTCGGAGCCGGCGTCGTCGGGCTTCTTTACATCCTCATTTCGAAATGAGCCTGCTCAATCCGCTCTTCCTTCTCACGCTCCTGCCCGTCGTGGCGGCGCTGCTCATCATGGTCGGCGGCTCGTCCGCGCGGCTCCTGGCCCGCACCGCCTCGATCGGCATGCTGCTGGTGACCGGCTCGCTCGCCTGCCGTTACGATGTCGCGGCTGGCGGGTTTCAATTCTTCACGCAGTTCCCGGTCTCCGACTTTCTCGGCCTGAACCTCAGCTTCGGCGCGGACGGACTCAGCCTCGCGATGCTCCTGCTTTCGGCCATCGTCACCGTCGCCGCCGTTTGGGTGATTCCGCCGGTCAAGTCCCGCGAGAATCTTTTCTACGCGTGCGTGATGCTTATCTCGGCGGGTGTCGTGGGGGCATTCGCCTCGACGGATGTCCTGTTCTTTTACGCCTTTCATGAAATGGCGCTCATCCCGACGTTTCTGCTTATTGGCATCTGGGGCTCGGGCGACCGCCAGGCCGCGGCATGGAAAGCGACGATCTATCTCGGCCTGGGCAGCTTCGTCCTGCTGCTCGGCATTGTCGGCCTCTACCTTTCCATGGCTTCCGCGGATCGAACTTTCGACCTGCAGGCCATGCAGCATCTCGCACAAACAGGCAGCTGGCATCCGCCGCACTGGGTCTACTGGACGCTGCTGATTGGCTTTGGAACGTTGATTTCACTCTTCCCCTTTCACTCCTGGGCTCCGCAAGCATACGCCTCCGCGCCGACTCCGGCCTCCATGCTGCACGCGGGCGTGCTGAAAAAATTCGGCCTCTATGGCATGCTGCGCCTGGTCACGCCGATCTTCCCGGACACGATCCTCCACGCGAAGCTCGCGTTTTGGGGAATCGAGATCAGCTACCTCAATATCTTTCTCATTCTGATCGTCGGCAATCTGCTCTACATCGGCCTGGTCACGATCGCGCAGAAGCGCCTCGACTGGATGCTCGGCTACTCGAGCGTGATGCACATGGGCTACATTTTCCTCGGCATCGCGGCTCTCAATCTGCTCAGCCTCAGCGGCGCTGCGATCCTTATGCTCGCGCACGGACTTTCCATCGCGGCGCTTTTCGCGCTGAACGGAATCCTGCGCGAGCGGACGGGAACGCTCGATTTCTCCGAGCTCGGCGGCCTGGCCAAACCGATGCCGCGCCTCGGCTTGCTTTTCGGATTTGCGGCGCTGGCCTCGATCGGACTGCCCGGCTTCGCGAATTTCCCGGGTGAATTGATGGTGTTCTTCGGAGCTTTCCATGCGGGAGCGAAGCTGCCCGGCGCGGGGCTCGACGCCCTCCAGATCACCACGGTCATCGGCGTGTGGGGCGTCGTGATCTCCGCCGTCTATATGCTGCGCGCGTATCGCAATATTTTCTTCGGCACGCTGCCGGCGCGTTGGAGCAGCCTGGCCGATATCGCGACCGTTCCGCGCTGCGCGGTGATCCTGCTGCTCGCGGTGTTGCTGCTCGCCGGCTTCTGCCCGCAGATCGTGCTCACCTACATCACTCCATCGCTCCTGCTGCCGTGAACCCGATCTATCTTGAAGTCTTCGTCGTCGCGCTCGGCATCGTCCTGCTGATGGTCGAGGCGTTTGTCACGGCGACCGACAAGCGTTATGTGGCCTATCTCGGCATCGCGGGACTGGCCGCCGTTTTCGCCGCCACTTTCTGGGTCGATCCGAAAGTCTTTTCCTCCGCCGCGCCTTACGCCTCGTTTTACACGGCCGACGCATGGGCGATGTTCTTCAAGCGTTTCTCGCTGCTGGCCACGATCCTGGTGCTCGTGATGTCGATCGACTATGCGCCGATCGTCGAGCGGTTTGTCCCTGGCGCCGGCAAGGGCGGCGGCGTGGGCGAATTTTTTGCCCTGCCCGTGCTCACCTGCGCCGGGTTGATGTGGATGGTTTCCGCCATCGATTTCATCTCGATCTTTGTCTCGCTGGAGCTCGTCACGATTTCGTTCTACGTGCTCGTTGCCTACCTGCGCCGCAGCCATGCCACGCTCGAGGCGGGAACGAAATATCTCATCCTCGGCGCGCTCTCGACCGGCTTCATCGTTTTCGGCATCACGTGGATTTTCGGCGTGACCGGAGAAACGAACCTCTACGACATTGCGGCCGCCCTGCCGAAGCTGGACCCCGGCCTGCATACCGCGCTTTTGTTCGGATTTGGGCTCGTTCTCGTCGCTCTCGGATTCAAGATCGCCGCGTTCCCGTTCCAATTCTGGGTGCCGGATGTCTATCAAGGCGCCGCCACTCCGGTCTCGGCGTTTCTTTCCGTCGCGTCGAAGGCGGCGGGGTTCGTCGTGCTTTTGCGCGTGGTCGAGCCTTTCCTCGGCTTCGAGCCGCTGCGCGACAAGATCGTCGCCATTCTCGGGGTGCTCGCCGGAGCCACGCTTCTTTACGGAAACCTCGCGGCGCTCCCGCAGACGAATTTCAAGCGCTTGCTCGCTTACTCGAGCGTCGGCCACGCCGGTTACCTATTGATGGCGGTCGCGAGCCTCGATGGCAGCCACGACGGAGGACTGGCGATCGTTTTCTATCTCTCGGCCTATCTGCTGATGACTTTTTTGGCCTTCATGGTGATGGCCTTGGTCTCACGATCGGTCGGGGGCGACGATCTTTCGCACTTTGCCGGTCTGGCGCGGCGTTCCCCGTGGCTGGCGGGCGCGATGCTCATCGCGATGCTTTCGCTGGCGGGAATTCCATTCACCGCGGGCTTTCTCGGCAAACTTTTCGTCTTCGGGGTCGCGATCGAAGCTGGTCATTACTGGCTCGTCACGCTTGGCGCGCTGACGGTCGGATGCGGTTTCTATTTCTATCTGCGAGTGGTGCGCGAGATGTATTGGCGGCCATCGCCGGACAATGCGCCCCTGGTGACGGTCTCCGTGATCGGCGGCCTCAGCATGGCGGTCCTGGCCGTGCTGATCTTCGTCGTCGGCATCTGCCCGCAATCCGTTTTCGCACTGCTTCGATAAAAGCCGCGACGTGATGAGCACGATCCTCGATCCCAAAAGGACGGTCGCCGAGCTCAAGGAACTGCGGGCTTTCTCGGGGGATGAAAACGGTGCGCAGCGTGTCGCGTTCACCCCGATGTGGGGCGAAGTGCGCGCGTGGCTGAAAGGCAAACTCGCGGAGCTGCCCGTCGAGACGCATGCCGACGCAGCCGGCAATCTGTGGGCGACGCTGCGCGGCGAATCCGCACAAGAGCTCCTCATCGGAGGCCACATGGATTCCGTCCCGAATGGCGGCTGGCTCGACGGATGTCTCAACGTGATCGCCGGGCTCGAAGTGCTCCGCCGCCTTGCCGCGCAATACCATGGCCGGCCGCCGGTGACCGTGCGGCTGGTGGATTGGGCCGATGAGGAAGGTGCGCGCTTCGGAAAAAGTCTCTTCGGCTCGTCCGCCTGCGCCGGGACGCTCGACATGGGCGAAGCGCGCGGGCTCAAGGATCGGGATGGCGTCCGTCTTCCGGATGCCTTGAAAACGCAGGGAATCGATTTCGACCGGGTGATGGAGGCGCGTCGCGAGCTCGCCAACGCTGCCGCCTATCTCGAGTTGCACATCGAGCAGGGGCCGGTTTTGCTCGATCTGGATCTGCCGCTCGGTGTCGTGCTTGGCACCTGCGGGGTCGAGCGGCACGCGATTACTTTCCACGGTCAGGCCGCACATTCGGGCAGCACGCCGATGAACCGGCGCAAGGATGCCTTTCTCGCGGCCGCGAAGATGAGTCCGGAAATTTATCGCATCACGGAAAAGCACGGCGGTGTCTGCACCATCGGCTCGTGCACCACGAAGCCCGGCATCGTGACGAGTGTGGTCGCGGAGTGCCGCATCACGCTCGATCAGCGGCATCTCGATCCGGCGGCGCTGGCCGCCATGCATGCCGAGGCCGTCGAAGCCAGCGAACGTTTTGCCGCGGAAGGCGGGGTGACCGTTTCCTGGGAGCGGCTGTGGCATATCGAGCCGATCCCGTTTGATGGCTCTCTCATCGAGCTGTGCGACGTGGCGATTCTCGAGACCGCGGGAGTGACGCACCGGTTGCCCTCCGGTCCGCTGCACGACGCGGCCGAGGTGGCGCGGGCAGGAGTTCCGACGGTGATGATGTTCGTTCAGAGCCTGCATGGCATCAGCCACAACAAGATCGAGGATACGAAGGAAGAGCATCTCGAGATGTGTGTGAGGGCCTTCGATCGCCTTGCCGACAAGGCCATCGGGTGGCTGGTTGCGCGCTAGCCGCGGCTTCGCGGGCGGATTGGCCTCGAAATTGCTAGAAAGCAGGCGATAGATTGGAACAACCCCACTGGACTGACGTATGGCCACACTCGCGACGATCGTTGACGGACTGAAACTTCCGAACCCCTTTGTGATCGGCTCCGGACCTCCCGGAACGAACATGAACGTCATCAACCGCGCCTTCCGCGAAGGCTGGGGCGCGGTGATCGCGAAGACGATCAGTCTGGACGCGTCGAAGGTCATCAACGTCACGCCGCGCTACGGCAAATTGAAGGCTGCCGACGGCAAGGAAGTGATCGGCTGGGAAAATATCGAGCTCATCAGCGACCGCTCGATCGACATCTGGATCGAGGAGTTCAAAAAGATCAAGGATGCGCATCCCGAGGGTATCCTCATTGCGTCGATCATGGAGGAGTTCAACAAGGATGCCTGGACGGAGCTCGTGCAGCGGTGCGAAGCGGCCGGCGTGGACTCGTTCGAGCTGAATTTTTCCTGCCCGCACGGCATGCCCGAGCGGAAGATGGGCGGAGCGATGGGACAGGATCCCGACATTCTCGGCGAAGTCAGCTCGTGGGTGATGGCTGCGGCGACCAAGCCCGTGTGGGCGAAGATGACGCCGAACATCACGCACATCGAGGAGCCGACCCGTGCCGCGCTCGCGGCGGGTTGCCAGGGAGTGAGCGCGATCAACACGATCCGCAGCGTCATCGGAGTGAATCTCGAGACGCTCCGCCCCGAGCCGAGCGTGGAGGGCTACACGACGCCCGGCGGCTACTCGTCGAAGGCGGTGAAGCCGATCGCGCTGCGCATGTGCATGGAAATTTCCCAGCTCATCAAGTCGGAGTTTCCCGGCCGCACGCTCTCGGGCCTCGGCGGCGTGGAGAGCGGCGAGGATGCGGCGGAGTTCATCCTGCTCGGCGCGGATACGGTGCAGGTTTGCACGGGCGTCATGAAATTCGGCTACGGCAGCGTGAAGCCGATGTGCGATCAGCTGCTCGCCTTCATGGAGAGGCACGGTTTCGAAACGCTTGCCGACTTCAAAGGCGCGAGCCTGCCCTATTTTACGACCCACACCGAGCTCGTGCGCATGCAGAAGGAGCGCAAGGCCGCGGCGGAAGCGCAGAAAATGGTCAAGGCCGACGGCGAATGGAGCGGCGACGATTTCGTCGCGCAATCCGATGCGCTGGCGCGGGGATGAAATTCCATCGCGTTCGTTGCGCCGTTGCGTGAAAAGGAGTGATGAAGGTTTGTCGCAGTTTTGTCGGCGGCGAGTGGTTTGCGGCCGAGGCCGCGGAAGCCGGACTCGTCTTCAACCCTTCCTTGGGTGAGGTCATCGCCGAGGTTCCGCTCGGCGGCGGCGAACTGGTCGATCAAGCCGTTCGCTCGGCACACGAGGCCTTTCCCGGCTGGTGGGAGACGCCGGCCGTGGACCGCGCGAACGTTCTCTTCCGCTACAAGGCACTGCTGGAAAAACACGTCGATGAGCTCGCGCTGAGCATCTCGACCGAACATGGTAAAACCATTCCCGAGGCGCGCGGCGACATTCGCCGGGGCATCCAGATGGTGGAGTATGCCTGCGGCGCTCCGGCGCTGCTGATGGGCGAGTCGCTCGAGAACGTCGCCCGCGGCATCGATTGCGACTCGATCCGCCAGCCGCTCGGGGTGTGCGTCGGCATCACGCCGTTCAACTTCCCGGCGATGGTTCCGCTTTGGATGTTTCCGCTCGCACTCGCCTGCGGAAATACCTTCATTCTCAAGCCCAGCGAGAAAGTGCCGCTCACGGCGATCCGGCTCGTCGAATTGCTCGCGGAGGCAGGCCTGCCGCCGGGCGTGCTGAATTTGATTCACGGCGGACGCGCATGCGTGGACGCGCTGCTCACGCATCCGCTGGTGCGCGCCATTTCCTTTGTCGGATCGACTCCGGTCGCGCGTCATATTTTCGAGACCGGGACACACCATGGCAAACGCGTGCAGGCCGCCGGTGGCGCGAAAAATTTCATCCTGCTCATGCCCGACGCGACGGTGAACGAAACCGTGCGCGGTCTCACGGAGGCGGCCTTTGGCTGCGCCGGCGAGCGCTGCATGTCCGGCTCGACGGCGATTGCCATTGGCGACGCCGCGAAGCATTTGTTGCCCGATCTCGTCAACGTCGCGAAGAGCATGCGCGTCGGCCCGACCTTCAACGACCCCAGTTCGCAGATGGGGCCGGTCATTACCGCGCAGCATCGCGATCGCGTGAACGAATTGATCGGCGTCGGAGCGGCGGAGGGAGCTCGCGTGCTGGCTGATGGGCGCAGTGTGAAGGTCGCTGGAGCGCCAAAGGGCTTTTATGTCGGCCCGACGATTCTCGACGAAATTCACTCGGACATGACCGTGGCGCGAGAGGAGATCTTCGGACCGGTGCTCAATGTCTATCGCATGGACGATCTCGATTCCGCGATCGAACTGGCGAATAAATCCGCTTATGGGAACGGCGCGGCGATCTTTACGAACTCCGGCCGCGCGGCGCGCGAGTTCAAGCATCGCATTCGCGCGGGGATGGTCGGCATCAATGTCGGCGTGCCGGCGGCGATGGCATTTTTTCCATTCAGTGGCTGGAACGAGTCTTTTTTCGGCGACCTGCATCTGCAAGGGCGCGAAGGCGTGGCATTCTACACGCAGCAGAAAGTCACGACCTCGCGCTGGTTCGCGCCGGGGGAAGGCGACGTGTGGGCGAGATAAAATTTACAGGAGGCAACGGAGAAAACGGAGGGGGTGAATTCTTTTCCTCTCTGTTTTCTCCGTTGCCTCCTGTTTAAAGAAACTCATGAGTTTGCTCATCAAGAACGGCGAGATTATCACCCCAGACGCCCGCTATGTGGCGGACATCTGGTGCGAGGGCGAGACGATCGCGAGGATCGGTCAAAATATCGAACCTCCCGCTGGCAGCGAAGTGATCGACGCGGCGGGGAAATATGTGTTCCCGGGTTTCATTGATCCGCATACTCATATCTATCTGCCGTTCATGGGAACCTATTCCCGCGACACCTACGAGACCGCGAGCAAGGCCGCGCTGGTCGGCGGCACGACGACGTTTTTCGACATGTGCTGCCCGTCGCGGGCGGAAGATCCGAAGGCCGGCTTCGAGACGTGGACCGCGCAGTCCGAAGGAAAATCGGCGTGCGATTATTCGTTTCACATGGGTGTCACGAAGTTCGACGCGAACAGCGAGGCGCAGCTTCGCGAGATCGTCGCGAGCGGCGTGCGGTCGTTCAAAATCTTCCTCGCCTACAAAGGCGCGTTCGGGATCGACGACAGCGAGCTTTACCGCACCCTGAAGCTTGCGAAGGAGCTTGGCGTGGTGGTCTGCGCGCATTGCGAGAACGAGACCCTCGTCGCCGAGCGGCAAAGGGAATTGATCGCCGCGGGAGTCACCGGGCCGGAGGGGCACTATTTGAGCCGGCCGCCGGAGGTGGAAGCGGAAGGCGTGCATCATTTGATGAGCTTTGCGGAGCTGACCGGGGCGAAGGTTTATATCGTGCACCTGAGCTGCGTCGAAGCGCTGCGTGAGGCGGTGGCGGCGCGGTTGCGGGGCGTCGATGTCGCGGTCGAGACGCTGATTCAATATCTCGTGCTCGATCGCTCCTATGCGGAGCGCGGAGGATTCGAGGCTTCGAAATTTGTGATGTCTCCCCCCTTGCGGAACGCGAGCAATCAGGCCGTGCTCTGGCAGGGCTTGCGCTCCGGGCTGGTGCAGACCGTGGCGACCGACCACGCGCCTTTTGACTTCGAGGGCCAGAAACCGATGGGGAAGGATAACTTCACCAAAATTCCCAATGGCATTCCCTCGCTCGAGGAGCGCGTGAACCTGCTTTACACGCACGGGGTCTGCGAAGGCCGGATCGACCTGCAAACGTTCGTGGCCGTGGGCAGCACGAATGCGGCGAAAAAATTCGGGCTTTTTCCACGCAAGGGCGCGATTCAACCCGGCGCCGACGCGGACCTCGTGGTCTACGACCCCGAATATCGCGGGAAGCTTTCCAAGGCGGCCCAGACTCACGCGGTGGACTACAACGCGTTCGAAGGATGGGAGATCAAAGGCCGCCCGAGCGTGGTGACCGTGCGCGGCGAGGTCGCGGCGCGGGAGGGGAAATTCGCCGGCACCGTGGGGCGCGGCCGGTTTCTAAGGCGAGATTGCGCGGTCTAGATCTCGCTGAGCGCAACATCGAGGACTTCGAGCAGGAAATCGGCATCGGCTTGCGTGATGCACATCGGCGGGGCGAAGCGGATCGTCTGGCCGCGCAGGCCGCCCTTGCCGAGCAGCAGGCCGAGATCCTTCGCGGTCTCCACGACCTGCGCGCATTCGGCGCTGGCGGGCTCTTTCGTGGTGCGATCCTTGACGAGCTCAATGGCGAGCATGAGTCCCTTGCCGCGCACGTCGCCGATGATGGAGTGCTTTTCCTTGAGCTTTTCAAGGCCGGCAAGGATGTAGGCGCCGAGCTTGAGGGAGTTGGCTTGCAGGCCTTCCTCGTCGATGACTTCGAGCACGGCCTTGCCGACGGCGCTGACGACGGGGTTGCCGCCGAAGGTGTTGAAGTGAATGCGCTTTGCGAGCGTGGCGGCGATTTCCGGCGTGGTGACGACCGCGGCGAGAGGCACGCCGTTGCCGATGCCCTTCGCCATGGTGACGATGTCGGGAATGACGCCCTGCGTTTCGAAACCCCAATAGTGCGTGCCGGTGCGACCGAAGCCGGTCTGGACTTCGTCGGCGATGCAGACGCCGCCGGCGGCGCGCACGTGCTCGTAGGCTTGCTTGAGGTAGCCGTCGGGGAAGACGACGAAGCCGCCCACGCCTTGAATGGATTCGGCGATGAAGCCGGCGATCTGGCCGGAGGTGGCGAACTCGATGACGGACTTCACGTCGTCGGCATATTTGCGACCGGCATCGGGATCATCGTAGCCGTAGGGGCCGCGATAGGCGTAGGGGGCGATGGCGTGGTGGACGCCGAAGCTGTGCGGGACGTTGAATTTCCAGGTGCTGTGCGCGGTGAGAGACATGCCGGCGGCGTTGCCGCCGTGGTAGGCGTTGCGCAGGCCGACGATGTCATAGTTGCCCGTGTAGGCGCGGGCCATGAGCAGCGCAAGGTCGTTGGCTTCGGACCCGGAGTTCACGAAGTAGCAGACTTTCAGGTCGCCGGGCATTTTCGCGGCGAGCTTCTCGGCGTATTCGGCGACGTTCGGCTGGAGATAGATCGTGGTCGAGTGCTGGAGCGTCCCGGTCTGCTTGTTCGCCGCGGCGACGACCTTCGGATGACAATGGCCGACGCTCACGGTGACGATGCCGCCGAGGCCGTCGAGATAGCGCTTGCCGGTCTCGTCCCAGACATACTGCATGCGGCCCTCGGCGAGCATGATCGGCTTTTTGTAGTAGAGAAAAAGTCCGGGGCTCATGAACTGCTTGCGCAGCGCGAGCACTTCCTCCGCGGAGGGGCCGGTGTAGGGCGTCGGGACGTGGTCGGTGGGCGGAAGCGCGGGCGTTTTCATAATCAGGATGCGGCGAGCGAGGGGGAGATGGCGGGGGCGGAGGCGGTCTTGCGCAGGACGACGTAAACGATGAAGGCGATGCCGAAGCCGGCGAACCATGCGTAGTGATAAAGGCCGACGAGCGGAGCGGGGACGAGCGAGGTGTCCACCCATTGGACCTGCGCGAGGAAGCCGGGGATGCTGGGGATCACGCCAAGGATGAGGGCGGCGAGCGCGGTGAGGCTGTAGCCGTGGCAATAGCGGTATTCGCCATTCGCATCGTAGAGCGCGGCGACATTGAGCTGCGTGCGGCGGCAGATGAAATAGTCCGCGATGAGGATGCCGCCGATCGGGCCGAGCAGCGCGCTGTAGCCGACGAGCCAGGTGAAGATGTAACCGGTGGGATCGGCCATAAGTTTCCACGGCATGATCAGGATGCCGATGATGCCGGTGATGAGGCCTCCCGTGCGGAAGGAAATTTTTCGCGGCGCGAGATGTGCGAAATCGTTGGCGGGGCTGACGACGTTCGCGGCGATGTTCGTGGCCAGGGTGGCGATGCAGAGAGCGACCATGGCGATAAAAAGGACGATGGGATCTTTGAATTCCGTGAGCACCGCGATGGGATCCCAGATCGTTTTGCCGTAAATGATGGCGGTGGCGGAGGTGACGGCGACGCCGATGAAGGAATACAGCGCCATGGTCGGCGGGAGGCCGATCGCCTGTCCGAGCATCTGGCCGCCTTGCGAGCGGGCGTAGCGCGAGAAGTCGGGGATATTCAGCGAGAGTGTCGCCCAGAAACCGATCATTCCGGTGAGGGCGGGAAAAAAGAAGAACCAGAATTGACCGGCTTTCGGCTGGCCGGGATCGAATTGCGAGGGCTGCGAGAGCATGGGGCCGAAGCCGCCCGCGTGGGAATAAGCCCAGTAAAGCAGGGCAAGGCCGAGGATGATGAGGAGCGGAGCCTTGATGTTCAGCAGCCAGCGGATGCAGTCGATGCCTTTGAAGATCACCCACATGTTCACGGCCCAGAAGATGAGAAAGCAGACGAGTTGCGGGGCGTTGATGCCGAGGAAGCCGAGAGTTTTCGCGCCGAGGAGCGCGGGGAAAAATTCGCCGAGGATCTGGTAGATCGCGGCGCCGCCAATCCAGGTCTGGATGCCGAACCAGCCGCAGGCGACCAGCGCGCGCAGGACGGCGGGAATGTTCGCGCCGAGCGTGCCGAAAGAGGCGCGGCAATAGACCGGGAAGGGGATGCCGTATTTCGTGCCGGCGTGGGCGTTGAGCATCATCGGGATGAGGACGATCACGTTCGCGAGAAAGATCGTGAGAATGGCCTGCCACCAGTTCATGCCGACGCCGTTCGCCGACTGATCCACGAGCGAGGAGGCGAGCATGTAGGTCGGGATGCACGCGGCCATGGAGATCCAGAGCGCGGCGAAGTTCCACCAATGCCAGGTGCGTTTCTCTGCCGGCACGGGCGCGAGGTCGGAATTCCAGAGCGGGTTGGAGGAATCCCAGTGGGGATTGGAGTCTTGAGGAGCGCCTTGCATTACGATTGCTTCGTGGCGGCGTGTAAAATGCGCCGACCGGGCAAGAGAGGGGAGCACGTTTGATACCAACGCCTGCCGCGGAATGCAATGCGGCTATCGGTTCCGGAGCCTGCGTCTGCGATCGGAGAAGCGCTTTTGAACGGCGAAAAGCATCGCCGTAAAACCGATCATCCACACGAAATCCGACTCGGGCACCGGAGCGATGCCACTGGATTCCCAGGACCACACCGCCGCATAGGTATCGGTGAGGCCTGGCGTGCCGAAGCCGCCATGGAGGATCACCTGGAGATCGTATTTCGAGCCGGCGAGATTCGTGAGGTAGATGTGCTCGACGTTTTGCGTGGTGCTCGCGCTGCTCCAGACGATGCTGTGCGAGACGGTATCCACGAGCACGAAATCGAAATTGCTGATGCGGTCGGTGCCGGCCGGCAGGTTCACGATGCTGTTCCAGGTGAGCGTGGCGGTGAGGGTGAGCGAGGTTTCCGAGCTGAGATCGAAGAAGTAGTGGTTCACGGCGTCCTTGGACGTGCTCGCGGTGAGGGAGGCCAGGTCCCAGCCGTTGAGCGAGGTGACCGGAGAGGTGAACGCCGGTGAGGTGGAAATGGCATTGAGCGCGGTCAGGTCGGAAGCGCTGCGGGCATGCTGGCCGCCGGCGAGCATGTCGAACGAGTTTTTGACGTTCACCACGCCGGCGCCGGAGGCGGCGTCGAGCGGGTCGGTCGAGGTGTGCGTCCAATCGGCGGTCTTGGTGGCGCCGTTGAGCAGTCCGGCCTTGAGCAGCCGCGCGTCGAGGGCCGTGGTGCCGCTGATCGCCTGAAAATATCCCAGCTCCGCCGCCTGCCGCAGCACGACCGCGGCGGCGGTGACGTAGGGTGTGGCGAAACTCGTCTGGCCGCCGGGTGCGACGAGCAGCGCGCGTCACGAGTGGGAGCCGTCGCTCTGGCCGACGGCGATGCCGTTATACATGGAGGCGGGCGCGTTCGTGAGGCTGCCGGAGCCGTTGTTCAGGCCGTTGATGAACAGCGTGCCATAGTGATTCGCGTAGGCGTCGTAGAAGAAGCTGACCTGAGCAATGATGCTCGCGCTGGTATCCGTAAAAATGAAGCTTTGGTTCACGATGGGAGACGCGATGGCGACGGGTTGCCAGGTCGTCGTGCGGCCGACCGTCACCGTATGCGCGACGATGCTGTTGTAGAAATAATTGGCGTCGAAGTTCTCGACGGATTGCACGCCGGGCGCGCCGCCATTGGTCGCCCCGTAAAGGTGGCTGGCGACCGTATTCGCATGTCCGGATACTTCCGAGGCGGAGAACGCCGCCCCGCCTGTCCCATAGGCATGGGTGCTGTCGTAATAGTGGAACAGGCTGGAGGCCTGGCCGACCGATGAGGGGCTTACTTTATAAGCGGTGCCACCGCTTGCTTCCGGCTGGGCTACGGTCTGGCCGGCGCCGGTGAGTTCCGGATGCAGGACACGCAGGGCCGTGAAGCCAAGATCGTCGAGCACACTTGCTCACGCCGCGGAGCAAAACGCGAGCGCCAGCGTGGCTGCGAGGGCTTGAAATCGGAGGGCGGCCTTCACTTCACGGATCATAGCACGACTTTTCGAAACGTCATGCACGGGATGGGAAAATGGCTCCTGAGGTAGGAATCGGCGGTCTTTTAGGGTGTTTTTAGTGGGTTCGGATTTTCGTTTACTCTGTAAAGTTCCCTTTTCGAGCGAGCTCGGCACGGGTCCGGGCAGGCTCAAACGAGCACTTTTGCTGGCAGTTTTGCTGGTACCCTTGGGAGCCTCAATCTGGCCGATTTCACTCTGTAAAAGTGCTCGGCCAGTTGCGGAACCCGCGAGGTTGTCTTGCTGGCAGTCGATTATGCCATCGAACAGCGAGGGAATCAAGCGACGGTAGTTAGCGGTCCATCGAGGACTCTACGCCCCTCTGCAAGCATCCTGAGAAGATCGTCTTTCGACTTGAGGTTACTTCCTGACAACAAAAGCGTGAAGGCGTTGTTGTAAGGCGTCAGTTTGGAATCAGGCATGAGTTCCGTATGCATCGCCGTTATGAGCCCCGCTATCTGAACTTCCAGTGCATATTTCTAATTGGAAAGTGTAATTCTCGGATTGAAGTACGGATTTGGCGACCGTCCTCCAAGGATCGCTTGGCACTCTCTGAAAATTGTGGCATTTTTAGTGGACATGAAAAATTCCATTGTTATTGGCAAAGCTGGGCGGCTTGTCATCCCCAAGCCGTTGAGGGAACGCCTCGGCTTGCACGAGGGAAGCCGCCTGCTTATGGAGGTCGTCGGGGGGAAGATCGAGGCAACGCCCGATTGTGATGCGGTCCGAATCGAGACGAAGAAGGGAATTCCCGTGATCGTCGGTGGATTGCCCCGCAAGAAGGGGCGGACGGTTGCCGCGCTCAAATCCGAACGAGCCGCCCGTGAAGAGTCCATTCTGTCTCGCCGCAAGGGTACATGAAGGCCGCCCTCGATTCCTCGGTGATTATCGCCGCCGTGGATGCGTCCGATCCCGATCATGAGGGCTGTCATGCCCTGCTTGGTAGCGGGCGATTCGTGGTCCACGGCCATGCTCTCACCGAGAGCTTTAGCATTTTGACGGGCGGCAAGCTCGGCGTGCGCATTGCCGCGCCTGCAGCGGCCGCGATTCTCGAGTCCCTTTCCGCTCGCCTGAGCGTCATTTCCCTCTCGGAAAAGGAATTGCTCTCCGCCTATGAGGAATCCTCGGAGCGTGGCATCCGGGGAGGCGCGATTTACGATTACCTCCATCTCGCTGCTGCGCGTAAAGGCGGCGCGCCAAAAATCTACACGCTCAACATCTCGGATTTTCTCGCCTTTCACCGCCCCGGTGATCCGGCGATCGAGAGGCCGTAGAGCTCGGTCAGATCGCCTTGACGCAACTCTTTGTGGGGAATGTTGCGTGGTAGCTTAATTTAGCGCCGCAGAAATCGAACTTCAGCCTGCAAACGCTCGACCTCATTCAAGAGCTCGAGGACCATCTTGATGCCGGGCAAGTTGAGGCCATAGCCCAAGTGCAGGCGTTGGATGCGCCGCAGCACGCGAATGTCATCGTCATCGAAGTAGTAGGCCCCGGCTTCATCGATGTAAGGGGCGACCAAGCTATGCTTGACATAAACGAGGATTGCGTGCCGGGACACTTCGGCGAGACGAGCCGTCGCGTCGAGCGGGTAAAGGGTATCCGGACTGGGCTCAAATAACTGGATGATATTCATGGGAGTTTCG
>JAATET010000060.1 GCA_015655545.1 Chthoniobacterales bacterium | reverse complement strand
GTGGACGATGCGATCGTCGTCGTGGAAAACGTCGAGCGCGTCATGGAGGAGGAAGGCCTTCCGCCGAAGGAGGCGACGATCAAGTCGATGGGGCAGATCACCGGCGCGCTCGTCGCCATCGGCCTCGTGCTCTCGGCCGTGTTCGTGCCGATGGCGTTCTTCGGCGGCTCGACCGGCGTGATTTACCGGCAGTTCTCGATCACGATCGTCTCCGCGATGGGCCTTTCCGTGCTCGTCGCGATCATCTTCACCCCCGCGCTCTGTGCCACGATCCTCAAGCCGATCCCCAAAGGCAGCCATGTCGAGAAGCGCGGCTTCTTCGGCTGGTTCAACCGCACGTTCAAGCGCGCCAACCGGTCCTACGAGGGCGGCGTGAAGGGCATCCTCGCCCGGCCCGCGCGGTTCGTCGCCATCTACCTCGCCATCGTCGGCGTGATGGCTCTCCTGTTCCTCCGCCTGCCCGGCTCCTTCCTGCCCGACGAGGACCAGGGCTTCATGTTCTGCCAGGTCACCACTCCGCCCGGCTCGACCGCCAAGACCACGCAGGCCGTGCTCGCCAAGGTCCGCGACTTCTTCCTCAAGGACGAGGCGAAGAACGTCGAAGGCCTCTTCACCGTCTCGGGTTTCAGCTTCGGCGGCCGCGGGCAGAATTCCGGCCTCGCCTTCGTGCGGCTGAAGACGTGGGACGAGCGCCCCGGCAGCGAGAATACCGTCCAGGCGATCGTCAAGCGCGCCATGGGTAAATTCATGGGCTTTCGCGAGGCCCTCGCCTTCGCCTTCGCGCCGCCGGCCGTGTTCGAGCTCGGCAACGCCACCGGGTTCGACTTCGAGCTCATCGACCAGGCCGGCGTCGGCCACGCGAAGCTCATGGAAGCCCGCAACCAGCTCCTCGGCATGGCCACGCAAAACCCGAGCCTCGTCGGCGTCCGCGCGAACGGCCTCGACGACGAGCCCCAATACAAAATCAAGATCGACCGCGAAAAGGCGAACGCCCTCGGCCTCACCATCGCCGACGTGAATGACACGCTCTCGACGGCCTGGGGCTCGACCTACGTGGACGACTTCATCGACCGCGGCCGCGTGAAGCGCGTCTTTGTCCAGGGCGACGAGGAATCCCGCATGCAGCCCGACGATTTCGGCAATTGGTATGTGCGCAACGCCGCCAGCCAGATGGTGCCCTTCTCCGCCTTCTCCAACGGCGAATGGATCTACGGCTCGCCGCGCCTTGAGCGCTTCAACGGCCGCCCTTCCATGGAGATCATGGGCCAGGCCGCGCCCGGCGTGAGCAGCGGCACCGCCATGGAGATCATGGTGGATCTCGCGTCCAGGCTCCCTGCGGGCATCTCATACCAGTGGAACGGCCTGTCCTTCGAGGAAAACGCCGCCGGCTCGCAATCCGGCCCGCTCTACGCCATCTCGCTCATCGTCGTCTTTCTCTGCCTCGCCGCGCTTTACGAGAGCTGGTCCATCCCCGCCGCCGTCATGCTCGCCGTGCCGCTCGGCATCCTCGGCTCCCTCGGCGCCACGCTCCTGCGCGGATTGTCGAACGACGTTTTCCTCCAGGTCGGCCTGCTCACCATCGTCGGCCTGTCCGCGAAGAACGCCATCCTCATCGTCGAATTCGCGAAGGAGAATTTCGAGCAGGGCATGGGCCTCGTCGAAGCCGCGACCCGCGCCGCCCACCAGCGGCTGCGTCCGATCCTGATGACCTCCTTCGCCTTCATGCTCGGCGTCATGCCGCTCGCAATCTCGCACGGCGCCGGCTCCGGCGGCCAGAATGCGATCGGCACCGGCGTGATCGGCGGAACGCTCACGGCGACCTTCCTTGGCATCGCCTTCATCCCGCTGTTCTTCGTCGTCGTTCTTCGCCTTTTCCGCGTGAAGCCTCCCGCTTCCGCCTCGTGAAAAGAACCCGCCGGCCGCCCTCCACAATCCGCTTTCGAAAGCCATCGACTCTTCGCCCGCGTCCGATTATTTCCTCCCGGCGCAGTCTGAATTCATGACGCCGGAAACCGCAGCCCCCTCGCCCGCCGGTCCGAGGGTGGCGCTCACTCCCGGCCGGAGCCGTTTCGTGCTCTGCCTGCTCGGCGCGCTCAGCGTCATCACGCCGCTGTCGATCGACATGTATCTGCCGGCATTCTCGCAGATGGCGCGGGATTTCCACACGGCCAGCGCCATCATTTCCCTGTCGGTATCGACGTATTTTGTCGGGTTGGCGGCCGGGCAGGTTTTCTACGGGCCGATCCTCGACCGCTTCGGACGAAAGATTCCTCTCGTGATCGGGCTGGTCCTTTTCATCCTCACCTCGATCGCCTGCACCCAGGCCCGCACCATCCCCGTCCTGCTCGCGCTGCGCTTCGTTCAGGGCTTTGGCGGCTGCGTGGCGTCGGTGGGCTGCATTGCGATGGTCCGCGATTTCTTTCCGGCCAGCGAGAGCGCGCGCGTCTTTTCCCGGCTCTTCCTCTTCATCGGCGTTTCTCCGCTGCTCGCGCCGAGCTTGGGCGGCGTGCTGCTGCTCGCCCTCGGCTGGAAGGCGATCTTCTTCGTGCTGGCGGCGATCGCGTTCGCCGTGGCCATCTTGATCGCGATCACCCTGCCCGAGGGCCATCAGCCAGACCCGACGATCTCGCTGCGGCCCGGCCCGGTCGTGGCCGAGTTTCTCGTCATTCTCCGCCATCCGCAATTTCTGACCTACACGCTTGCCGGCACGTTTTCCTTTGCCGGGCTCTTCGCCTTCGTCGCGGGCTCGCCGATCGTTTTCATGGAAGGCTTCCGCCTCACGGCCACGCAATACAGCGCTGTCTTCGCCTTGCTGACGGGCGGATTCATTGGCGCGAGCCAGGTCAACGTCCTGCTGCTGAGCCATCTAAGGAGCGAGGTCATTTTCGCGCGTGCCATTCTCGCGCAAAGCACCGCTGCGGCCGCGTTCGTGCTCGGCAGCTGGCTTCACTGGTTCGACTTTGCCGCGACACTGGGATTCTTTTTCGTCATTCTCGCCTGCGCCGGTCTGACCAATCCCAACGGCTCCGCACTGGCCCTCCTGCCTTTCCATAAAAACGTCGGCAGCGCCTCCGCCCTGATGGGTTTTCTTCAGCTGGGAATCGGCGCCATCGTCTCGACCGGCATCGGCATCTGGGCGACGCGCAGCAGTTTTCCGGTCATCGTCATCCTGGCGGCAAGTTCGATCGCCGGGGCTCTGATTCTCGCGTTCGGCCGGCCGGTCATCCGTTCCTTCGCGGCTCGTCCTGCCACGTTTGCAGACTGATCGGCATGCACAGCCAGCGCTTCGTTTAAGTTGGCGAGCTCATTTGCGGGGCAGCAGGATTTCGACTCCATATTTAGGTGCCGCCGCGATCATTCGGGCTCTTGCTTCCGCTGAAAATGGGATCATGCAAGCGTTCCGAGCGGGAATGGGGGTGCCGATCTCATCGAAGAAGATTTCGATTCCAGAAGGCATGGCCGTTTCAAGGACGATGGCTTCCGAATGGCCGGTATTGACGAATTGGTGGGGAATGTCGCGGGGAGCGAACAAGTATTGACCCTCTTTCCGCACGAACGCCTCGTCGCCCACGTGGAAAGTCACTTCCCCGGCCATGACGAGAAACCCTTCGTCCTCGCGGTGGTGCACGTGGCGCGGTGGCCCGCCACCCGGCGGGAGGATCGACTCCATCAAAGTGTAGGCGCCTCCGGTATCCCCGCCATCGAGGAGGATGGTCAGCGAGTTTCCTGCGACTGAAAGATATCTCATGGTTCCAGGGTTGACCGGCTTGCGGAAAATTCGTTCGAGATGGGAGACATCAATTCGTGCTCGCTGCAGGGCCATTCAAAACTTTTTCGACCGATTAAAAAAATCCGAGGGATTTCAGCGCGCTGAGACGTTATCCCAACAAAACGGATATTTCCATGATCATCCTCCCTTCTCGCCTTGCGCCCTTCTGGATTTTTGCTTTGGGCTTCGGTGCTTCTACCTTCACAACCTCGGCGCAGAATTCGCTCTCGAGCCCGCCGCCTCCTGAAAGACGTATGGTCCGGCCACCTCCGGTATTGTCGGTCCCTTCTCCACAGTCCAATCCCTGGACGACTCGGATCAACATCGACTTCCCAGGGGGCACACTTTCGGATTTTGCGAAGAAGCTCGAACCCTTGCTGGTGGGAATCAGCAGGATCGAGATTGAACAAAACTCAGATGCCATCCTTCCCCCTCTTAAGCTCAAGGGCGGACAACGTCTTCAAGATCTACTGACGATGATGGCCGTGATGACTCACAACGCGTTCACCTTCGAACTCCAGGGTTCCCAAGCCTCGCCGGAGGATGACACGGAGCTCATCTTGAAACTCAGCTATTCGCCTCAATTCATCGAGCGATACCCCGCACAGCGGTATATTCGCGAATTCGACTTCCATGGAGGCACCGTGCAGCAACTCGGAGAAGCCATTCGCAAGGAGGACTTCGGCCTCACCAACATTCACGTAAATCCCTCGCTCGCCGCCCAGCCGATTCCGGCCTTTAGAGTCGAGAAAGTCACGTTTGGGCAAATGATGACCATCATTCAGCAGATCAGCGACGGCCGTTGTCAACCGAACCTCAACGGCACCTTCCTCGAAATCGGCTACAAACCCGATACCCGGAATACCACGGTCACGGCGACCTCCATCTACCCGTTGCGTGAGTTGCTTAAAACTTATCGCATCGAGGATATCAACGCTCTCGTTCAGACCGCCCTTAAAATGCGAAATACTCGCATCGGAACCGACGAAAAAGACCCCGACATGTCTTTGCATAAGGAGACCTCCACACTGGTTGTTGTCGGCTCCCCCGATCAGGTAAAAGTCGTAAAAGACGTGCTCGCCGCCCTGGAAAATCAACCCGGCGACGCGAATGCTCCGAGCCCTTCTCCCACGAAGGATGCACCATAATTCTTCGCCGCCCGACGCACTCTACGCTCTCCCGCTCATGGATTCTCTCCCGCGTGAAGAATCCGACGCGGCTTCACGCGCCGATTCTTCGGAACCGCTTGCGGAAATGACGCTTGGCATGCGGCGCGGCGAGGCCACGGCTTGGAACGAATTCCACCGGCGTTACTATTTCCCTCTCCTCCGCCATGCGGCCGCTCGCCTGCCCTCGGGAGAGGCGGAAGCCGCGGTCCAAGCCGCTTATCTGCGTGTCGCCCGGCACATCAAGCGCTTTCAAAACGAGGATGATTTCTGGCGCTGGCTCTGCTGCATCCAACGCTGCGCGATCCTTGACCAGATGCGCGAGCGCCACCGTTCAAACCGCCTGCGCGAGCGCTTCCAGCTTTGGACGGAGCTTTGGCGCTCCCGCCACCGCGGCCCCGCTCGCGACGATCTTTCCGAGGCACTCGATGACGCCTTACACGAGCTTGCTGACGCGGACGCCACCCTCTTGCGGCGAAAATACTTCGAAGGCTGGAGTACCGCTGAACTCGCCGCGGAAAGCTGCTGCACCGAGAAAGCCATCGAGGGCCGGCTCGCTCGTCTCCGCGCGACACTCAAAATCCGACTCTCCGAAGGAGGCTCCCATGCCTGATTCCCGGTTACTTTTCGATGCCCTTCTCGATGACCTGCCGAGCCCGGTGCCTGCCGCGGTGAGGGAGGTCCGGCGCAGTCGCCAGTCGCGGCGCAGGGCTGCCTCCCTCGTTGCGGTTATCATGCTTGCCGGAGGGCTCGCTAGTGTGTGGTTCAACGAATTCTGGTCGAGGCCTCAGGAAGCAAAAGTCGCCACCGCCGTTCCCGGCTTCCATCTTTTCTCGACCGCGGAAACGCCATTTTCCCTACGCCGTATCTCTACTTCCGAAATGGCTCATCCCGTTGCGCTCTTCTCGAACCGAGACATCCGGCTGACCTTCCACGAGATCGACGATTACGGTCTCCTCGAACTTCTCCAGCCTTACGCTCCGGTAATCGTTTATCTAGGCCGTAGCGAACAGCCCACACTGCTGTTTCTGAATCACGCCCCGTAACTCAATAAGTTTGAGATTTCGGCTCCGTTTAAAGCAATGAGCGGCGCTAGGTTCTTTACCTAGCCGACTTTAGGCGAGGTCGCCGATTTCCAAGCGGGACTTTTCATATATCCTCTCATCACAAGCTCGAACCCAACACCCATCTCATGACCGCAAAAAAAGCAGAGGTATTGATCGTCGGGGCGGGGCCGGTCGGCCTGGCCGCCGCCGTCTCGCTGGCGCAGGCCGGCATCGCATTTCGCATTATCGACCGCCTGCCCCAGGCCATCAATCAATCGCGGGCGGCTATCGTCCACGCACGCACGCTGGAGCATTTCGCGCGGCTCGGCCTCGTCGACGATTTTCTCGCCGCCGGCGTGAAGGTTCACGGAGCGGCCATCTACGGCGCCGGAAACGTGCTGCTGATCCGGCCGTCGTTCGACCACCTGGCGACTCCTTATCCGTTCCTGCTGGGCCTCGAGCAATTCGAGACCGAGGCCATCCTGACCAGGCGCATGGAGCGGGCCGGAGGCAAGGTCGAACGCGGGGTGGAGCTTTTGGAATTTTCCGATTCGGGAGATCGCGTTTCCGTCCGCCTGCGCGATCCGGACGGCGCCGAGACGACCGAGGAATTCGCTTATCTCGTCGGCTGCGATGGCGGGCGCAGCACCGTTCGCACCGGACTCGGCCTGACGCTGGAAGGCGAGACCCTGGATGCCACATGGATCACGGCGGACGTGAAAATCCGGTGGGACCACCGTCCCGACGAAGCGATCGCTTATCTGTCGGACGCCGGAATCGCCTTCATTGCCCCGATGAACGACGACCGCTGGCGCGTGATTCTCAACCTGCCGGGCGTCACTCGCGAGCAAGCCGAGAAATATACGGTCGAGGACGTGCAGAAGTCGGTTTGCGAGCGTTTCGATCTCGATGTGGAGTTCCACGACTGCGTGTGGATCAGCGTCTTCGGCATCAATACGCGCATGGCGCCCACCATGAACCGCGGCCGGGTGTTTCTGTGCGGCGACGCCTCGCACGTCCACAGCCCGGTGGGCGGCCAGGGCATGAATACCGGCATCCAGGATGCCGAGAACCTGACCTGGAAGCTGGCCCTCGTCCTGCTCGGCGTCGCGAAGCCCGAGCTTCTCGAAAGCTACAATGCGGAACGCCACGCCAACGCGAAACGTCTCCTCGCCCGCATCGGCCCTGCGACAAAGATGGCGAGCCTTCGCCATCCGGTGGCGATCGGTGTGCGCAACCAGATCATCCGCCTTGCGGGGCATCTCGGCATTGCGAAAGTCATGCCGCAGATCGTGAGCATGCTCGACGTGGGCTATCCCGAAAGCCCGGCCGTCGGCGAGTCTCCCCACAGCCGGCATCACCGCGGGCCGCGCCCCGGCGAGCGGGCCCCCGACGCCTTCGGTCTCCTCTCCGCGGAGCACCCCGAGCCGGAGCATCTTCTCGAGCTTTGGCGGGGCGACACGCGCCACCAGTTGCTCGTCTTCGGCGGCGAAGACGTCTATCCGGCCTCGCCGCTCTACAAGATCACGCGGATCGTCCCGGAGGGCGCGCCGTCCGAAAATGTCGTCGTGGACGCGGAAGGCGCCGCCTTCGCCGCCTACGAAGCGCGGCCGGGAGCGTGTTACCTCGTCCGGCCCGACGGAATCATCGCCTTCCGCTGCTGCGAGCCGGACCCCGCCGCGCTCGCCGCGTATCTCAGCAAATGGTATCTCCCGGCCTGAATTTTACAGGAGACAACAGAGGAAACAGAGGGTCTTCCTCCGTTCTCTCCGTTTTCTCCTGTTAAAAAAAAGATGTCCGCCTTCCTCGACAATCTCATCCCGATCCGCCGTCGCCTGAGCGGGCCGCAAACCGCCGGCTGGGAACCCGCGAAGGTCGCGGACTCCGGCCTCGGCTGCCGGCTCTCCGCGGACGAGAAAATCCCGCTGCGCGACGGCGTCAAGCTCTCCGCGGACGTCTATCTCCCGCGCCGCACGGGCCGCTGGCCCGCGATCGTGCAATTCGCCGCCTACAGCCGCGAGCTGCACACGGCGGGCGTTCCCACCGGCACAAACGAAATCGGCTGCCCGCCGATCATGACCGACCGCGGCTACGCGCAGGTCGTGATCGGCCGCCGCGGCATGGGACTTTCCGAGGGCGAGCGCGTGCCGTTCTTCGCCGACAGCGACGTGGAGGATCACGCGGAATGCATCGAGTGGGCGGCGGCGCAGCCGTGGTGCGACGGCAACGTCGTCCTTTTCGGCGCGTCCTATTACGGGATGTCGCAGCCCTCCGTGGCGGTGAAGCGGCCGCCGTCGCTGCGCGCCTTTTTCGCGAACGAAATCTGCACGGACCTCTATCGGCACCTGCAGCGGTTCGGCGGGACTTTCAACACCTCCTTCCTCAGCCTCTGGCTCGCCGGGAATTTTACCGAGTCCATGCTGCGGCTGCACGTGCCGCCGGTCGCGCGCGCGCTGCTGAGCTGGATCGTCAACCACGAATGGGTCTGGAACCGCGTCGCGCGCGACCGCATCGACGACATCATGGCGTCCTTTTCGAAAAGGACGCCCGCGCGGCCGGAACGCGAGTGGTTCGCCAACTGGCTCACCCACAACACCCGGCAGGACGTGGCGATGGGCCCCGGCCCGGCGGCCGAGCTCGACAAAATCTCCGTCCCCTTCGTCGTGGTGCAAAATCTCGGCTACCTGAACCTCCACCAGTTCGGGGCTTACGACCTTTTCGAGAAGGCGTCCACGCCCGCGGATCGCAAATGGATGATCCTCGCCCCGCCGCACTACGAATTGCCGGTCTATTCCTGGCAGCTCGAGGCGCTCGCCTTTTTCGACCACGTGATCAAGGGCGTCGAAAACGGCTACCGCGACCAGTCGCCGGTCCGTTATTGGGTGGAGGGCCCGCGCCGCTACGCCGCCGCCGCCGTATTTCCGCCGCCCGCCGTCCGCCCGCTCCGGCTTTACCCCGCGCCGGGCGACGACCCGCGCCGGCCCCAGCCGCTCGTCAGCCAGCCCCGCGAGGGCACGGCCTCGTGGGCCGCCGTGCCGCCGGGCGCGACGATCCCCGGCGGCATGGACGAGGTGATGAACCAAAAGCTCATCTTCGATTTCATCGCCGAGCGGGAAATGGAGCTGGCCGGCGCCGTGACGCTGAACCTGCGCTTCCGCTGCAACGAGATCGACTCCCACCTCGTCGCGCGCATCGGCCGGGTGGATGCGGGCGGAGGGTATCACCTTCTCTCGGCCGGCGTCATGAGCCCGGCGCGACGGAGGATTCTGCCGGGCGAGGGAAACTCGTGCGAAATCGTCCACGACCTCGAGCATCCCGAGCCCCTCGTCCCGAACGAGCCGGTCACACTCCGCTTCAGCCTCACCCCGTCCGCCACGCGGCTCCAGCCCGGCGACCTGCTGCGGCTCGAAATCGCCAGCCGCACCGACCTGATCATCGGCCGCGCCCGCGACGGCTACGTGCAGTTCCCTCTCGCCGTCCCGCCCTATTTCAGCCTCAACACGCTCCATCTCGGCGCCGAGACATGGCTGGAAGTGGACCTCGCGGCGTAGAGGCTCTCCTGAATTTTACAGGAGGCAACAGAGGGAACGGAGGACGGCAGGGGGTCTCCGTTTTCTCCTGTGAAAGTTCTCACGGTCCATCTCCAGCCCACAGCCGGAGGAAAAAAATGCTGCCGCTCGGGTCGCGGCGCTCCCAGCCCGCCTCCCCGCCCACCCGTTGCATTCTCGCCAATCGCCTGGGCCATTGAGGGTTCTCAACCGATCCACCGCATCCAGAAACGTCGGATCGCCAATAAGCGTATCGAGGTCACCCAAAAAAAGTTGTATTGCAATGGGGTTGTGGAAAATTAGCCAGATAAACGCCATCTTTCCTGTCCGGGCTTCGATTCCGCTTTGCTTCGACCCGTTTGGCTGGCTAAATATCGCGAAATTTCCGCGATTTTCGCTCGACGCGTTGAGACTCAAATCCACATCCTCCGAGGAGTATCTGGGAGCGGTCCACTCCCAGCCGCCCCGAGCAGGCCGCACGGTTCGGCCCCGCTCTCTCCGAAGTCCTGAGGGGGGATTTCGAGCGCGCGCTCATCAGCGTCACCCACACGCAGGGAAAAATTCTTTTTGCCAGCGACAAGCTCCTCGCCCTCTCGCGAGACTTCCCCGGGGAACTCGTTGGCCGGGATCTCCCCTGGGAGTTTTCCGCGACATTTGTTCCGCCGAAGAGGCGCGGTGATTGCCCCCCATGAAACCGTCCCGCCGGTCCATCTCGTTCGTCCAGGCATTGATCTTCAATGTCGCGGGGCTGGTCATCGCCCTCGGGCTGGCCTTGCTGATCGCGATGGTCTGGCAGGGAGCCGCCAGCACCAGGCAGGCGGCGCGGCAGGAAATCAACGAAACGCTCAATCGGGCGGTGGAGCGGTTGCGGATTCTCATCCGGTCGGCGGAGATGACCGCGGAGTCGGCCGAACGCGTCTCGCACACGCCGGGAGTGACGGGGGCCACGCTGCGTTCGACCCTGGAAAGCTCGCTCGCGGCGTTCGAGCAGCGGCCGGAACTGAGCTACCTCGGGATCGTCCTGCCCGGGACCGGCGAATACGGATGCCTGGAACGGACCGCTTCCGGCGCGATCTGGCTCTGGCTCTTCCCCGGCACGCGGACCAATGATCCGGTGACGCGAAACTTCATTCTAAGGGACAATGGCTTCGTGCTCCACGAGGAGCGTCCCACCGATGGATATGATCCGAGGAGCCGGCCGTTCTATCTGGCGGCGCTGAAGAGTCCGGCCGGCGACACGTGGATTCCGACCTACCAGTGGATCGTCCATGCGGCAAACAGCGAACCCCTCTGGGGCTTCAGCTACGTGAAAGCCATCCGGAACGACGCCGGCCGGCCGATCTGCGTGCTGGACACCGACTTCGACATGCCGGCGCTGAACAGCTTCGTGAAATCCCTCGCCGCGGAATATCACTGCGAGCTCCAGATCGTGGAGCTGGGAGAAACGCCCCGTCTGATCGGCGGCCCGGGCGTGAACCGGTCGCCGCTCCCACCTTCCCGCGACCTCGCCCCGTTGATCGGGCTCTCCGGCGATGTCTTCGTGGACCGGATGGAACTGGATGGGGAGCGCCGGTGGGTCGCCGCCCGCCGCATGGAGCTCAAGGGCGGCGTCTCGTGGTTGATCATCGCGTCGCGCAAGGACACCTTGATCGAAGCCCCGCTCCGCCGGCAGTTGTATCAGGTAGTCGGCATGGGACTGGCCATGGCGGCGGGGCTCGTGCTGGTCTCGGTCCGCATGGCCCGCCGCTTCGGTCGGCCGCTCGCGGAGCTGGAACAGCGCGTTGCCAACTTCGGGCCGCACGAGCCGGAAGCGGCGGCGACGACAGCCGCTTCCGCCACGGACGAGTTCCGGGAGACCCAGCTCCTCGGCGAAGCCTTCAGCCGCATGGCGGTTGCCGTCCGGCAACGGGAACGCGAGCTCTCGACCCAGAACAGCCGGCTGCGGTCGCATCTGGAGAACACTCCGCTGGCCGTCATCGAGTGGGATGCCCAATCGCGCATCACGAGCGTGAACGCGTCGGCCGTCTCTCTCTTCCAGCAGGAATCGGCGACGATGGTCGGCCAGCCGGTCGTTCTGCTGGTCGCGCCGGAAGACCGTCACCGAGCCGAGACTGTGCTCGACCCCGCCCGCTCCGCGGCGCGCCAGGCGCAGCTCTTCGCCAAAAGCCGGACCGGCGATGGACGCAATCCGGACTGCGAGTGGTATGTGACGCGGCTCGATCCGGACGAGGCCGGACAGGCCGGCGGCTGCGCCCTGGTGCTGGACGTCAGCCAATTGCTCGAAGCCGAGGAACAGAAGGTGGCCTCGCTCGCCTTGAAGGCCGCTATTTTCGACTCCACCAACACGGCGATCTTCAGTATCGACCACCGCATGGCCGTCATCGAGTGGAACGCCGCCGCGGAGCGCATGTTCGGCCTGGAGCGGGATCGGGCTCTCGGCCGGGATGTCGCGGAATCGGTGCTCGCGCCCGACGGCCCCGCCGATTGGGCCGCGATTTTGGACGCCACGAGCATCGGTGCGTCTCGATTCATCGGGGCCAATGGGGCGTTCGACGCGGAGCTGCGGCTCGTGACCGTCAGCCAGAACGGCCGTGAAATCCGCACCCTCTTTCTCAACGACATCACCGCCCAGCGTGCCGCCGAGAGGAAGGCCGACGAAATCCGCGCCGAGCTCGAGCAGCGCGTCGCCCATCGCACCCGGGAACTCCAGACCCTCAACAATGAGCTGGAGACCTTTTGCTATTCCGTCTCGCACGACCTGCGCGCTCCCCTGCGCGGCATCGCCGGCTTCGCCGAGATCCTGGCCAAGAACCACGCCGGCGCCCTCGACGAAACCGCGCAGAATTATCTCGGCCGCATCCTGGCCGCCACGCATCGCATGGGGGAATTAATCGACGACCTCCTCAACCTCTCCCGCGTTTCCCGCGACGAGATGCGTTGCGAGGCGGTCGACCTCAGCGCCATCGCCCGCGACATCCTTGCCGATCTTCGTCACACCGCGCCGGATCGCCAGGTGGAAGTCGCCGTCGAGGACGGACTGCGCGCCGAGGGCGACGCCCGCCTGCTGCGCGTCCTGCTGGAAAATCTTCTCGGCAACGCCTGGAAATTCACCTCGAAGACGCCCGACGCCCGCATTGCCTTCACCTCGGAGGGCAGCGAGGACGGCGCCACCGTTTTCGCCGTGAGCGACAACGGAGCCGGCTTCGACATGCGCTACGCGGACAAGCTCTTCGGCCCCTTCCAGCGGCTGCACCGCGCGACGGAATTTCCCGGCACCGGCATCGGCCTGGCCACCGTCCAGCGCATCGTCAGCCGCCACGGCGGGCGCATTTCCGCCCAGGCCGAGCCCGGCAAGGGCGCCACCTTCCGATTTTCCCTCTGAATCAAACCGAGCCATGAGCAGCAAGACCATCCTTCTCGTTGAAGACAACCCGGACGACGAGGAGTTGACCATCCTCGCCTTCCAGCAAAATCACATCTCCAACGCCATCACCGTGGCGCACGACGGCGCCGAGGCGCTCGACCTGCTTTTCGGGCCGGACGGCCAGGGCGGGCAGATGCAGCCCTCCATCATCCTGCTCGACCTCAAGCTGCCCAAGGTCGACGGGCTCGAGGTCCTCCGCCGCATTCGCGGCGACGAGCGCACGAAGTTCCTGCCCGTCGTGATCCTCACCTCCTCGCGCGAGGAGCAGGACCTCATCGCCAGCTACCGCCTTGGCTGCAACAGCTACGTGCGCAAGCCGGTAAACTTCGCCGAGTTCCTCGAAGCCGTCCGCCAGCTCGGCCTTTACTGGCTCCTCCTCAACGAAACCCCCGCAAGAAATCCCGTGCCATGAAACCCATCCTCCGCGCTCTCATGGTCGAAGATTCCGAGGACGACGCGATCCTCATCCAGGAAACCCTGAGAAGCGGGGGGTATGACCTGCGCGCCCGGCGGGTCGAGACTGAGGAAGACCTTCGACAGGCGCTGCGCGACGAGCCCTGGGACATTGTTCTCTCCGACTACAGCCTGCCGTCCTTCAGCGCCCACGGCACACTCGAAATCGTAAAGGAAACCGGCCACTACGACCTCCCCGTGATCGTCGTCTCCGGCACGGTGGGCGAGGATGTCGCCGTCGAGACGCTCAAGCTCGGGGCCGAGGATTACCTGCTCAAGCAGAATCTCACCCGACTCGTTCCGGCGGTGGCGCGCGCGCTCGACGCGGCCGAGAGCCGGCGCCAGCACCGCAAGGTCGAGCACATGAAGACGCTCATCCTCGAGAATTCCCTCGACCTCATCTGCACGGTCGACGCGCAGGGGTGTTTTCTGGAGGTCAGCTCCGCGTCGAGGACCGTGCTGGGCTACGAGCCCGCCGAGCTGACGGGCATTCCCTTTGAGAAACTGGTTCACCCCGATGAACTGGCCGCCGTCCTGGACGAGTTTCAGGCCGTCATGCAGGGCCGCAGCATCCGGGAGCTCGAATGCCGCCTGATCCACAAGTCCGGACAAGCCGTGCGCCTCACGTGGTCGCTCGTGCTCTCCAAGGCCGACGGCGTGATCGTCGGCGTCGCCCGCGACATCACCGAGCGCAAGCAAACGGAGGAAGCCCTGCGGGAGGAACGCGATTTCTCCGACGCCGTGCTCAACGGCCTGCCGGGAGCTTTTTATCAATTCGACGACAGCGGGCGCTTTCTGCGGTGGAACAAAAACTTCGAGCGGATCACCGGCTACCGCGCCGAAGAGCTCGCGGCCATGCGGGCGCTGGACTTCTTTGCCGAAGACGAAAAGGAACTCGTCGCGAGCCGGATCGCCGAGGTCTTCGAGAAGGGCGAGTCCTCGGTCGAGGCGGACTTTCTCCTCAAGGATGGGCGGCGGATCCCCTATCTGTTTACCGGCATGCGCTTCGAGCAGAACGGCCGGAAGGGTTACATCGGCGTCGCCCTCGACATCTCCTGGCGCAAAAACATCGAGCGGAGGCTGCGGGAGGAGCGCGATTTCTCCAACGCCGTGCTCAACAGCCTGCCGGGAATTTTTTATCACTACGACGACAGCCTGCGCTTCCTGCGGTGGAACAAAAACCACGAGCTGGTCACCGGCTACTCCGCCGAAGAGCTCGCGGCCATGCACCCGCTGGATTTCTTTGCCGAAGGCGAAAAGGAGCTGATCGCGAGCCGAATGGCGGAGGTCTTCGAGAAGGGCGAGGCCCAGGTCGAGGCGAACTTCCTCCTCAAGGATGGGCGGCGGATCCCCTACCTGTTTACCGGCATGCGCTTCGAGCGCGACGGCCGGCGGAGTTTCGTCGGCGTCGGCCTCGACATCGAAGCGCGCAAGCGGATGGAGGAGGCCCTGCGGGAGGAGACCGCCATGTTCGAGGCCCAGGTCGAAAGCTCCCTCGACGGCATCCTCGTCGTGGATCGTCACGGAAAAAAGGTCATCCAAAACCAGCGCATGACGCAGATGTGGAGAATCCCGTCCAACCTCGCAGGCCTGGAGGATGTCGCACCGCAGCTCGAGTTCGCCACCCGGCAGGTGAAAGACCCCGACGGGTTCCTGGCCAGGATCGCCTGGCTCTACGAGCATCCCGAGGAAATCAGCCGCGATGTGGTCGAGCTCGTCGACGGCGCCATTCTGGACCGCTATTCCGCGCCCGTGCTCGACAAGGAAGGGCGCTACTACGGGCGCACCTGGATTCACCGCGACATCACCGAGGAGCGGCATCGCGAGCAAAAGCTTGCCGAGGCCCTCGCCCTGGAAAAGGAGCTCTCCGAGCAGGCCCGCGCCGGCGATCGCGCCAAGAGCGAATTCCTCGCCGTCATGAGCCACGAGGTGCGCACGCCCCTCAACGGCATCCTCGGCTTCGCCGAGCTGCTCCGGCAGGCTCCCGGCCTCTCGCCGGAAAGCCAGGGCCATGCCCGCGTCATCACCCGGAGCGGCGAAGCCCTGCTGCGCATCCTCGACGACATCCTTGACTTGAGCCGGCTCGAAGCCGGCCGCATGAACATCGAGAAAACCGCATTCAGCCCTCGGTCCCTGCTGGACGACATCCGCGCCCTGCTCTCCCGCCAGGCCGCGGAAAGCGGCGTTCAGCTTCTCGTTTCCTGCGCGCCAGGCGTGCCCGAGCGGCTCGAAGGCGACGCCGGTCGCCTCCGCCAGGTGCTGCTCAACCTCGCCGGCAACGCCCTCAAATTCACCGAAGAAGGCTCCGTCCGCATCGCCCTCTCCCCGCTCGCCGGCCGCCCGGCCACCCATGTCTTCTCCGTCGCCGACACCGGCTGCGGCATCACCCCCGAAGAACTCGACCGCATCTTCCAGCCCTTCACCCAGGCCGATTCCAGCACCTCGCGCCGCCACAACGGCACCGGCCTGGGACTCACGATTTCCCGGCGGCTCACCGAGCTCCTCGGCGGCACGCTCACGGTCGAGAGCACGCCCGGCAAGGGCTCGGAATTTCGCGTGGTCGTTCCGCTCGAGGAGGCAAAAGCTCCAGACCCGCCGGCGGGCGCGCCCGACCGATCCAGCGCCCCGCTCGACGCCAGCTTTGCCAGCCGCCATCCTCTGCGCATGCTCATCGCCGAGGACGACCCCATCAACCTCAAGCTCATCCAGACGCTGGTCCGCCGCCTGGGCTACGCCCCTCTGGCCAGCCGCAACGGCCGCGAAGCCGTCGAAATTTTCCAAAAAGAATCCCCCGACTTCCTCCTCATGGACCTGCAAATGCCCGAAATGGACGGCATCGAAGCCACCGAAAAAATCCGCGCCATCGAAAAGGCCGCGCACACAAAACTCCCCGTCTTCATCCTCGCCCTCACCGCGAACATCTTCCCGGCCGACCGCCAGCGCTGCTTCGATGCCGGCATGGACGGCTACCTCAATAAGCCGGCCAAGATCAGCTCCCTCGCGGAAATCTTCGCCCAGGCCAGCCTCGCCAAGGCGGCGGATTGATCCCAGATTCCGCGAACAACCAGCCCTCGGAAAGCAGGAACGAACGCGGTATTGAAAAGGCAAGGCGTCCGCGCAGCGGCCGCCATCGCTTCCAGAGCTTGACCACCGGCATCCACCAGAACTCCCGCGAAGCGCCGCCCAATCTGACTTATAGGCTCACTTAAAATCACAACCCCATCGGTGCTGGGTCTTTCTCGTAAAACGACGCCCCTGGCCTTCTCCGCCGGAATCATTCGAGAGGCAGGGCCGCGATCGCGTTCGCCAGCAGGTTCAGCTCAAAAGGCAGGACGAGCATTCCGCCGAAGCCGCATTCCCTGGCCGCGGGATGCAGCGATGCTCGAGAGGCTGCGGCAATCGCGACCGCATGGATCGGTTGAATTTTGCGCGCCGTGGCGAGCAATTCAAAGCCCGAGCCATCTGGCAAATCGACGTTCGAAACGAGCAGATCAAAATCGTTTTCACGGAGAAGTTCAGAGGCTTCATTGATCGTTGCGGCACTCATCACATAGTGGCCTTCGGAAACGAGGAAGAGTTCGATGCCACGGCGCAAGGCCGCATCGCCTTCGGCAACGAGAACGAGAAGCGATTTTTGTTCGGAGATGGGCACGGCGTTATGTGTGTTGTTCGCGGAGCATCGATTCTTGAAACCGATTGGAAGCGGCATTTGGTAAATCGGGGCCGGCGAGAATTTGGCGTGCCCGGGCGAGTGCGGCATCGATGTCCGGGCAAACATTCTCGGGCCCGAGGTCCCAAATGAACCCGGCCTTTTCCATCATGAGATAAGGCTGGGTATGAGGAGCCGAGAGAATGAGATGCCCGCCCTTGCGGCGGAGTTTGGCGAGAAGGTCTTCGAGGGCGTTGAGCCCCGTGGCATCGATGGCCAGAAGCTTGCGCATCCGCAAAATAAGAACCTTGGGTTCCCGGTGCGCGCTCTCGAGGGCAGCTTCCAATTTATCGGTCGCTCCAAAGAAGAAAGCTCCGAACAACCGGAAGACGAGCACCCCGTGCGGGATGTCCTTGCCCACGAGCGAATGATGGTTGCCCTCGGTGTCGGTGCCGTCATCGACTGCGGAGACCTCCGTGGATTCGGAAACCTTTTTGATGAAGAGAATGGCCGCGACCACCATGCCGACTTCGACGGCAACCGTGAGGTCAACGAGCACGGTAAGTCCGAAGGCGGAGAGAAAGATGAGCGCGTCCCCTTTGGGCCAGTTAGTCAGGCGCCTGAAGTGATGCCACTCGCCCATGTTGAAGGCCACCACCACCAGCACCGCACTTAATGTGGCGAGCGGTATAAAGCGGGCTAGCGGAGCCGCGACGAGGAGAATGACAAGGAGCGTGAGAGCGTGCACCATTCCGGCGACCGGGGTGCGGCCTCCATTTTTCACGTTGGTCGCCGTGCGGGCAATGGCACCCGTGGCCGCAATGCCGCCGAAGAGCGGAGAAACCAGATTGGCGATGCCTTGAGCCATCAATTCCTGATTCGAGTCGTGGCGGTCGTCGATCATCCCGTCCGCCACCACCGCCGAGAGCAGGGATTCGATGGCCGCGAGCAATGCAATCGTGAGCGCCGGCGGAATGAGGTGCTGGATGTTCGCCCACGACAAATCAGGCAGAACCATCTTCGGAAGGCCCTGCGGAATACCGCCAAAGCGGCTGCCGATGGTCTCGACCGGAATTTGGAAGAGCATGACCAGTCCCGTGCCGAGAACGAGCGCCACCATCGAGCCGGGCACCCTTCTCGCCCACTTGCGCGGCCAGAAGACAATAATGAGCAGCGAGGCAACCGCGAGAGCGAGCGTCGGCCACTGGAAGGAAGAGAGGTGCGAGCCGAGCAGGCGAATCTTTTCAACCAACTCAGCCGGGACCTGGGCGACGGAAAGCCCGAGAAAATCCTTCACCTGAGTGCTGAAGATGAGAACCGCGATGCCGCTCGTGAATCCCATGGTGAGCGGATAGGGAATAAATTTGATGGCCGTGCCGAGGCGGAGCGCCCCCATGGCAAGGAGAATCAACCCCGCCATCATCGTGCAAATGGCGAGATTGGCCGCGCCGTATTTGGCCAGAATGCCAAAAACGATAATGATGAATGCTCCGGTCGGACCGCCGATTTGCACCCGCGAGCCGCCGAGAGCCGAGATAATGAATCCCGCGATTACGGCGGTGAATATCCCCGCTTCCGGCTTTACCCCCGACGCGATGGCAAAGGCCATGGCGAGCGGAAGGGCGACGATGCCGACCGTAATGCCCGCCGTCAGGTCCGCGAAAAACTGCGGGCGCGTGTAGCCTTCAAGGCAATCGAGAAGTCTGGGGCGAAAAATCGGATCCCGGATGGATTTTGTTCTCAAGAGGCTCCGAACGCAAAAGGTTGGCTCGCGACCTCGCGGCAGCACTTCAGAAATAGCCCATCGGACTTTTTCATGATGTTCGCCTTGTGCGCGACTGCGAGTTCGCGCCGGGGACGGTTGCGCGCGGCCTGGAAGGCATATTCGGCAATGCGCAGGGACGCTTCCCGGGTCACGACCTTGACCGCTTCCACCCTGCCATTACCGTAGTCGTGCTCGATGCCGGTGTAGGCACCTTCCGTGTTCTCCCGGATGATTAAAAGGTCCACGCCGTCCCAGCGGCTTTCGACCCCATCGAAAGACTTGAATGGGCGGACATTGGCAAAGAGGTCCAGCGCCGTGCGCAAGACGACATTTCGAGACGAGGCCCCGTTGGCAATTTCGGTCGTCAGCGGGCCTTTGAGCAGGAGCCGATGCTTGCGCGCGCTTTCCACGATGGCGGCGAAGGTGGCCGGAGAATCGGTTGGCGTGATGTAGGCATCCCACGTTATCGGAGCCTCGACTGCTTCGAAAATTTTGATGAGTGAACCGGCAATTTCCGGACCGACTCCGTCGCCCGGCACCAACGTGACAATAAAGTGCGGTCTCATGAGTCTACGGTTTGGGTGGTTTTGCGGATGCGTTTGGCTCGAACGGCCTTTTCGACCGGCACAGGAACCTCATCTTCGATGTCCAAATAAATGAACGCCCCGCACTGTCCGCAGACGTTGAGCGCATCGGTCACGCGCCGAAGGTCGGCCAGACGACCGCGGGGAATACCCAAATGGCAGGATCCGCAAATTCCGTTGGTTACCCGTGCCAGGCTCATCTTTCCCCTCGCCCGGCGCGCATCGTGATGGCGAAGGATTGAAGTAGGCAGGAGCGCCCGAACGGTTTCGATTTCCGCGACGATGGGCGCTCCGGATAGCTTGTTTTTGGCAAGCAGGCCGTGCGTGCGTTCCAGCTCAACCAATTGCTTGAGCCGGGGGATGATGTGCTGCGCTTGGTTCATGCCCTCTTACGTTGCACAGGGCGTGCCAGCATCCAGAAGTTTCAATGCAACGACCTGGTCAATAACTTCTTATGAAAAATTTGGCGATTTTGCCCCAATCCGTTTACAACCTCTCTCGAGCGACTCGCGCAATTACTGCACGACTCGCCAGATGTCAGTGCAGCGCAAATTTTCGGGTAAGGAGCTTCCAAAAAGCCGGACCGAAGACGTTAAACCGCCTGGCTGGCTCGGGAGCCCGCCCTGCCAGCTCATCCATGCCGACATCCCGGTTTTTTTGCCAGAACTTGAGCATGCTCGTCGGTGAGCTATCAATGAACCGGTAGCCGAGGGGTATCTCCTCGAATGAGCCCCAGTAGGTCGCGACGCGCGTGCCAATCGGAGCCATGGCCAGCGACAACGCCACATGCTCGGAGTATTCGCAGTAAAGCTCCTTGGAGAGTTCCACCGTTGAGTCAATCTTGTCGGTTGTGAGCAGGTTTTCCGCAAAGGGGTTGAACAGGTAGAACGAATCGAAATTGGAAAAATCGACTTCGGTGATATTGCCGTGGATGACTTGGGCGTTTGGAATTCCGGCTTCTTCGATGACCGAGCGACCGATCCTGGCAAGGCGTGCGCGTTGTTCCACCCCCGTGAAGTGCCCCGTCGTGGAGAGTGCTCCGACGATGCAGAATTTCCCCGGCCCGCAGCCAATATCGAGCACCCGGGTTCCCGGCTCATCCACAAGGAACCTGGCCGCGCTGCGAGCCACCTTGGCGGGCGTCCAATGCCGGGATGAAAGCTGCCGGATGTCACGAGGATAGGCGAGGTCGAAGTCCTCGTCCCTGAGCGAATGGAGATAAGAACGGCGCTCAATAATGTGCATTCGGCACGTCAGAAACATTATCTGTGCCCGCGATGCCAACCAATCTCATAAATAACTTATAATTAGATAGTTCTACAGCTTAGGAATCAAAGTCTGGCGACCCTTGATCGAGGCCTCATTTCCAAAAGTGCAATCCTTGCACTGACAGGACACGGTGTGTGCAGTATCCTGGAAAGACATGGACCCGCGCAAAATTCACATTCTCGTATTGGACCGGGAGATCGAGGCGGGGGAAGCCATCCGCGATTCATTGAAGGAGGCTGGCTATCAAGTATGGTCAGCCTCGACCGAACGCGATGCCATCGTCCTTGCCGAGGAGAAGCTCTTCAACCTGGTTGTCAAATCCTTCGACGCGAATCGCATCGATGCGGTGGCGTTCATGGACAAGATTCGCGCCATTACGCCCGACACCCAGTTCATCTTCGCGAGTGAAAAGGGCACCATCTGCACGGCGGTCGATGCGATTCGGAAAGGCGCTTTCGATTATCTCTCCAAGCCAATTGATTCCGACCAGCTTATCGAGTCCATTGGCAAAGCTCTCGAACACCAGGCCCTCGTGGCCGAGGACCAGCGCCTCAAATCGCGTCTGCGCAAGCGCTCCGAGCCGGACATCTTTGCCGGGAAGAGCCGCTCCATGCAGGATATCAATGCCCTGGTCGCGCAAATCGCCCCCACCGATGTCACGGTCTTGATTCAGGGCGAAAGCGGAACCGGCAAGGAAATCGTCGCCCGGGCCATTCACGAGAAGAGCCGGCGACGCAGCAAACCCTTTATCGCGGTCAACTGCGCGGCCTTGCCCGACAACTTGATCGAGGCCGAGCTTTTCGGGCATGTGCGGGGCGCATTTACCGGCGCGATCAACGACCGGCACGGCCGCTTCCAGCTTGCCCACGGCGGCACCTTGTTTCTCGATGAGATTGGCGACATGTCGCCCAAGGGGCAGGGCGATTTGCTGCGGGTTCTCGAGGATGGGATCTTTCGGCCCGTCGGCAGCCACAAGGTGGAACATGCCGACGCGCGGATCGTGGCCGCGACCAACAAAGACCTCGAAGCCGAAGGGATGACCGGGAATTTTCGCGAGGATTTGTTTTACCGGCTGAACATCGTGACGATTCTCATCCCCCCATTGCGGGAACGGGCCGAGGACATTCCCACTTTGGTGGCGTCATTCACCGAGCACTTTTGCGCCAAACATCACCGCCGCCAGAGAAAGCGCTTCAATCGGGAGGCCGTGGCTCTCTTCCAAACGCTGCGCTGGCCGGGAAATGTGCGGCAATTGCGCAACGTCATCGAGCGGCTGGTGGTGACCGTTCCCAAATCCATTATTGCCGTGGAGGATTTGCCCTCGTCCTTGGTCCGATCCCCGAAAGGTGAGCAGGCATTCACGATCACGCCCGGCATGTCTCTGGCCCAGGTCGAAGCCGAACTCATCCGCCAGACGCTCTTGAAAGTGACCTCCAATCGCGCGGAGGCTGCCGACCGCCTTGGAATCAGCCGCCGAGCCCTTCAATACAAAATCGTTTCCTACGGGCTGCAAAATCTCCCGAAAACGCAGTCATTGTCGGAATGAGAAAACTGCGGTTGGGCATTCTCGGCCCGGGCGCTCATTTCAGATGAGAGTTTGAGTCGGCACGATAGGCGATCCGCGGAATCCACCGATCTGCAAACGCCTACTTTTCAAAAAACAAAACATAGATGCCAAAAGCGACGAACATTCCGAACATCACGAGAGCCATAATGACCATGAACAGAATCCGAGGGTAGGCGAGGTAATCCTGCCACCGGCGTGGGGCATTGCCCTTCGTGAAGCGAGGCGCGGCAGCACTTCCCTTGGAATCGATCTTTGGGGTTTTTGACGATCCGATGGTTTCCGGCATAAAACGATCCTACGATGGTGCCGCCACCATTCATAGACCGCTTTGGACCGGCGGAACACATAAGAAAGTCAGGCCAGGTTCGAAAAAGACCGTTTGGTTAACTTCGTCAAAATTCTCACCTCCAATTCCGGGCGTGTCTTGTCCGCGAATTCTCCGGGGAGTCGCCGAACTGGCGCCACGCTTGATCCCGGACAAGCAATTTCCGGATTTCCTTTGCCCGGTTCCGAGGAGAGCGGTTCCGTTGGATTTCACACGATGAGACTCCTTTTGGTTTATCCGCGCAGTCCCGACACGTTCTGGAGCTTCAAGCACGTGATGCACTTTCTCGGGAAGAAGGCTGCCTTCCCGCCGCTCGGCCTGCTGACCGTCGCGGCGATGCTCCCCGCGGAATGGGATTTGCGCGTCGTCGATCTGAACGTCCAAAAACTTTCCGACCGCGATCTTCACTGGGCCGACTACGTGATGATCAGCGCGATGATCGTGCATCGCGAATCGGTCCGCGAGATCGCGGCGCGGTGCCGGGCCGCCGCTCGCACCGTGATCGCGGGCGGCCCGCTCTTCACGACCGGCAGCCACGAGTTTCCCGAGATCGGGCATTTCGTCCTGGGCGAGGCCGAGCTGGCGATGCCGCGGCTCGTCGAGGACCTGCGCCGCGGGACGCTGCAGCCATGCTATCGGAGCGAGGAAAGGCCGGCCTTGTCGCTCACGCCGATCCCGCGATGGGACCTCATCGACCTGCGGCACTACGTCACGATGTCGGTGCAGTTTTCCCGCGGCTGTCCGTTCAATTGCGAGTTCTGCGACATCATCATCATGAATGGGCGCGTGCCTCGCACGAAGCCCGCGGCGCAGCTCATCGCCGAGCTCGAGGCGCTGCGCCTCCGCGGCTGGCAGGACATGGTTTTCATCGTGGACGACAATTTCATCGGCAAGAAACAATGCGCCCGCGAGCTCCTGCGCGAAATCATCGCGTGGAGGGAGGCGACGGGCGCCCGCATGGGATTCCTCACCGAGGCATCCGTGAATCTCGCGGACGATCCCGAGCTGTGCGCGCTCATGGCCGAGGCCGGGTTCAAGAAAGTGTTCCTGGGATTGGAAACCCCCTCCGCGGCCAGCCTGCAGGAGTGCCAGAAAGTGCAGAACACCAAAAAGGATCTCGTCGAATCGGTGAAGATCATCCAGCGCAGCGGCATGGAGGTGCT
>JAATET010000109.1 GCA_015655545.1 Chthoniobacterales bacterium | reverse complement strand
GCGCCGCACCGCACGGCGCCGCAAGGCCAGCGGCATCGCCGTTAAAGCGGGCGCGGACATCTCGTCTCCCGGGGGAAGCTTGTCCGTCTCGGAGCCCATCCAGTCTTCCTCCGCGCTGAGAATGGCCGCCGCTCGAAGAATCGCTTCGGGAAAAGACGGGCCGAATTCCTCGGCGAGTATCGGCATCACGCGCTGGCGCAGACGGTTTCGAGTGTGAGCATCGCTGCCGTTGCTGGCATCTTCGCGCCAAGCCAGTTTGTGCGTGTCGAGGTAGGCCTCGATTTCACGGCGGCGGATGGCCAGCATGGGTCGAAGGAGTTGCAACTCCTTGCCGCCGATTTTTTGCGACGACATGGGGCGCATTCCGGCCAATCCCGCCGTGCCGCTCCCACGCAGAAAATTAAAGAGGCAGGTCTCGACCTGGTCGTCGGCATGGTGCGCGAGAAAAATCGTGCGGCAGCGCTGGCGGCGCGCGACGCCGGCGAAAAATACGTGTCGCAATTCTCGGGCGGCGAGCTCGACGGAAAGTCCGCGCTCCTTTGCGTAGCTCCGCACATCCGCCTGGCCCAGCACACAAGGATGGCCGAGCTTGCTCGACAGGCGTTCGACAAATTTTGCGTCGGTTCGGGAGGCCGCGCCTCGAAGTCGATGATCGAGATGGACGACGATGAGCTTGCGGTAACCGAGTGCATGGAGGCCGTGCAGCAGGGCCACGGAATCGCGCCCGCCCGAGACAGCGACCAGCGCGCGACGGATCCTTGGCCGGCTTTCCAAGCCAATCGCGAGCCGCGCGAGAAACGGATCAGCCGATGCGGTCGCTTCCAAAATACCGATGGAGTGGCTCGGGCAGAAGCACGCTGCCATCAGGCTGAAGGCCGCTTTCGAGAAGGGCGACGTAAAGGCGGGCGAGTGCGGTGCCGGAGCCGTTGAGGGTGTGGCAGAACCGATTTTTTCCCTCGGCGTCCTTGTGGCGGAGGTTCATGCGGCGGGCCTGGTAGTCGCCAAAATTCGAACAGCTGGAGACTTCGAGATAGGCCTGCTGGCCGGGCGCCCAGACTTCGATGTCATAGGTTTTTTGGGAGCCGAAACCGATGTCGCCTGTGCAAAGCTCGATCACGCGATAGTGCAGGCCGAGGAGTTGAAGCACGCGCTCGGCGTTGGCGGTGAGCGTCTCGAGCTCGGCGTCGGAATCTTCCGGCGTGGTGATTTTGACGAGCTCGACCTTGTCGAACTGGTGCATCCGGATGAGACCGCGCGTGCCGAGGCCGGCGGAGCCTGCCTCGCGTCGGAAGCACGGGGTGTAGGCGGCGTATTTGATCGGGAGGTCGGAAAGCGCCTTGAGCTCGTCGCGTTCGAGATTCGTGACGGGAACTTCCGCCGTCGGCGCGAGGTAGAGTTCGTCATCGGCGCAGCGATATTGCTGGTCGGCGAATTTCGGCAACTGCGCGGTGCCGACGAGCGATTCCGAACGAACGACGAAGGGCGGAAGAATCTCTCGGTAGCCGTGCTCGATGGTGTGAAGATCGACGAGGAAATTGATGAGCGATCTTTCCAGCCGCGCGCCGGCGCCGGTGTAAACGACAAAGCCGCTGCCGCTGATTTTCGCGGCGAGCTCGAAATTGAAAAGACCCAGGCGCCCGCCGATGGCAACGTGGTCCTCGGTGCGCACGAGTGCGGGCTTCGCGCCCCATTCGCGGAGGACGGGATTTGCGGCGGCGTCCGCGCCGACGGGCGTGGTGGGCGACGGGAGATTCGGGATGTTGAGCAGGAGCGTGCGCTGTTTTTCGTCGAGTTCGGTGGCGGCGCGGTTGAGCGCGTCCATGCGATCTCCGAAAGATTTGACTTCCGCCTCGATGGCCGAGGAATCCTGGCCCTTCGCGCGCAGTCCGCCGATTTCCTTGCTCAGGCGCTTGCGGTCGGCCTGGAGCTGCTGGAGCTCGGTTTCGCTGCGCCGGCGCTCCGCGTCGCAAGCGAGAATGGCATCCACCTCCGCGGAGAGATCGCTGCCGCGGCTGGCGAGGCGCGATTTGACGTCGTCGGATTGTTCGCGAATGAGGCGGATGTCGAGCATGAGAAGTTGGACAGAATTAGCAGAATTGGCGGAATTGGAATCTCCTGAATTTTGTAAATTCTGCTAATTCTATCTGATGCCCGTGCAATTTCGCGATTATTACCAGGCGCTTGGTGTTTCCAAGACCGCCAGTCAGGACGAGATCAAGAGCGCCTTTCGCAAGCTGGCGCGGAAGTTTCATCCGGATACGGCCGATGACAAGAAGACCGCAGAGGAAAAATTCAAGGAGATCAACGAGGCCTACGAGGTGCTGGGCGATCCGGAGAAGCGGCGCAAGTATGATGAATATGGCGCGAATTGGGAGCACGGCGCCCCGCCGCGAGGCGGCGGATGGCGACAGGGGGAAGGGTTCCCCGGCTCGGAGGGGATGGGAGAAGGCGTGGACTTCGAGTTCGGCGGGACAGGCTTCAGCGATTTCTTCGAGCAGATGTTCGGGGCGCGGAGGGCGGGTTTCTCGCGCGACGGTGGAGGATTTGCCAATGTCCCGCAGCGCGGAAATGACATCGAGGCGGATATCCTCGTGACGATCGAGGAGGCCTTTCACGGCTCGACGCGCCAGATTTCCTTTCGCCGCAGCGATTCGCCCCAGACCCAGACCTATACGGTGAAAATCCCAAAAGGGGTGCGCGAGGGGCAGCGCATCCGACTGGCTGGCCAGGGAGGCACCGGAGCCGCGGGCGGCTCGGCCGGTGATTTGTATCTGCGGGTGAAATTCCAGAAACATCCCGAGTATGAGGTGGAGGGAACGGATCTTTCTCGTGAACTCTCGGTGCCCGCCTGGAAATGCGTGCTGGGCGGCTCGGCCGAAATCACGACGCTGGAGGGACGGGCCAAGGTCAAAATCCCGCCGGGCACGCAAGGCGGGCGGAAGTTCCGCCTGGCGGGTCACGGTCTGCCCGGCGCCGATGGAGCACGCGGGAATCTCTACGCGGTCGTGACCGTGGAGCTGCCTACGGATTTGAGCGCTGACGAGAAAGCGCTTTGGGAGAAGCTCGCGGCGCGGAATTGATCCATCTTGGCAATAAAAAAGCCCCGTTTCCACGGGGCTTTTTTAAAAGATTCAATGAAGTTTTTTACGAAATCGGCGTAGGTGCCGGTGGTGGAACATAAGCTGTGTCGGCCTTGGTGACAGCTTTGGTCACACTTTTAACCTTACCTGCAGGAAGATTCGCTTTTTTGACGATCTTGGTCACACTTTTCGCGAGCTTGCTGGCGTCGGCGTCGGCAGTGCCGTTCGCATTCGAGAGCTTGGTCAGGCCGGTCTTGTAATACTTTGCGGCGTTCTTGGGATCCAATTTAGCCAACTTGGTCACGAGTTTGCTGACCTGGCTAGCCGATGCGCCCCCCGTCGTGAGCTTTTTCAGCTGGCTGGTCAATTTTTTGATTTGCGCCTTGGTGGTGGCGGTGCTGGCTGCAAAAGAAGAGCTAACAGGAGCTGCGACGAAAAGCGCCACGGCGGCCAACAACGTTCCAAGTTTTAGTTTCGAGATCATAAATAAGTGGGGATTTTGAGTTAAGAATTTCTAGCGTTGTTCTGATGTCTGTGTGGAAGATTAAATCTCGCTGTCGGGTAAATCAATATAAATTTTATCCGAGTGATTCAGTCGTCTATTCCTTTTGGTTTTAATTGGCTCCGCATGAGCGGTGCGAATGGACACAGCTAATCCCGTGCCAAGCTTGTTGTCCAACTTCGTTTTCTAATTTTCGGTCAAGAAACTGTAACCATTTTCTGATGGACTCGGAACGATTGTTTTCCAGCCGTTGAGTCTCATCAAAACAATCGTGACGCCGCTGGATTTGATGACTTCCCCCAATGGATCAGGCAATGCCGAGGCGCTCGAAGACGAGTTCGCCCAGCTTCTCGTGCAGGGCTTCGTCCTCGATGCGCTCGAGGAGCGAGATGAATTTTCCCGCAACGATGAGCCGCGAGGCGGCCTTGCGCGGGATGCCGCGGGCCTCCATGTAAAAGAGCTCGTCCTCGTCGATGCCGCTCGAGGTCGCGCCGTGCGAGCAGTGGACGTCGTCGTTGATGATTTCGAAGCCCGGCATGGAGATCGCCTCGGCCTCGTC
>JAATET010000124.1 GCA_015655545.1 Chthoniobacterales bacterium | reverse complement strand
GGGCTCTACAAGCGGCTCCCCGCGGTGATGCCCGAGTTCCTCGGCTGGTGGTATGAGCGCAGCGACGATCCGTGGGCGACCGACCGCGTGCGCGTGCTGCTCGACCTCGCGCAGGCCCAGCCGCTCATCAACCTCATCAAGGATTTCAATCCCGACCACGTCATCTGCACGCACTTCATGCCGGCCGGCGTGATTGCGCATCTCCTGCGGCGCAAGGCGGTGGAAACCAAGCTCTCGATCGTCGTCACCGACTACCATTTCCACGCCATGTGGCTGGCTCGGGCGTTCCACCATTATTTCGTCTCGCAGGACGACGACAAGATTCACATGGAGGCGCTCGGCCTGCCCGGCGACCGCATTACGGTGAGCGGCATTCCGATCGATCCGGCTTTCGAGCAACACATCGATCGCGCAGCGGTCTTCGCACGCCATGGTCTCGATCCCGATCTTCCGCTGCTCCTCGTCGCCGGCGGCGCGCTCGGGCTCAGCCCCGCGGCGGCTGTCGTCAAGCGGCTGCGCAGCCTTGATGTGCCGTTTCAAGCCGTGGTGGTGTGCGGTAAAAACGAAGAACTTCGCGCCCAGGTCGCGGAGCTTACGGCCAGCGATTCGTTCCGTTTTCGAGTGCTCGGCTACACGACGGAAATGCGCGATCTCGTCGGCGCGGCTTCGCTGCTGCTTTCGAAACCCGGCGGACTCACCACGGCCGAGGCGCTGGCCTGCGGCGTGCCGATGGTCATTCTCGATCCGGTTGGCGGGCAGGAAGTGCGCAATGCCGACATGCTGCTCGAGAATGGCGCGGCCATCAAATGCACCGAGGTCACGATCCTCGCGCACAAGCTCGGCACGCTGCTGCGCGACCCGGAGCGCCTCGCCGCGATGTCGGCGAATGCCCGGCGCCTCGGCCGGCCCGAAGCCGCGCGGACGATCGCCGATACGGTGCTGCACGAGCTGCAGCCCGAGCCGCGCCGCATCTCGCGCAAGGAAGAGAAAAAAATGCGCGAAGCCGTCGAGGGCTAGGGCAGCACGTATTTCGAGACACGGAAATCGAAAATATAATCGGCGGGCCGGCCGGCAAAAATGATCGAAGTCCGGAGCGTGAGAATTTGTTTTCCATGATGGCCGGAGCGCGTGGCGAGCGAGCCGATCGACCGGCCCTTCGCGCCTGGCACCGTGAAAGGCGCGCCGAAAGTCAGCCGATGCCGGTGGGCGGTGTAGCGGCCGGTCACGCCCAGCGCGTTTCCGGGAAATCCCTGCGCGATGCTTCGTTCGGCGAAGGTCCGGAAACGAGAAAAGCTGATGCGGTTGGAGATCGGGAAAGTCCGGCCGTGCGCGAGGAATGATCCGGAGACCGTCATGACCGCCGAGCGGCCTTTGCTTCCGGTCTGCACCACGATGCGAGCCGTGCCGGAGTAGGTTTCGCCGGACAGTACGATCGATGCCTTCCCGCGATAGACGCCGTGAAAATTTCGGAGATCGACTGGCTTCGCCGGCGCGGATGCGGCCGCGCCCAGAAGAGCCAGCGCCGCGAGACGGAGAAATCCTTGCATGCGCCACCCTAGGATGGCGCTCCCTTGCGGCAACTTTTTTGTCGCCGTCGGCAAGTGACGGAAAGCCATGCAGCTCTCTGCGCGGTCTTCGCAAACCTCGATAAAATTCTAAGAGATTTTCCGCCGCCGGGGAATGCGCAGATCGCTCAGGTTCGCTTTCAAAACCTGCAGGATGAGCGCCAGCTCCGTGTCGGCGAGAATGCGGTGGCCGGCCTCGAGTGTGGAGAATGTGGAGTGTCCCACTTCCCAGCCGAGAACGCCCAGTTTTGCGATCATGGCAGTCGCCGGCATCCTTCTTGCCGTGCGCAGTTTTTTGAGCTGCGGACCGAAAATATTTTTCGTCGGAGATTTGGGACTGACTCTTCCTGGCACGGGGTAGTCATACCGTGGCAGAAAGAGGGCGTTTTCTGACTAGTCAGAAAGCGCTAGCCCGCAGAAAGTCGGAAAGCACTAGAGCGAATCGACATTCAATCAGAGCCAGAGAAGAGAAGCGGCAAGGAAGATGAAGGAGAGGTAGGAGGCATCGTTGCGGTCGAAGCGAGTGGCCAAGCGACGGTGCTTTTTGAGGGAGCCGAAGCAACGTTCGATGCG
>JAATET010000077.1 GCA_015655545.1 Chthoniobacterales bacterium | reverse complement strand
GTTGCTTTGCCTTGAATCCAATTTAGGGGCTGGCAGACTGACAAGCGCCACGATTGCGCGGTGGAGATAGCTTTGCCTTGAATCCAATTTAGGGGCTGGCAGACTCGGTATAACCACAAGGTTAGTTTATCGTAGCTTTGCCTTGAATCCAATTTAGGGGCTGGCAGACTCAGCCAGCGCAAGATATGAACATCAAGCGCGCTTTGCCTTGAATCCAATTTAGGGGCTGGCAGACTTAGAGGCGATTGCCTTGCTGACTACCGGTTGCTTTGCCTTGAATCCAATTTAGGGGCTGGCAGACTTAGAGGTGAAGGAGTTCCTTACCGAACGCTGCTTTGCCTTGAATCCAATTTAGGGGCTGGCAGACTAAACGACCCGGCATGGACATCGCCACATCTGCTTTGCCTTGAATCCAATTTAGGGGCTGGCAGACTGTGATCGTAGTCGATGGTTGGCTTACTTGAGCTTTGCCTTGAATCCAATTTAGGGGCTGGCAGACTATTTCCATTTCTCTCCTGAGTGTTTGACAGGCTTTGCCTTGAATCCAATTTAGGGGCTGGCAGACTTTTACGTTCTAGAGCGATATCGGCGCAATCGCTTTGCCTTGAATCCAATTTAGGGGCTGGCAGACTATTAATGACAATACTCCCAAACTTGTCTTTGCTTTGCCTTGAATCCAATTTAGGGGCTGGCAGACTATTGGCGCAAATATGGTCTACATTGTGACTGCTTTGCCTTGAATCCAATTTAGGGGCTGGCAGACTTGACTCGTCGGGCAGGGTGTTGGTCGCCGCGCTTTGCCTTGAATCCAATTTAGGGGCTGGCAGACTGCTTCTACCGTCAACGACGACTGGGTTATCGCTTTGCCTTGAATCCAATTTAGGGGCTGGCAGACTACCAGCCATCTCGCTCATCACTTCGCTCTCGCTTTGCCTTGAATCCAATTTAGGGGCTGGCAGACTAGCAGGATCAACATTAGTGACCCATGCAGTGCTTTGCCTTGAATCCAATTTAGGGGCTGGCAGACTAGTAGTTTCAGTTTTGTGTATTGCTTGTTTGCTTTGCCTTGAATCCAATTTAGGGGCTGGCAGACTCGCCGGGCGCAAATCGCTCCGCGAGAGGCGTTACCAGAGTTGAATCTGCTCCGGGAGTTCCTCCGCCGCCACTTCGGTGGCGGGGGAACCGTGGAGCACGAAGCTCCTTTCCCATTGGGCGCGTGTCACGAAGATCGCCCGCACGCTCCCCTCCTCCGGCAAGTTTTTCTTCACACGGTCGATGTGTGTCTCTTGGCGGGCGAAAGTCACACAGGCCCGCGCATAGACGCTCCATTGCAGCATCTGAAAGCCGTCGTCCTTGAGCCACTCGCGGAAATCGTGCGACGCCTTCCGTTGCTCCTTGCTGCCGACCGGCAAATCGAATGCGACGATCAACCAGCCCATTTTGAATTTTTCGGTGTCCATGGTTTGTAGAACTTGGAATCGCCCGCGAGCACAGCACGGCGAAAACCGCGCACGACTCCCTCGATGCAGCCGCGCACTTCAAGGTCGAGATCGAGATATCCGACGCGCTCGAGCGGAAACCCGGTCACCCATTTGCGAAATGCGGGCGTCACCTCCCACCGCTCCGCCGTCGGATTCTGCCGCACCCATTGCACGACTCGCCAGTCCACGCACGGACGAAACGGCTCCATGATGTCGTAGGCAAGCGGCGTGCTGCGTTCACGAGTAACGTGCGAGATTCCGAACGTCGGATCCAACCCCACGCCGAAGAGCTTTTGCAGCACTGTCGAAAGCAGCACCGCATAGCCGTAGTTGAGCAAATTGTTGAGTCCCCCTCCACTCGTGCCGCCTCGCTCGCGCTGAAACTCCGGCTCGTCCTGACTGCGTCCAAAAATCTGCCAGAAGAGCTTCGCGCAGATTGCCTCCTTGTGCGGCTTGCGCCCCCATGCGCATTCATGCAGCGCGCGGAGCGCAAAATCTCCCGGTGCGAGATGCTCGGCCAGCGCGTATTGATTGCGGCATTTCGCATCCACGGTCTGTTGCCAAAACCGCGCGAGCGTCCTCTCCTCCAGTTTCAAAAGCGCCCGGGAAAGCAGCGTATCGGTCGAGCGGTTTGCCGGCAGCACGAGACTCGTCGGCTTGAAATCCTCACAGATGATGAGCGCGACGCCATGCTTCGCGGCCTCAAGGAAGAGGTTGCTGTGAATACTCGCCGAAAAGCTGGTGACGATGATCGAGGCCACGTCCTCCAGAGGCAGTTTCTTTTCCCCTTCCGGCGTCTTGCAGGTGAGCTGACCGTCCTTGCAGCTCAGCGAGCACTGCGGCGAATCGATGCTGACGATGTGGTAGGACATGACAGCGCAACCTGGACGGTCATTCGTCCGGAAGGAGACTTTCCGACAAAGCGATTAATTCCGAGCCTGCGTCGGCGCGCCATTTCACGCGACCATCATCCAGAATTTCTACAATCGTTCCGCGCAGTGTTCCCTTGAGCGTCCTTACGCGATCCCCGGGCTTGAAAACGGTCGCTCGGAAAAGAGCCTCCACAATGCTGACCATTGCCTCGCGATCGAGCACACCAGCCACATAGTGGGCCACGGCAGAAGTTAATTGCTTGAGGCGTGACGCCGGGAGATCGCGAAAGAGGATGCCGGTAAGAGCACGGGAGATATCGGCAAACGTATTGCCGTTGAAGAAAAGGAAGGGAGCTTTGCGGTGAAAGCCACGCAGCTTATCGAGGGTTTCGCCAAGGCTGGTTATTTCGGATCGAGCGGCTTCCCAGTCTCCGCCTGCCGCTTCTCCACTTTCCGAATTAAGGCCGTGTTGAGCGCCTCCTCGCGCGCAGAGTCTTCGATTGAGGTCGGTGACAGACTGCCAACTCCAGTTTGCGAAAAACGCGGCTCGGGCTTGTAGCGGGGATTGTTCGCAAGCGCCACCTCCGCGATGTCCTCCATCGTCAGGTGCTCCAGAAGATCGAGCCGGAGTTTCATCAGACATAGCCTACCTCACTTCGGCGTTTGGAGCAATCCCGCAAAGCGGACTGGCGAGCACGGACATCCCGTCACGCAATAGCGACGCCAGCAGCACATTGATGCGGCTTCCTTCCGATTTGTTCAACAGGCGCACTACATCGGGCCGTCCAATGTCGAGGGCCATACCGGAGGAGTTGTTCTTTACCGAAAAGACCTTCCACGTCCCCGCATAGCGTCCCTGCGGCATATGGATGAGCATTCCGTTGCGCAGCACCCGCACGGGCCTGCCGCCGTTTTTCTCGCGCAACTCCCGCAGGCGCACCCATACCTTGTGAAATGGAATGATCTGCGGCTCGGGATCAAGTGCGAGGCCATAGTTGTCGGCCACAACGAGGGCGGCTTTGAGCTTTTGGAGTTTGCCGGGACGAAGCCCGACCAGCTTGCTGGTTTTTTCCTTCTTTTCCTTCAGCGGGCGCGTGCCGTCCGGCTGGCGGATGCGTTGGCGAAGAAGGGCATTGTCATTCTCCACGCTTACCACTCGCCACGCATTCAGCTCCGCGCGCATGCCTGACATATCCGCAGGAACATGCTGCACGACCCGGCGCTCCGCGAGACGCTTGCGGATTTGATCCTTAAAGGTTTTCGGCAGGTCGATGAGCCGCAGCGTGCCGTCTTTTTCGAATTCCACATAATTTTTGAACAACTCCTTCGCGCGACCTTGTTGCTCGCTGTTCAATCGCCGGCGCACGAGTAATTCCCACGCGCTTCCGTCGCGCCCGCGGCCGGGCAGGAATTTCGTCGCAAAAACCAACGTGCAGGCATCAAGAGCGTGGTGCAGATGCGTGATGTCGCGAATCTCGGTTTTCGTGCGCGGCTGGTTCGTTGCGGGGTCCATGGCCAGCGGATTCGCCGCTCCCAGGCATCCGAGCAAATCCCATGAGCGCCGCACCGCGCCGGTCACGCTGCCGGGCAGCGATGTGATGACCGGCTTCTCGGGAACGGCAGCGTATTCGCGCTCGAGCACCTGCGCACCGAGGCGCACGAGCTGCGAGGTCTGCGTGAGGTCGCGAGGCACGAAATCCTTTTCGACAAAGTCGCGCAGTTCCAGCAAACGCTTGCGATTGCGTTTCCGTTTCTTGTCGTCGTCGTGGCCTTTGAAGGACTCCAGCGCCTTCACCGCCTCCAGATAGGAAACCTGCGGCCGGATCGAAAGCTGGGGCCGACCTTCGACCTGCTGTCCCCCGCAATCTTCGATGAATCGCAGCGCCGTGCGCTTGCCCTTCATCCGGTTCACTTCACTGAAGGTAATGACGAGCGAGTCGAGGCTGTCGCTCGGCCGCTCACTGCGGGGAATAATGTGATCCTTGTCCACGAGGCGGCTGACGAGATCGATCGGCTCGTAGCTCTGGCCCGTATAAGGACACTTCCAGCCGAGATCTTCTGCCACGCGCGCCTTGCGGATCAACCCCGGCGTGATCGGGATCGGGCGTCCGTTGAACGTCTGCCCGGCCAGCTTCTCCTCGAGCTTCGCCGCGACGTTCTTGAAATTGCTGAGCCGCAGGCCGAGGTCCTGCGCAATCAGCTTCGCCTTCTTGCCGGAAAAATCCCGCAGGTCACGATTCACCTCGATCGTCAGCCGCGCGACCGCACCGGCATCGCCCTTCGCATACGATGCGATCAGATCGCGGTGCAGCCGCTCGAGAATGCGAAGACGATGGCGCACGAGATGGTTGTTCGTCTGCTCGTCGATGACCCGCTGCAACTGCGCCGCGCGCACAGCCTCGCTACGGAACAGCGGACCTCCTTCTTCCGCAGGATGCCCCGCACTCGAAAAGACAAACTCCGCGACTTCACGCATGAGCTTGCGGCTGTGTGGCGCGCGACCGCTCGGCGGCTCGATATGCAGCGCCGTGGCCAGGAGCGCCTCCCTCGTGAGGACGGGGATTTTCTGGCCGCGCCTGGTATTCGCGGCCTCGATCACCCGCTCCGCCACCGTGTCGAAGGCGGCGCCATCGTCATTCATCCAGGCTCGAATTTCGCCGAGCGTGAGCCGCGCACCACGTCTCAGCCGACCTATGGCACGCTTGCGCAGAGGCTCGGGCAGTGAATCGTAAAATGGCGCGATGTCCCTGCCGTTCAATGCGCGTCGGATGGGATCGAGCACCAGCGCCTTGTCGGCATCGGGATGCAGGAGCATCTGATCGAGATTGTCGGAAGCTTCGCCGGTCATCGCGCGGACGGCTTTTTTGAACTCACCCGGAGTCATCGCGCCGCGCTCACGCATGGTTTCATCGAGCCCACGCCGCTGCTCGGGCGTGAGCCGCCTCGCTCCGGCCGGAGCGGCGACGAGGACATTTGCCACCTGCATGGCCCAGCGATATCGGAAGAACTCGGGACAGGCCACCGTCGGTACTTTGGAGCGCTTTTCCGCTTCGATCTTCGCCAGGTCGGCATCGCCGGTGGATTCGAGCACGGATTGATACAGCCGCTCGAAAGTGATCGGACACCGGGCAATAATGCGGTTCTCAAACCGCGGCACGAGCTGCCCAAAAAGCAGTCCGCCGCGGAAGCGCAGGGGCAGCCGGATCGCGGGACAAGCAATGGCGCTCCACTCCTCACAAAGTGCATCGCGCAGTAAACCATCGGCCGATGGCAGCAAGCCGTAATGCGCCTCCAATATCGCTTTCATCTCCGCTTCAACGACCTCGCGCGGGAACGCCGCATTCAAGGCCTTGGGCCGTTTGTTTCCGGGCATATCGCAGGAAGCTTTCTCGCCGAGCGGGTCGAGGCCACATACCGCGCACCAAGTCTCGGCCATCGTGCGCGCGCCATATTTATCGAGCAGGGCGCGCGCATTCTGCACTTTTTCCGCGTCTTCCTTCACCGCGGCGGCATCGATCTCCTGCCGGCTCCATGCCTTGTTTCCATCATAGCCGCGGTTGTGCGCATACCAGCGCAACACGTCCCACAACTCACGCCAGGTTCCCGCCACACGGAAACGTGGGATGGCGCCGGAAGACCTGTCTGCCACGCGGAGGGAACATGCTCTTACGATGAGGAAACGCATTTTCCGGGCGAAAAAACGATCTTTTTCTTGCAGGTAACACGGGATGGCTCCAGAAGACCATTCCTTCGAGGCGGAAGAGATCGCTCTATCAGTCGGAGGTCACAGGCGGCAATGGACTGCCACCCTTAACTACCCTGGGTAGGGCCTCACCGGTTATTTGGCTGGCGCAACGGCTGCTCACGCGTCGCCTAGAAAAGCTCGGCCTGCACGCTTTTCGCGGGCACGGGAGTGACGTCCGCCGGGCGTGGTGCTGCTCCGGCTTCCTTCTCGATCTCGGCCAGCAGCGTGCGGAATTCGCAGCGGCGGATTTCCTCGATGAGCTCGGGGTAACGCGGCGCGATTGCCAAGCTCTCGACCGGCTGGGGAAGCACTAGGTCGAAGTCGAGGCCGACCATGGAGCGGTTGTCGATCACGCGCTGGCGCTGCTCGAGGATTTTCGCTCGCGTGCGCTCGCTGGCGATTTTTTCGGGATTCGCGAGCAGGGCTTCGACGCTGCCGAATTGATTCACCAACGCGGCGGCGGTCTTCTGCCCCACCCCATCCACTCCGGGGATGTTGTCGGAGCTGTCGCCGGTAAGCGCGAGGACATCGGCGATCTGCGCGGGCTCGACGCCCCATTTTTTTCTGACGGCGTCGATGCCGAGCAGCGCGAACTGGGGCGCGGCGGACTTCGGCGCGTCGGGCTCGGGAACGGGGAGGTCGGTCTTGTTCGTCGAGTAGATGCAGATGCGGTCGTTGACGAGCTGGAGGATGTCCTTGTCGTTCGTCGCGATGACGGCCTCGCCGTCGTGCTGCACGGCGTAGCTGGCGATGAGGTCGTCGGCTTCGGTGTCGGGCAGCCAGAGGCTGGCGACGCCGAGGAGCGGGACGAGATCCTGCATGCGCTGTTCCTGGGCCTTCATGTCATCGGGCATGGAGGGCCGCTGGGCCTTGTAGGCGGGCTGGAGCTCGGAGCGGCGGGCGGCGATGCCGCGATCCCAGATGACGGCGGCGCGGTCGGGGCGGACGTCGGCGATCATGCGGCGGAGAGCCTTCGTGAAGCCGAAGATGGCGTTCGTCGGCTCGCCGAGCGAGTTCGTCAATCCGCGGATCGCGAAGAACGAACGGTAGAGATAGTAGTGACCGTCAACCAGAAGCAGCCGAGGCGGCTTCCCGGAATTTGAAATGCGAAATGGGGAATGCGAAATGGTTTCAGCAGCCTGCGGCTGGATTTCTTTCATTCCAAATTTCGCATTTCGCATTTCGAATTCCCCCACCGCTCAGGAGCGGGTGTCCGGCGGCGCGGGCGGCACCGGCGGCGGTGCGGGAGGCGTCGGCGGCTTTGGCTGGGGCGGCTGTTTGGGCGGCTTCGGCGGCTTGCAGACGACGGGCGGCTTCGGCTTGACCGGCGGCGGCGTAGGCTTGTTGATGACGCGGGGCGTCGTCGTACGGGTCGCGGGCCGGGGCTTGTTCGACTTGTTGCTCACGACGGTGGCGTCGGTGCGGAACGTGGACTGGCCGTTCGTGGCGGCGGCCTGGAGAACGGGATTTTTCCGTTTGCCATAGAGGCCGTAGTTTAGCGTGATGAGCTTGCCCTGCGCCTTGAGCACTTTTTGCTCGTTCATTGTCTGGAAAATGTAGGGCTGGTTTTTCAGTTCGGTGAACTGGTCGCTCATCAGGCCGGAGGTTTTCGTGAGGCGGTCGATGTCGACGAACTGCGGCTCGGGCAGGTGATGCGCGTTCCCGCTCAGCGTGACCATCTGACCGGCTTGCAGGAGGATCGATTCGCCCATCGCCCCTTTCAATTTCAATTTCATCGTGCCTTCGAGCACGATGAACTTCACGACGGCCTTGCCATCGGCGTTTTTGCGCGACTCGATCATCACGGTCGTGCCGGTGACGGCGGCGGTGACGGCGGCGGTGTTGATGGTGGCGCCGCCGGCGTTTTTCGGCACTTCGAGGAGGATGACGCCTTCGTTCAGATTCAGGTCGCGCGTGCCGCGCTCGAAGCTGAAGACGGAGTTCGCGCCGAGGCGGGCGATGGTCTGGTCGTTGAATTGAAGCTCCGCGCGGGACTTTCCACCGGTCTGCACGGCGGTCTTGCCGGCGACGTCGTCGCCGACTTTCGCCGGCGTCGCCGATTGATTCGGCGCAAGCAGATCGACCTGGTTGAAAATGCGGGTCACCTCCGCGCTCTGCAAAGGCCCGGCCGCCTGCGCCGCCCAAGGGGCAAAGGCCACCGCGCAACCGGCGACTAAAAATCCACGCACACAATTCATACGCTAAAAGTTGACCAGGATTCCGATTCCGCCACCTAAATTTGCCGCAAAATAATTGTAGGTTCCTTCGGTGGAGCGGTTGATGCCGATGGTGCTGAGAGCCTGCACACTCAGCCACTTCGTGACGTCGAAGGACAGACCGCCACCGATGAGCTGGTTGAAATCCGCACGGCCCGAGGAGGTGTAGTCCTGCGCGGAGACGCGATAATAGAGGTTCAGCTTCGTGATGCGCGTGAGGCTCGCCTGATAGCCGGCGATCACGGAGAAATCATTGCGCAGCGCGTAGGTGGGCTCGCCGCCAAGTGAAAATTGCGCGGTGGCCGAGGTGTAGAAGAGATGCGCGCGATTGATCGAGAAAACCTTCCGTGCGCCGATGCTCAACGTGTGATCGGAATAGATCTCCTGATTGAACCCGCGCGCCGTGAGCATGTCGTAGGTGTAGTTTCCAAACAGCGTGAGGTCGCCGAGGGCCCGGATCACGTAAACGAGGCCGGCCTTCAGCTCGAGGCTGTTGAAATCGAGCGAGCCGTTCCGCGCGTAGCGAAACATCCCCTGCTCGGCGGAGAAATCGCCAAAAAGGTTCCCGCCGAAATAGGGCATGTAGCCGCCGCCGACGGTGCCGCTCAGAAATGTATCCGAACCTTGCGTGTCGTTGAGGAGCGCGGCGTTGTTCGTCCAGAGGATGTTCCAGTTCGTCCAGGCGCTGAAGGCTTGATACTTCTGCGCAGGCTGGAGGAGAACCTGGTCGCCGATGTCGGAATCCGCCGGGCTCGCCGGGGCGAACGTCTCCGATGAAGTCATCGAACTGCTGACGACGCCACCCTGCACCTGCTGAGCGATGCCTGACTGCTCCTGCGCCTGTACGGCCTGGGTCGCCTGCTGCGCGGAAAGCGACTGCAACAGCAACGCCGCACACGCTGCGGCGCCAGGGAAATACCTTCCGAACATGGGGCCGGATACTGAACAAGCCGTCGGGCGTCGTCAATCGGACTGTAGCGGCGTCCACGACCGCCGAAATTGAGGCTCGGCGGTCATGGACCGCCGCTGCAATCTCTAGTATCCATGGCACGTGGCAAAAACCGCCGCCTATAAACGCTCCCGCCGCCGCTTCGTCGAGCTGGCCTGTATCTGCTTCGCCGTGGCGCTGCTGGGGTGGTTCGTATTTCCGATGCTGGATGTGCTTGTGCGTGCCGATCTCACGGTGCAGGACAAGTTGGCTGGAATCGAAAAACCGCGCTCGCTGGCCAAGGACTTCGTTTTCGTCGCGATCGACGATGTATCCATGAAGCTCGATCAGCTCTGGCCGGAAGACATTTCGGCATCTCAGTCCCTGCAAGCCATGCAGCAAGGTTGGCCCTGGCCGCGCAGCGTCTATGCGGACGGCATCGAACGCATCCTAAAAGCGGGAGCCAGAGTCGTGCTCCTCGACCTCATTCTCGATAAGCCGCGAGCGGGGGATGAAGAACTTCGACGCGTGCTTGCAGCCTATTCCAGGCAGATCGCCCTCGGTGCCAATTTCTCGTCGGACTCGATCAGCCCCGATCATCCCGAGATCACGTCGGATACTCCGACTGTCCCCGCCTCTTCCTTGATCGACGATGCCTTGCATGACCCTCGCGTCGGTTTCGTAAATTTTTGGCCGACGGCGATCGACAGCGTCGTGCGCGCCGCGCCTTACGGGCTCGATCGTTTCGGCCATTATGATTCCCTCGCCGCCGTCGCGCTGCGCATGATCGGAAAGGCGGATCGCATTCCCGCAAGCAATCTCACGCATCCCTTCCGATTCGCGGATATCTCGACCCTTCGCACCATCTCCTTCTGCAGCCTGTTCGTTCCTTCGGACTGGCAACGGACGTTGAAAAATGGCGCGGCGTTCAAAGACAAAATCGTGATGATAGGGCCCAGTGCGGCGGTGCTGCACGACGAGCAGATCATCCCCGGCTTCTATAGCAACCTTACCGTCGCGGGCCCCGTTCTGCATATAAACGCGATCTCAGCAGCGCTGAACGGGGACTTCTACAAGCGAGCTTCCGATGTCGTGCGGCTCCTCGGCGTCCTCCTGGCCGCCATCGCGGCGCTGGTGATCGCCGCGCAGCTGAGGCATCCCTTGGTAGCTCTGGCGAGTGTATTGATCGTCTGTGGGAGCTATCTCGCCATCACGGTCGTCGTCTCGTTCGAAAGTAATTACCTGCTCCCCGTGGTCCAGCCGGGCTCCGTTTTTCTTCTTTCCGGAGTCTTGTGCATCGCATGGAACTTCGCCCAGACGCGCCGCGAAAGCGGACGCATGCGCTCTACGCTCGAGCGCTATGTCTCGCGAAATGTCGTGCGCGAGATTCTCGACAACCGCGACGACTTTCTCAACGCGCTGGGCGGCACACGCCGGCCGATGACGGTTTTTTTCTCGGACGTGCGCGGCTTCACCTCGTTCGCGGAAAGGGAGGATGCGCACTCCATCGTCGAACAGCTCAACGAATACCTTGGCGAAATGGTGGGCGTCATTTTTCGCCATCAGGGCACGGTCGATAAGTTCATGGGCGACGGCATCATGGCCGTGTGGGGAAATGTCGTGAGCGAGGGCCCGGCGAAGGATGCCGCCAGCGCCGTCGCGGCTGCGCTGGGAATGCTCGAGAAGCTCGCTATTCTCAACGAGACTTGGACGCAGCGCGGGCTCACGCCCTTCGCCGTCGGCATCGGCCTGCACCACGGCGAGGCCGTCTTCGGCAACATCGGCTCGGCCGAAAAAATGGAGCCCACCGTGATCGGCGACACGGTGAATCTCGCCTCGCGCGTCGAGGGCCTCACCAAGAAATACGGCGTCGCGATCTGCATCACCCAGCCCCTCGCCGAACTCGTCGCCGACCAATTCCTCCTGCGCTCCGTCGATCTCGTGCAGGTCGTCGGGAAATCGCATCCGGTGGAAATCTTCACCGTGCTCGGCCGGCGCGCAGAAGAGGGAGGGGGACCTTCTCCCCTCCTGGAAATCCCCGCGTGGCTCAAGCGCTACGAGGGCGCCATCGCCGACTTCCGCGCTCGCCGCTTCGCCGAGGCAGCCGGCGCCTTGCGCTCGCTCCGCGACGAGCATCCCGCCGACAAGCTCTGCGCGATCTATCTCGAGCGCGCCGAGCGCTTCCTCGCCGCCCCCCCACCGGCGGACTGGACCGGCACGGAAGTCGCCACGTCGAAGTAGGGAATCATCGACGGCGGGAGGACGCGCGGCCCCGCGCGCCGATTTCTTCAGCCCGCGAGCTTCCGATACGTCGCCAGCGCAAGCAGCGGGAAGTGCAGGCGATACATGCCGTAGCGGAGGTAGAAGACTCGCGGGAAGCCGGTGCCGGTCGTTTCGTTCTCGGTCCACGAGCCGTCTTCGTTTTGCTGGCGAATCAGAAACTCGACTCCGCGCTGAATGGACTCGCGCGTCGGATCGCCGCATGCGCACAGCCCCATCAGCGCCCACGCCGTCTGGCTCGCGGTGCTCGGGCCGACGCCTTTCAACGAAGGAAAGTCGTAGCTCTCGCACGTCTCTCCCCAGCCGCCATCGTCGTTCTGGCAGCTCTCCAGCCAATCGCGTCCGCGGCGGATCCATTCCTGATCCATGTTCTCACCGATCGCGGCGAGCCCGCGCAAGGCCTGCCACGTGCCGTAGATGTAATTCACGCCCCAGCGGCCATACCACGAGCCGTCGGCCTCCTGCGTGTGGCGCAGATACGTGACCGCGCGGCGCACGAGCACGCTGTGGCGATCGTAGCCGATGTAGCCGAGCAGCTCGAGCACGCGCGCCGTGAGGTCGCTGCAAGTCGGGTCGAGAATGGCGTTGTGATCCGCGAAAGGCACGTGCTCGAGCCACGCGGCGGTCACGTCCTTGTCGAAGGCCGCCCAGCCGCCGTCGCGGCATTGGAAGCTCAGCAGCCACGCCAGCGCGCGGTCGAATTGCTCCTTCCGCTTGGCGGCATCGCGCGGGGCGACATGGCGCAGCGCCATGAGCACCATCATCGTGTCGTCGGTATCGGGATAATAAACGTTCTCGTGCTCGAAGGCCCACCCGCTCGCCTCGGGATGAGGATTCTTTATCTGCCAGTCGCCGCGAAATCTCACCTCGCGCGCTTAGAGCCATGCAGCCGCCTTCACAAGCGGCGCGTGATCTTTTGGCAAACCAGATTCGGCGAGCGAGATCGTGGTGATGGCGGTGTCCCACACCGGCGACAGGCAGGGCTGAATCCGGAAATCCTCGGAATCATCGACAAACAATCCCGCGAAGTCGCGGTCGGCCTTTTGCACCAGCGGATGATCCTCGGCGTAACCGAGCGCGCGCAGCGCCATCATCGCGTTGAGCATGGCGGGAAAAATGGTAGCCAGCCCCTCGCTCCCCTCGCCCATGCGGTCGGTCATCCATTGCTCGGCGATTTTCAACGCGCGGCGGCGCAGCGGATGAAAGGGGAACCGGTCGTAGAGTTTGAGCACGCTGTCGCAGCGCAGGAAAAAATTCTGCCAGGCCCAGAAGCGCGGATTTTTTTTGAGCGAGAGGTCCGTGTTCTCCATGCCGGCGGGATACAGCTCGTGGAGCTGCAGCGACGCCGGGAGATGCCGCACGGGGCGGAAATGATTCAGGATCGTGAGCGGCGCCAGGATCGGGCGGGACCACGACGACATTTCGTAGATGTTGAAGAAAAACCAATTCGGCAGCAGGAACGTTTCCGGCGGAATGGTGGGCAGGAATTTCCACGGAAACTGGCCCAGCAGCGCGAGGTAGAGCTTGCCATAGGTGTTCATCGCGGGAATGCCGCCGAGCCGGAGCGTATTGGCCCGCGCTTCCTGCATCCACGGCGCGCTCGGGGAATCGCCGGCGAGCTTCAGCGCCAGGTATCCCTTCACCGAGGCATTCACCTCGCTCGGACCGCCGACGTAGATATTCCAGCCCCCATCGGGCAGCTGCCGGCGGCGGATGTGGGCGGCGCATTTCGCCTGGAGCGTCGCATCCACGCGATCGCACCAATGCATGTAAATGATGTAGTCGGAGCACAGCGTGCTATCGACGGTCAGCTCGCCCTCCCAGCGGCCATCCTCGTGCTGGAGGCCGAGCAGATGCTCCTGCGCACGCGTTACCGCGCTGGCGACATCGGGGGCAACCGTGAGCTCCGCCGCGCCGCCAAACGGGATGACTTTCGCCGCCGTCTCCCTCATGGCTCAAGCCGCGGCGGCTTCGGTTTTCTGCGGGCGGCCGGTCTTGTGGCCGTTGCCGCTCGTCACGCCGGTGAAGGCGTTGACCTTCGCGCCCTCGGCGCGGCGCTCCGGCTTCGGGCCGAAGTTGAACTTCACGTTTTCCCACGTGTCGCCCGGGCGGGCGTCGCGGCCGAGCGCGGCGGTCGGCTCGTAGCCGCAATGCACCATGCAATTTTCGCAGCGCGGATCGCGGGCCTCGCCATTGACGACGCCGAAGTTTTCCCACTGCGTCTGGTCGAGCAAGTCGCGATAGGTGGCGTAATGCGCATCGGTCATCAGGTAACACGGGCCTTTCCAGCCGCGGATGTTTCGCGTCGGGATCGCCCAGGCCGAGCAGGTAAGGTCGCGTTCGCCGGAAAGGAAATCGAGATAACCGGGCGTGCCGAAAATGGCGTAGCGCTCGCCCCACTCGCGGATGTCCTTGAACTTCGTCTTCGTCGCCGCGCGGGTGAGGAAAAAATTCTCCGGCTGGAGGTTCAGCCGCTTGCGCATGTCCTCCTTCGCCGAGTCGTAATCGTAGCCGGGCGAGATCGTGTGGCCGTCGACGCCGAGCCACGAGAGGTAATCGAACATCTGCCGCAGCTCGTCCATCTGCGTCTCTTTGTAGACAGTCGTATTCGTCGCGACCTGGTAGCCGAGAATCTTCGCCATGCGCATCGCGGCGACGCATTCCTTGAAGACGCCCTCGCGCTCGACGATGAGGTCGTGCGTCCGCTCGAGACCATCGAGATGGACGTTCCAATACATCCAGCGCGACGGCGCGATCGGCGTTTCCTGGATTTTGGAAGGCTTGCGGATTTCCTCGAGCTGCGCCTCGGTGAGAAGCTCCTCGCGCACGAGCTCGGCGAGCTTTGCCTCAAGCTCCCGGCGTTTGCGGCCCGGAGGCTTCGCGAGCTCATACGCCACCCAGTCGCGCATTTTTTTCCGCATGAACATGCCGTTCGTGCAGATGTAAACGATGCGGCGCTGCTTGAGCAAACCGTCCACCAAAGCTTCGATTTGCGGGTAGATCAGCGGTTCTCCGCCGCAGATCGAGATCATCGGAGCGCCGCACTCCTCGGCGGCGCCGAGACAATCTTCCAGCGACATCACGTCCTTGAGCGACGTCGAATACTCGCGAATGCGCCCGCAGCCGGTGCAGGTCAGATTGCAGGTATGCAGCGGCTCGAGCTGCAATACGGTCGCAAATTTGTCCACCTTTCGGAGTTTTTTCCCGACGATGTAGGCCGCAATCTTCGCAGTGAGCGCCAATGGAAACCTCATATGGCCTGTGAAGCTAACAACCGGGATGCCGGGGTCAAGCTCCCCGCCTTCATTCGGCGGAACGCACCTGGATGTGGCCCGGCTGTCCGGTGGATTCGAGCTTGAGCAATCCCTGCTTCTCGGCGGCCTTGAGCAGGTCGTTGAAGGAGCGAAATCCATGGGCTCGCTCGTTGAAGCCGGGATTGCGGCGCTTGAGAGCCTGTTTGATCATCGACGCCCAGATTTTCTCGTCGCCGCGTTCCTCTTCCAGCGCTTCGAGCGTGGCGGCGACTTGATCGAGCGCCTGGTCGAGGGTCGGGCCTTCATGGGAAACGACCGTATCCGCGCCGCTGGTTTCCGGCTTCGGCGCAGCGGGCTTGCGACGCGGACGGCCGCTGGCGCGCGCGGGCTTTTCGCGCACGAGATCGTCGTAGTAGATGAACTGGTCGCAGTTGTTGATGAAAAGATCGGAGCTGGAATTTTTCACGCCGACACCGACGACGGTTTTCGCACTCTCGCGAAGTTTGCTGACGAGGGGCGAGAAGTCCGAGTCGCCGCTCAGAATCACAAACGTGTCCAGATGCTGCTTCGTGTAGCAAAGATCGAGGGCATCGACGACCATGCGAATATCCGCGGAGTTTTTCCCGGACTGCCGCACGTGCGGGATCTCGATCAACTCGAACGCCGCCTCGTGCAGACCGCGCTTGAACTCTTTATAGCGGTCGAAGTCGCAATACGCCTTCTTCACCACGATGTGGCCGCGCAGGAGCAGGCGCTCGAGCACGAGCTGGATGTCGAAGCGGGGGAAGTTCGCATCCTTCGCGCCGAGCGCGATGTTCTCCAGATCGAGAAACACCGCCATCGTCGCATTCGTATCCGCCTCGCTCATTTCCGCAGTCTATCGGGAAAATCTCCCCCCGGCCACACAATCGCCGTCACGGCACGGCTGATTGCACACGAACAACACGCCGCGGTCCTTCGGCACTCGATCCGCTCCAACGATCCGAATTTTGTAAAAAAGCCGGACCATCGTCAGCACGGCTGCCCGCACGGCATCCTCGATGCGGCGGTCGGCCAGCAATTGCCCGACGGTCCAAGCCATCCTCGTGACTTTTATGATAACGGACATTTTCCCACGGTCTGTTAATCTTTTATTTCACCGGCATGCGTGATTGGATTCCGCCGTGGTGACGCCGGTGTGGCGAAATGGCAGACGCAACGGACTTAAAATCCGTTGGTGCAAAACACCATGCGGGTTCGAGTCCCGCCACCGGCACCACATTTGTTACGGAGACCGCAACGAACCGGCCCGAATCTCAAGGGCGACCTCATAAAGCCAGCCTTTCCCCGCCCGCAAAGCAACGCTGGCGGGGGACTGGAAAAATGACAAGGGCGGGACCTTAGAAGTCCCGCCCTTGCCTGTCGCTAGAGGATTTCAGATCGAGTTAGCGTATCAAAGAGGGATCGTGAGATATCCGGCGACATGACTGCTGCAATCCCACGAATACAGGGCAGATGCATCGCTAGTCCGGTGCGTCCAATTGCAGAACGTCAAGCCGCTGCTGTTTCGGTAGCCCCACGCTCCATCGACGATCGTTCGAAGATAGGCGAGGTTGTAACCCGTCCGCGCAAGGCCGCGTAAGCAAATGCCATTGAAGCCGCCTGCATCGGAATGTGCGCCGTAGGAAGCCATCGCCACCGACCAATGATTTTGCACCCAATCACCAGCCTTGTTGGCCTTCGCGAAATCGCTGAGCCAGTAGGCAATGGTGGCGAAAGTTCCGGAATCATACGGAAAATAATTTCCCGTGCCTGGGCCTTCCATCACCGCTCCGGTCGAGGCGTTGTAGACGTTTGCGAGGCCCCAGTTGTAGAGGTTCACGGCTTTGACTCGATACGCCGAATCACTACAAGCTTGGTAAAGCTTGAAGTTGGAGCAGGCAGCCGAGCCATTCGCGCACCAGGGTTTCGGATTTGTCTTTGCGGTGTTCATGAACAATCCGCCATTCACCGTGTCCCATCCGCGGCTGTAGGCTAGGTCCGCGGCATTTTTGGCATAGGTTCGGTAGTTGACATTTCCCGTGAGGAAATACGCGCGTGTGAAAGCCCATGCGGCCCAGGAAAGGTCGTCGTTGAATGTATTCCAGGACCAATCCGTTCCGAAATTGTGGATGAAGCCATCGCATACCATGGTGACCGTGGAAATCGGCTCCAAGCCGGCGTTTGCGGCGTCCTCGACAATTTCGATCTCCTCGGCATGCTGCCAGAACGTCATCGGATCCGCATTTCCTTGTCGCAGGCGGAAATACCCGTTGCCGCCCGTCGTCCAATAGAACGCGTTCTTCCAGCTTTGATAGCACAGAGCCCGATGCGTGCTGTCGAAGGCCGATGCCGTCTGAAGTCCGCTTAGCAAAAGCGCGCAGGACGCCAATGCACTCCATATTTTATTTATTTTCATTATGTTTTGTTTTGGTGGGGATGGACATGAGATAAAATCACATGCCTTTTAAACTGCTCCATTTTCATGAAGCGTCTAAATCTTGGCTGAATGTATTCGCTTAGATCATGCTCATGGGGATGGTAATCTCCGGTCGCGCACTCAGTTAAATCCGGACGGTGATTTTCCTAACTTTAGGCGAGCCTCGGTTTGCTCAATGGTGTCCGTCGCGATTTGGCGCAACTTTCCCTCCGGGAAACGATTTACCCAAGCGGCCGCTGCCGTGGGGTCCACGAGCCACCACCTCTGCACGACACCTATCACCGCTTGTTCCTGCTCCGGGCCAGGCGGCAACGCCGTTACCGCCAAATCTCCCGCCGCCACGGGATTTTTTTCCCCCCAGGTGAAGGCGATGTGCTTGATTGCACTTTGCCGCAATGCCTCGTCGGGAATTTGCTTGGCCCACGCCACGGCCTGCTCAGGTGCTTGGTAAGCCCAAATTCCCGAGGCCCTGGCAATGATGTCGTCGCGAGCTGGTCCCGAAGGCAGGGTCGTCGCCAGCGTCAGGGAATTTTGCGGGGCTGTGTAGACCACGCTTCCCGCAACACTCGTCAATGCTCCTTCCCGCTCGCCATTATCCGGCAACTTTCCGGCCCAAGCGGTCGCCTCGGCAACATTCATTCGCGCCCATTGTCCGGCCACGGCATCGATCGCTTCTTGTCGATCTTCCCCCGCTTCCATCTTGGTCGTCGACCATTCCGCAGCCGCGCGGACGTCCTTTTCACCCCATCGCAGAATCAACCGAATGCGAAGGTCTTTTCCCGTTTGTGTGGGCTTTTCCGTCTGCAACTTTTGCAACTGGTTGAGTGCGGCGAGCACTTCGTCGTCTCGCAAATCCTCCACGAACCTAGAAAGCTTATCCATCCGTTCCTCGCCGCCAGGACCGAACAATTGGCCGATTCCATGCAGAGCAACGACCTTTTCCGACAAAGAATTTTTCGGTGGCGCCGCCTCAAGAGGGATTTGAGGGACGGGCACACTTTGCGTCACCGCGACCCGCGGAGATGGCTCTCCTTTAGCCCGGCTCGCAGCAAGAGGAGCTGCCCGAAAATAATCAAATAAATACCATCCAGTTACAATTATTGCCAATGCTATTAGCCATCTTATTGCATGCCGTCTAGTCATATGAGGAATCGCTGTCACGCCATGCCCTGAACTTTTTCAGTTCAAGAAGCGGCATATTTCGTGCGGGGGGTAAAACAAATGAGTCAGCAAGTGCGACTACATTTTCGGGGGGGGACACGCAACCTGTCCAAAACCGATTCGCAGCGCAAGACAATTCCGCGAATAACTTGTCGGATATCTCCCTCGAATTAAGGTGATTGGACGCGGCTCGAGGCATAATTGCGCACGACGCCCGCAAAGCAAAGTCGGATAAATCCCGTGTTCGCTTTTTGAGATTGACATGCCGCCTATCGAAAATGGGGCTCGCTGTTCGTGACTTGAAGCCTCCCGAAAATCGTCTCGTCTATTTTCAACGCTTCCGGAGATTTTTGAGAATCGGGTCGGTGCCTTCGTCCGACTCGGTGGCAATATCGGGGATACGATTGAATGCGATCCTCATCGGCGCCGAATGCTGCGCGCCAAGGGCTCCGCCGAAAAAAACCGTATCCCGGCCATACTTGGCATTCAGCCGATCCACCGCCGCATCCAGCGGCGCGCGCACCGGCACATCCTCGAAAAGATCGGGCGTGTAGGCGGTGACCGACCGCAGATGAAAAAACGCAACGCCAACCTTGAGCGGCGGAAACTCCGGCGGACGCGCGTTCCAGAGCCGCAGCAATTCGCCGGTGAGACGCATCGTGTCGTGCGTTTCCGGAAAACGTGCGGAGGCATTCCAGGAACCGCCGTGCCGCGTAAAATGGATGCCCAGAGTCATCCCCGCCGCGACCAGTTTCTTCGCGCGCAGGCGCGTGGCGGCTTTCTGCAAAAGGCGATGGAGCACCGCGAGCGCATCGTGGGAGTTCCGCTGCTCCGGCGGCAGCACATGCGAATGGCCGAGAGACTTGTCCTTCTCCGGCTCGAGCCAGCCGCCCGCGCCGCGCAGCTTCGCATGCATGCGCTCGCCTTCGACGCTGCCCCAGGCTTTGCGCAGCGAGGAGGCGTCGGCCTCGCAGAGCGCGCGCATCGTGCGGATGCCATGCAGCTTCAGCCGTTGTTCCATCCGCGGGCCGATGCCCGAAAGATCGCGCAACTCCAGACCGTAAAGACACTGCGGAAGATCTTCCTTCTCGATCACCACGAGGCCGTCCGGCTTCTGCATGTCGGTCGCCGTTTTGGCAAGGAAGGGATTGGGCGCGAGGCCGATCGAGCAGCGCAGGCACTCCCCCACGGTGCGGTAAATGGCCTGCTTGATGCGGCGCGCCAGAGCCTCCGCGGCGGCCCGCTCGCGCAAGCAGCCGGTGAGTTCGCACCAAAGTTCATCGATGGAGCAAACCGCCTCGATATGGATGAGGGATTCCACCAATTCCTTGAGTTTTTCGTGATAAGCGATGTAGAGCGGCGGGCGCGCGGATACAATCTCGATGCCCGGACATAAACGACGCGCCTCGGACACCATCGTGCCCGTGCGAATGCCAAATTTTTTCGCCTCGAAACTCGCCGCGATGCAGCATGTCGTCTCCGCCTCCACCGGCACGACCGCGATGGGACGCCCCCGCAGCTCCGGCCGGTCCTGCTGCTCGACGGACGCAAAGTAGGAGTTGAAATCGAGGAAGAGTGTATGCAGCGCCATGGCGGGAAGCCTCTGGCTATCGCCCGCCGCGCGGAGATTCGCAAACCCGCACTACCGCGCGCACGACTCCTTGAATGATCATCTCTCTCAGGGGAATGAGGTCGGGATATTGCGGATTCTCCGCCTTGAGAAAAAGCAAGCCGTCCTCCATGACAAATCGCTTGAGCGTCGTCTCGCCATCGATGAGCGCCGCGACAATTTCTCCGATCTTCGGCTCGCGAGCCTCGACGATCACCATGTCGCCGTCCGCAATCTGCGCGCCGATCATGGAATCGCCGCGCACCTTGAGCGCAAAAGCCCGCGAGGCGGCTTTGATATTCAATAACTCCAGATCGACCGGAATCGAACCCAAGTCAGCCGGCTCCGCCGGCTCTCCGTAACCCGCCGGGATCGTTCCCGCGATCGAGAGCACGGCGTTGAAGCGGATTTTTTGCTCCAAGCGGCGGCGGCGCAGCGCGGAAAGCTGATTCTCGGCGCAGAGCGATGCGCCTTTTCCTCCAAACGCGGCGTGAAGCTCTTCCGGCGAAGGAAACCGATCGGAGGGCGTATTGGCGGCCTTCAGAAAGGAAAGAACCTCCCGATTTCTTTCGGTGATTTTTTTCCGGTCCACGGCGGGAAATATGCGAATGCGACTGCTCGCAAGGCAAGCATTTCCCCCGGGCCTTGCCGCTGCTCGACTTGCGAGGCATGTTTGCGTGATGGAGCAAAAGGCCCGCCGAATCGTCGCGACGCTGCGTGCCGCGGGGCACGAGGCTTATTTCGCCGGCGGATGCGTGCGCGACCTTCTGCTCGGCACGAATCCGAGCGACTACGACATCGCGACCAGCGCGCGACCGGAGGAAGTGGAGCGCCTTTTCCGCCGCACCGTGGCGGTCGGGGCGCAGTTCGGCGTGATCGTCGTCGTCGAGGATGGAGACGAATTCGAGGTCGCCACTTTCCGAGCCGACGGCGAATATCTCGACGGACGCCGCCCGGAATCCGTGATCTTTTCCGATGCCGAAGGCGACGCGCAGCGCCGCGACTTCACCATCAACGGCCTTTTCTACGATCCCGTCGAGGAACGCGTGCTCGATTTTGTGAATGGGCGCAGCGACATCGCGACCGGAATCATCCACGCCATCGGCGATGCGGAGCAGCGCTTCGCGGAGGACAAATTACGGCTGCTGCGGGGCATTCGTTTCGCCGCGCGCTTCGGCTTCGAGATCGACCGCGCGACCTGGGAGGCGATCCGCTCCGCACCCGCCCAAATCCACGCCGTGAGCGCCGAGCGCATCCGCGACGAGCTGGTGAAAATCCTCACGCACCCGAGCCGTCTGCGCGGCTTCGATCTGCTCGATGAGAGCGGACTTCTCCGCGAGCTCCTGCCCGAGGTCGAGGCGTTGAAAGGCTGCGAGCAGCCGCCCGAGTTTCATCCCGAAGGCGACGTCTTCGTGCACACGCGCATCATGCTGGAGATGCTTCCTCCCGCCGCGTCGCTGCCGCTCGTGCTCGGAGTTTTGTTTCACGACATCGGCAAGCCGCC
>JAATET010000094.1 GCA_015655545.1 Chthoniobacterales bacterium | reverse complement strand
GCGATCCAGGCCGGCCTCGACATGGGCATCGTGAATGCCGGCCAGCTCGCCGTTTACGAGGACATCCCCGCCGACCTCCGCGAGCTCATCGAGGACGTGCTCCTCAATCGCCGCGAAGACGCCACCGAGCGCCTGGTAACCTTCGCCGAAGAGCTAAAAAACAAATCTTCCTCTTCCACTTCATCTTCCTCTTCCTCCAACCTCGAATGGCGTTCCGGCTCCGTCGAGGAGCGCCTCAAGCACGCCCTCATCAAAGGCATCACCGACTACGTCGACGCCGACACCGAGGAGGCGCTCGCGAAATACGGCAAGCCGCTCCTCGTCATCGAAGGCCCGCTCATGGCCGGCATGAGCGTCGTCGGCGACCTTTTCGGCGCTGGAAAAATGTTCCTGCCGCAGGTCGTGAAAAGCGCCCGCGTGATGAAGAAATCCGTCGCGTGGCTCACCCCGCTCATGGAAGCCGAGCGCGCCGCGAATCCCGACGCCCGCACCCAGGGCCGCATCCTCATGGCGACCGTGAAAGGCGATGTCCACGACATCGGCAAGAACATCGTGGGCGTCGTGCTCGCCTGCAACAATTACGAGGTCATCGACATGGGCGTGATGGTCCCATGCGAAAAAATTCTCGCGACCGCGAAGGAAAAAGGCTGCGACATCATCGGCCTCTCCGGCCTCATCACGCCGTCGCTCGACGAGATGATCCACGTCGCGAAGGAAATGACGCGCGAGGGCTTCACGCTCCCGCTCATCCTCGGCGGCGCAACCACGAGCAAGGCGCACACCGCCGTGAAAATCCAGCAGCACTACCCGCACGGCGTCGTCCACGTGCTCGACGCCTCGCGCGCGGTGAACGTCGCGAGCTCGCTCCTCAACCCCGAATCGAAGCCCGGCTACCTCGCGCAAATCGACGAGGAATACGAAGCCCTCCGCATCGAACACGCCGGCCGCACGAAGGAAAAGCCACTGCTGAAATTCGAGGAAGCAAGGGCGAACGCCTTCCAGATCGATTGGCAAAACGCCGACATTGCCACGCCCGCGCGCTACGGCGTCGAAGCCTTCGACAACTTCCCGCTCGAGGAGCTGGTCGAATATTTCGACTGGTCGCCGTTCTTCCACACCTGGGAGCTGCGCGGACGATTTCCCGCGATCTTCGACGACGAAGTCGTGGGCGCCGAAGCCAAGTCGCTCTACGACGACGCCCGCCGCCTGCTCGACGAAATCGTCGGCAAAAAACTCTTCCGCGCCCGTGGCGTTCTCGGATTCTGGCCCGCGAATTCCACCGGCGAAGACATCGAGCTCTATAGCGACGCGCAGCGCTCCAAGGTCATCGGACATTTCCGCTGTCTCCGCCAGCAGCTCAAGAAACCGGCCGGCCAGTTCAACTACTCGCTCGCCGATTTCATCGCACCGAAATCGAGCGGACGCATCGACAGCTTCGGCGGTTTCGCCGTCACCGCCGGCCCCGAAGTTCACGACATCTCCGAGGCCTACAAGGCGAAGCACGACGACTACAATTCCCTGCTCACCAGCGCGCTCGGCGACCGTTTCGCCGAAGCCTTCGCGGAGTGCCTGCACAAAAAGGCCCGCGACATCTGGGGCTTCGGCAAGGATGAGAATCTCACAAAGGAGGAATTCATCCGCGAAAAATACCGCGGCATCCGCCCCGCGCCCGGCTACCCGTCGCAGCCCGACCACACCGAGAAATGGGAGCTCTTTCGCCTCCTCGACGCGACCGCGAATACCGGCATCGAACTCACCGAGTCCCTCGCCATGAATCCCGGCAGCAGCGTGAGCGGCCTGTATTTCGCAAACCCGCAGTCCCGCTACTTCGCCGTCGGCAAAGTCGAGCGCGACCAGATCGAATCCTACGCCGCCCGCAAAAACATGCCCGTCCCCGAGGTCGAGCGCTGGCTCGGTCCGTATCTGAACTACGATCCCGACACCGCGACCGTCTGACCGCCCGCTTTCGCAATCGATTTCAACCTGCTCGCGGGACATTCTCTTAAGAACCACACCCATCGATGAAATTTTTCCCACTAGCATTTTACGTCGCCGCCGGGCTGGCATTCAGCGGCTGCGCAACGGAATACCGCACCAAGCAGGACATGCTCAAGGCCTCCGGCTTTCGCGCCTTTGCCGTCATGAAGCCCGCCCAGACGGCCCTATTCAAAACCCTCCCGCCCGACAAAATCTCGATCGTTACGAACCACCGCCGCGCCTACTATGTGTTCCCCGATCCGGAAATCGACCGCATCTACGCCGGCACGAAAGGCGAATACCGCGCCTACGAAAAACTGCGCGCAAGGCGCAAACTTTCCGCCGAGAAGCTCGCCGCGGACACTCCGCCTCTCGATTGGAACGGCTGGCAGGGGCTCTCCGACGGATGGTATAGTTTCTGAGTCGCCGCGTCGCCCGGAGACTTTCTGGAAAATTCTCCGGGCGTCGTCATCCGCTGCCGGTCTCCATCCATGCCTTGCTTTTTCCGCGGCCCGAGCCCAAAGACCGCGCCCTCCTTCGCCTTTCATTAAATCCTGCCAATCCTGTAAATCCTGTCTAGTTCTCACCGCATGGAAACCATTGTTATCGGCCACCGCAATCCCGACATGGATGCGATCGTCTCCGCCCTCGGCTACGCTGAATTCAAGCGGCTGTCCGGCGAGCCCGGCGTCATTGCCGGACGCTGCGGAAACACGAATCAGCGAATCGACTTCGTGCTCGAAAAGTTCGGGGTTCCGTCTCCGACTTTTTTTGGCGACATGCGCCCGCGCGTATCCGACGTGATGGAACGCAACGTCGTCACCGCGAGCGTGGGTGCGCCCGTTTACCAGGCCATGCTCCAGATCGGCGAAAACCGCTTCCGCGGCCTGCCCGTCGTCGATGGCGAGAACCGCTGCGTCGGCCTGATCTCCAGCTTCAAGATCAGCCGGCATCTTTTTCCGCCGCCGGAAGAGATCCAATCGACGCGCGAGGTCGACGCCTCCATCTCCAACCTCTGCGCAACCATCCACGGCGAGCTGCTCAGCGGAGAGATTTGCACGAAAAGCGAGCGCCACATCCTTGTCGTCGCGGCGATGTATACCGCATCGTTCCGCAAGCGCATCCAATCGCTCGATCTCACGCGCACCGTGCTCATCGTCGGAGACCGCTTCAACATTCAGCACATCTCCATACAGGCCGGCGTCAAGGCGCTCGTCGTGACCGGCGGCCTCGAAGTCGGTGACGACGTCCTGGCCGCGGCGAAGAAAAAAGGAACGATTGTCATCAGCTCGCCATACGACACAGCCACCACCGTGCTGCTCGCGCGCAGTTCGGTCACCGCCGAGCGCATGCTGTATGCCGACTTCGACTCCATCCATCCGGAGCGAACCCTCGACGAGGCTCGGCGCGAGGTCGCGATGTCCTCGCAATTCGCCTTTCCCGTCGTCGGCGAATCCGGCGAGCTCGAAGGCATCCTCTCGAAAAGCGATTTCCTCAAGCCCATCCCCCGCCAGCTCATTCTCGTCGACCACAACGAACTCTCGCAGGCCGTGAACGGCGCCGCGGATATTCCCATCGTGGAAATTCTCGACCATCACCGCATCGGGGCGGTCAGCACCGACGCGCCGATTCTTTTCCTCAATCGCCCGGTCGGCTCGACGAGCACGATCGTGGCCACCTGCTTCGAGCAGGCGCAGATCCCGATTCCGAAACCGATCGCGGGCATTCTCATGGCGGGTTTGATCTCCGACACGCTCAATCTCACCTCCCCGACCACGACCGACGTGGATCGCCGCGTCATGGCCTCGCTCGCGGAAATCGCCGGCGTCCAGCCGTCGAAACTCGCCGAGGAAATTTTTTCCGTCGGCTCGCCATTGCTGACCATGACCGCCGACCAGGCCGTCACCGCCGATTGCAAGGACTACGAGGAGGCGGGCGTAAAATTCAGCCTCGCCCAAATCGAGGAGCTGAGCTTCTCGCATTTCCCCGATAAAAAGGATGCGCTCGTCGAGGCTCTGGAAAAATTCCGCGCCGCTCGCGGCCTGCTGTTCTCGGCGCTGCTCGTCACGGATATCAACACGCAGAACTCCGTCCTGATCGTCCGTGGCGACGAGAGTTTCACACGCCACATCGACTACCCCTCCATCGAGCCGCACATCTGGCAGCTGGACGGCGTCGTTTCCCGCAAGAAGCAGCTCCTTCCCTATCTCACCGGCCTGCTCGCCCGGATAGGATAACCACCACCCGCGGCGCTCCAGCAAATGAACAGCCGACTGGCGTTTCTGATCAAACCGGAAGCCGTGCTGTTCGTTTTGATCTGGCTCACCTGCGGAGCCCTGACCAACAGGCGCGAGATGAGGGACTACGACCTGAACGCGGCAAGCATCGACGCGATCGTCGAGCACGGCACATTCGAGCTCGGCCACTCCGCAAATGAACACCTGCGGACCGCGGGCGG
>JAATET010000082.1 GCA_015655545.1 Chthoniobacterales bacterium | reverse complement strand
CTTCCCGGATCGCTCGCCTTCCCGGGCAGCATCCCTTCAATCTTCTCATACTGTTCCTCCGTAAGCTCGTATCTCTTGCCCATCCCAACTTACAACCACTTCTCTCTCCTCAGTACAAGTCTGTATGTCGATTCGCTCTAGGACGTTTCGAGGGAATCGCACTCGGTCTTCGCCGAGGCTTTGGGGGCTCTCTCCTTGATCAAACTCACGGCAAGACCGCCGCCCAGCGTCAACGCGAAGCCGAGCGCTTGCGCGGCATTGGGACATTCGCCCAACACCGCCCAAGCAAGAAAAAGCGTGGTGACCGGGCCGACGGTGCCAATGACCGCAAACCGCTGCGGCGTGGTTCGTCGCAGTCCCACGCTCAGCAAGAGCGCGGGGGCCACCGTGCCAAGGAGAGCGAGGATCAACCCTTCGCCATAGACGGACGGCGTCAGCTCCAGCAAGTGAGAAGCCGGCCGCGTCGCCAATGCGTGGACAAGGATGAAGACACAGGAAAATCCGACCGCGATGCCGGTGAAGCGCATCGACCCGACTCGCCGAATCATGCCGCCGCTCATCAAAATAAAAAGCGCATACGTGAAGGCGCTCGCGAAGATCAATGCGGCGCCGAGCAGCGTGCGGTCATTCGCCACCGGAGCATGCGTTTCGCCGACAAATGCGACGACGATGCCGAGCCACGCCAGGCCGGACGCGGCCCACGTCGCGCCGCGGATCGGCTTGCGCAGCACGAAAGCCGAGATCGCGAGCACCATCGTGGGATAAGTATAAAGGACGATGCGCTCGAGACCGACGCTCACATATTGCAGCCCCGTGAAGTTCACCAGCGATGAGATATAGTAGCCGAGAAAGCCCAGCCCGGCGAGGCGCGCCCAGTCGCCCAAGGACAATGGCGCCGCGCCGCGCGACCACCAGATCGCCATCGCCACGAAAAACGGCAACGCAAAGCCCATGCGCAGCGTGAGCACGGTGAGCGCATCCGTGCCCTGCGCGTAGGCGAGCTTTGCGACGACGCCTTTCGAGCAGAACAAAATGGAACTTGCCGCGACGATCCCGAAGGTCGCCATGGCATTCGGAGAACGTGCGGATTTCGGGAAATCGGAATTCATACGGGCAATAAAAAACCCGCCGGAGCGAACTCGGGCGGGCATTGAAAAGGTTTTGGGGCTGTCTGGCGTCAGACGACAAAAACTCTCCGAGCCGGTCCGGGAAGACCGCCAATCCAAAGAAGAGCTTTAATTCGTTTTGCCATTTATTTCTAACGCGCGACCATGCACCGTTTGCCTGGGTGGCGCAAGTTTTCATCCCGGCGGCAGCGCGAGCTGGCGCGCGAGGCGCCACGAGGTGGAGGATGGACTCGCGAAAATATCCGCATCCTCCCACATGCGTTCCGCACCGCGATAGGCGGACGAGTTCTCGACACGTCGGCAGCCTTCGGGCATGGGGTCGATCGTCTTGGCGTTGCCTCCGCCGAGCACGGTGATGTCGGGATGGAAAACATCCTGCAACATGTCCACCGCACGATGCACGGCCATCAGCCAGCGCCGCGGCCCGAGCCTGCGGCGTCCCTTTTTGGACAGCAAATCCATGAATCTGGTCTGCCGGGTGAAACGGAGCATCCCGATCTCGATGCCGATCAACGCGTCATCCGCGATGAGGCTCGCGCCCGTGCTGGTGCCGAAGCCGAGAAAGAGCAGACGGCCGGATTCGTAGTTTCCGAGCGCCTGCATCGCGGCATCGTTCATGAAGCGCACGGGCACGCCGAACGCCCTCTCGAAATCATAGTCGAGCCAGCCGGAGCCGAGATTGAGCGGCTCGCGCGAGGGGCGGCCATGCCGAAGCAGGCCGGGATAACCGATCGAGACGCAGTCGTATTCCCAGTCTGCCGTGATTCCCCTTACGGCCTGCGCCATCTGCCGTGCGGCGAGGTCCGGACCAGATGGAATCTTTCGGATCTCGCCGTCGCGTGCAGCTTTGATTTTCACGTTGCTGCCGCCCACATCCAGCATCAGCACATTCATGAGGCACTCTCCTTCGCGCCGGCCTGGTCCAGATCTCCCCGACCGATCGCGTCCATTAATTCCGCCATGCCCGCGCCGTCGGGCGCGCGCGTGATCCAATCCGCCTGCTCTTTCAGCGAGGGAATCGCGTTCGCCACCGCCACCGCGAGCCCGCACATTTCGAGCAGCGCGTGGTCGTTTTCGGCGTCACCCGCCGCCACCGTATTCGCGGGGTCGATGCCGAGTTGATCGAGGGCGGCGCGCAGGCCGCTGGCCTTGTTCACACCCGGCGGCAGGACCATGACCGCACCTTTATTGAAGATCACTTGATGCTCGAGGCCGAGTTGTTTGATCGATTCCAGCACCACGTGTTCATACGGTTCCAGCGTCGCAACGATGGACGCGCCGATGGAGAGCGGCGTCACCCCGAGCCGCCGGAGTTCGGCGATAAAATTTTTCGGCGGCGGTGCGCCGAGGCCGCGCACTTTGCCCGTTCTCGGGTCGAGCAGGACGGCGCCATTTTCGGCCACGACCAGATCGAAGCTGGAAAGCTCGATGTCGAGGGTGGCGAAATCCGCAAGCTCCCGCCCGGTCACCAAAATCACCCGCATTCCAGCGGCCCGTAATTTCGTCAGCGCCTGCCTGGCCTCCGCGGCGACGACGCCTTCCGTAGCCAGTGTTCCATCGAAGTCCGTCGCAAGCGCATGCCACCTCATGCCACCAATTCGCATGGCAAATGCCCTTTGCGCGCATGGACGATTTGCGAACGCCATTGATTCCCGGGGACGAGCCGTGTCACGCTGGACGGCGATGAATCAGTCCGAGTCCCCGGTGTGGCCCGAAGGAGCGGGAGAAACGGCCAGCCCCGCGAGCGGTCCCATCGGCGTTTTCGACTCGGGCATCGGCGGGCTCACCGTCGCGGCCGCGTTGCGGGAGCTTCTCCCGGCCGAGCAAATTTTCTACATCGGCGACACCGCGCGCGTGCCCTACGGCGGCAAAAGTCGGCGAACGATCGAGCGCTACAGCGTGGAAATCGCCGGCTTGCTGCTCGCCGAACAGGCGAAGCTCATCGTTGTCGCCTGCAACACCGCGTCGGCGCTCGCCGTGCCGCGGCTCAAACAACTTTTCAACCTTCCGGTGCAAGGCGTGATCGATCCTGGCGCTTCCGCGGCGGTGCGTTCGACGCGCAACGGCCGCATCGGCGTGATCGGCACACGCGCGACGATCGCCAGTCGCGCTTACGAGCAGGCCATCCACGATCTCTCGTCCCCGGCGCAGGTCTTTGCGGAGCCATGTCCGCTGCTCGTGCCGCTCATCGAGGAAGGGCTCTTCGACGACCCGATCACCGACCAGATTTTGCATCGTTATCTCGATCCGCTGCTCGGCGAGGGGATCGATACGCTCGTGCTCGGCTGCACGCACTATCCGCTCCTGCGCGCGGCCATCGCGCGCGTGGCCGGCGAAGGTGTCACGCTTGTGGATTCGGCACAGAACTGCGCGCTCGCGGTCGATGAGATTCTCAAAAACCGCTCGCTCGCCGCACCGCCGCGCCAGCTCGGAAATCTCCAGGTCGCGCTGACCGATGCGACCGAGGGCTTCCTGCGCGTGGCCGAGGAGGCGCTTGAGTTGGAAATCGGGGATGTGCTCTTGCGCGCCGTGCAGACGCCTGCGTGATGCCTCTTGGAGCGGCGTGTGGCGCGGCGTGGCGGCGTTTTTTGATTATGGCGATCAGGCAAACACCGGCATCGTCTGCTTGAGCGGCTGACGCTCGGTGAGGCGCTCGATGAGGCGCTGCCAGCTTTCCCGGCCTTTGAGGATCTCGATCTCGACCCGCAGATAATAGATCGGCACCGCGGCATCGAGGATGCGGGGAATGCGCACGGCGTCTTTTTCGGTGGTGAGAATGGCGTCGAGATTCCGGCGGGCGCAGCGATTGATGAAACCCTCGATCTCCTTCTCGGTGTAGCGATGGTGGTCGGTGTAGACTTTTGAAATTTCGACCTTCGCGCCGAGGCCGCGCAACGCTCCCCCGAAGCTGTCGGGCGCCGCGATTCCGCAAAGCGAGCCGATTCGCTGACCGCGCAGGAAGTCGAGCGGCTTGACCTCGCCGGTGAGCAGATTTCGCAAATGCCGCGCGTGGTGGGTGGTCTCGACAATCTCGGCGGTGCGATTGTAGCGACGGATGCGCGCGATGAGATCGCCATTGTCCGCGCCGGGCACGCATTTCGTAAGCAGGATGTGGGTCGCCCGCCGCAAATTTCCCGGCGGTTCGCGTAGCGTGCCGCGAGGCAGGATGTGCTCGTTCCCGAAAGGCGCCTGCCGATCGATCAAGGTAATTTCCACCCGGTGATCCAGACGCACGTATTGAAATCCATCGTCGAGGAGCAGGGCGTTGGCGCCAAAATGCTCGATGGCATAAAGCCCGCTTTTGACGCGGTCGCGATCGACCAGCACCACGACGCCGCGCAGATTATTCGCCAGCATGAACGGCTCGTCGCCCGCGGTGCGCGAATCCAGCAAAAGCGACTGCCCGTCGCTGACGATACGCGGCGTGAAAATCGCTTTTTTGCGGAGGATTTTTTCCAACACTCTTCTAAAGAGCGGCTTGGGAACGCTTTTATATCCGCGAGAAAGGATGGCCACCTTCCGCCCGCCTGCGGTGAGCTCCCGGGCCAGCAGCTCGACGACGGGAGTTTTCCCGGTGCCGCCGACCGTGATGTTGCCCACGCTCACGACCGGACATCCCAGCGTGTGCTCGCGGTAAATTCGTTGCCGATAGAACGCGAGGCGCGTTTGCACGATGACCCGATAGACGTGCGACAGACCTTTTAAAATCCAGCGCAGGATGTCGGCGCGACGTCCATAACGCCGCTCGAGGATCACATCGATCGCGAACGTTTCAATCCCTTCGATCCAGCGGCGCATGGGAAAATCAGCTCTCGATGACGGCCGCGCCGCGGTTGTCCGCCGTCGTGACTGCGGTTTTGGCCTTCACGGAGCCAAAAGCATTTTTCATCGCGATGGCGGCCTTTTCGACATCGCCGAGAGTGACGCAGGCGATCGTCGATCCGGAGCCGCTCAGCCATCCCCCGAGCGCTCCGGCTTTCACGCCAGCGGCGATCACTTTATCGAGCCCGGGCACCAGGTCCGCGCGGTAGGGTTGGTGCAGGAAATCGGCGAAGCAGCCGGGCAGCGCTCCATAGTTCGCGCTGGCAAAAGCGGCGGCGATGGCTGCGGCATTGGCGGCGCTGCGGACGGCATCTTGATACGGGATTTCTTTGGGCAGCACCCGACGGGCATCAGCCGTGCGGACTTCGTAATCCGGGATGAGCAAAGCGAACTTCAGCCGCGATCCCACGCGAAAGCGCTGATACGACCCATCGGGCCGGGCAACGGTGAAGCCACCGAAGGCAGCAGGGGCGGCATTGTCGGGGTGTCCCTCGAGTTGCGCGCAAAGTCGGTAGAGCGCTTCGGCATCGAGCGGGGAGGCGGCGAGGGCATTCAGGCCGTGCAGGAGACCGAGCCGCACGGTCACACTGCTGCCGAGACCGCGCGAACGCGGCACGTCGCCGCGGATGCTCCATTCGAAACGGAACGGCTTCTTTTTCGACGCCGCGAAAAACGCCGCGGCGGCCTCATCGGCCATGGCATCGGGAGACGCTTTGGCGGCGCGGCGCACGGTCACGGTATTCGAGAGTCGCAGCGCCAGACCGAGGGCATCGAAGCCCGGGCCCAGATTGGCCGAGGTGGCGGGCACGCGCACGCGGACGGATTCCTTCATCGGGAAGGTGTTTAGCGTGGTGTCACGCGGGCCGGAAGCATTTAACGGTTTGACCGCACCGTGGAATGTCGCTTTATTCGCCCTCTGCCTAGAGGCGCCAGGTGAGGTGGCTGAGTGGTCGAAAGCAGCGCTTTGCTAAAGCGCCGTAGTCCAAAAGGCTACCGGGGGTTCGAATCCCCCCCTCACCGCGTTTCTCTCTTTTGAGATCGCATTTTCTCTGTAGAGCGTCTATTTATCAGCCTATGCGGGCTGCTGTGCAACACAAGGGTGCTACACCAACGACGTTCACAGACGTGCCTCGACATACCAGATTGGCCAGACGCGACAGCGGCATGTATTATATGCGCGCCAAGGTGCCGCCGTGTCTTAATATTATATTACAATACCAATAGCAGGATGCCGGCCGATGGCGCGCGGGAGCTCCGCATGCGTGGCCGGCGCGGCAAAAATAGTTCTCGCCAAACCTAGCTAGGTTGTGAGAATACTTGATTGTGGTCGAAAATGGCGAAGAAACCAACATCGTCTGGAAACTCCCGCGCGGGCAAAAAACAACCTACGTTCGCGCCGCAAATGAAGAAGGCTGCACGCTCATCCAATGGATCGAGCGGGCCTGCGAAGAAAGACGCGTCCATCCCGCGCCGCGAAAGCCACGCGATGAGCGAGGAGAATTGGGCGGCGGTTGATCGTGCGGCGCAGAAGGCAGGTGCGATTTATTCGGGGAAGCCGAGCTGGCGGCGACTTCTGCACATGATCGCCCGCGGCGAAGTGGAATGCCGAAAAATAAATCTTGCCAAACCTAGCTAGGTTTGGATATATTTTCAGCATGCTCGAACGGGCATGCCGACTGGGAGGAACCCGGGATTCAGAAAAAGAAAAATATGAAAGAACAAATCGAAAAACTGCTCCACGCGACACCATTCGTTCCCTTCGTTCTGGAGATTGCCGACGAGGTCGCCTATCCGATCGCGACAGCGGATCACGCGCTGCTGGGCGGCAAGCTGATCGGAATCGCCGATGACGAAGGCCTGATCGACCTCGTTCCTTATCGGCATATCCGCCGACTCCGGACGAAGCTCGAAGCCGCTTAACCAGTAAAGACTCAATCTGCCGTGCCTCCAAAAAAATGAGCGCGGCTTTTTTATAATTCCACGAAATATCATGTCCGCGCCGGTGACATCATGCCCATGGCCAATCGACCTTCCGTAAAAGCTTTCAGGTCGCTACCGGCTCCCAATTCCTTCGAACCTTGAGGTCCGTGAAAAGTAAACAGGAACATGCCGTTCAGATGAACGACTTCAAGAGAATCAAATAGCACAAAGTCAACGTGTCGAGTTTTCGCCAGTCTGCATAGAAGTCATCTTGCCAGAGAGTGGATTGTAAATGGCCGGGAAGAGGCTGTCTTCCACCCGGATCAGTCGGAGGGCCATGACCATCGTCTGCTCGCGACGAGCTGAATGGGAGGGAAGGTTTTTACGACTTTCCGAATGAACGGGGTCACATCGATATCCGGAGAGGCGACCCACTCGATCATTGGCGCTTTCTCGAGGCAGAGGCGAAGCTTCGCGCCCCTTACCCAAAAAATAGATCCGGCTGTGTCTCCGGTGCGAGATGCTCGTCCACGAAACGAACGCCCGTGCCGAGCAGCCGCACTGGCAGATCGCGGCGGGCATGCGCTTCGGCAAGGAGTTGCTGAAAGATGTCAGGGTCGGGATGCGCGCAAAGATATTCCCGGGTCGTGCGAGTGAAGTCGGCATATTTGATTTTTACGAACGCCTTTCGGATGATCCGATTGCTCGCTTTCGCTGCCACTTCGGCAAGCATTTCCTCGATGAGCGGTTCGAGCGCGCGACGGCACGCGGGAAGGTCCGTGAGATTATCCGGGAAGGTGGATTCGTTGCTGAGCGATTTACGCACGCGATTCGGCTCCACCGCGCGCTCGTCGATGCCCCGGCAGAGGCGATGCAGTTCCTCGCCCCAGCGTCCGTGGCGCCGAATCAATTCGCCGACGGTGAAACGCTGCAAATCGCCGCAGGTGTGGATGCCTTGAGCGGCAAATCCCTCCGCGCTTTTCGGACCCACGCCCCAAATCTTTCGTACCGAAAGATCGTGCATGAAGGCGACGACTTGGTCCGGAAGGACAGCGAACTGTCCGTCCGGCTTGCGCCAGTCGCTCGCAATCTTGGCGAGCATTTTGTTCGGCGCGACGCCTGCCGATGCCGTGAGGCCGGTCTCGGCACGGATACTCGCGCGGATTTCCTTCGCGATGCCCCAGGCGAAACGTTCGGACGCGCTCACGTCGATGTAAGCTTCATCGAGCGAGAGAGGCTCGATCAATGGCGTGTAGGATTGGAGGATGGCGCGGATTTTTTGCGACTCCGCGCGGTAGAGATCGAACCGCACCGGCAGGAACACGAGCTGCGGGCAGCGTTCGCGCGCCATGAATCCCGGCATCGCGGAATGGACGCCGAACTTGCGCGCCTCGTAGTTGCAGGTGGTGACCACGCCGCGGCGGCTGCCGCCGCCGACCGCGACGGGACGTCCGGCCAGCTACGGGCGCTCGCGCATTTCCACGGCTGCGTAAAAGCAGTCCATGTCGAGATGGATGATCTTGCGCATCCGTTGCGGAGGGCTTCTAGCTTCCGCCGGCCCATTTCGGGCGCGTCTGCAGATGGAAAAGCCGCTCGCCGGCTTTGGGCACGAGCAGGATTCCTTCGTCCTCGCGATCGGCGTAATCGGCGGGATTTATCGTCGCCGGGTCGCGGTAGCCGAGATTGATTTCCCGGCAGACAGCCTCGGGAACCTGCGACGCGAGCGTCACCATCACGCGCCGCTTCTCGACGCCGTTCTCGTAGGTGCCGATGCCATGCACGTGCGTGGAGTGCGCAAGCACGCCCCACGGGTAATCTTTGAAACGCTCCCACTGTTGGAGAAAATAGTCGCGGCAATGGTAGCCGATCTCGCGAATGAGCCGCCCGTGGACTTCGGAAACTTCCTTGAGGTGAGGGGCGTAGATGATGAGCTCGCCACCGTCGGCGACGACGGGCTCGAGTTTATACATGCATTTTCCAGCGACCCAGAGCTCGTCATACATCGGCGGCGCGCAGGAAAGCACGGTGTGAAAAGCATGCGGCCGATAGGTGATGTGAATCTGCGCGGAGAGGTCGCTTGCGGCGTCCCAGGCGGCCTCGGGCGTGCCGGCGAAAAGCCCGACAAAGCGGTTTCCGTCCACGACGGCGGCGAGGCAGAGGCGCTGTTGCTTGATGAAGCCCGCGGCGCAATCGACGACCTTGCGCACGGGCGTCCATTTATTTCCTATGATCATCGGATTCGTGACGACCGCTCCGAGCCAGTGGAAAAAATTCAGGATCTCCGCGCCGCCGATGCCCGGAAAAAAATATTTATTTCCACCGGAAAATCCGACGACCTCGTGAGGAAATACCGGACCGATGACGACGAGATAATCGTAGTCGTTGACGAGGCGATTGATGTGCACCGGCACGTCCATGGCGAAGAGGCCCCCGGAGAGCGCGTCGATCTCGGAGGCGGGAATGACGCCGATTTCTTCCAGCGTCTCGAGCCGATCCCACGTGTGGTTGAAGACGCGCGTATCGCGATAAGCGCCATGCAGCTCTGTGCTGGAGACTTCCAGTCGCTGGCAGATGGCGGCCTCGCTCATCGGCGGATGCGTGCCGAGAGCGATCAGCACGTCGAGCTGCCGCGCGGAGCCGTTCAATCGACGGTGCAGGCCCTTGAAGAGCGTGCCGATCGGCGCGGTGCGCGTGTTGTCCGGCACGATAACCAGCAGCTTTTTTCCCGCGAAATCCTGCCCGGAAACGAAACCGTCGAGCACGGCGTCGATTTGTTCCGGCTGCAAAGATTCGCCTTCCTGAGCGACCGCGGCATGGGCATTCATCATTCTAGATCGTTTGGGCAAGAAATCCGCCGTCCACGCAGATATCCGCGCCGGTGACGAAGCTGCTCGCCTTTGACGACGCGAGGAATAGCAACGCGCCTTTCAATTCGTGCGATTCGCCGAAGCGCCCCATCGGCGTGTGGCCGAGGATGGCACGGGAGCGCTCGGTCGGAGAGCCGTCCTCATTGAAAAGCAGGCGTCGATTCTGCTCCGCCGGAAAAAATCCCGGGGTGAGCGAATTCACGCGCACGCCCGCGGGCGCCCATTCGCGCGCGAGAAATTTCGTGAGGCTGAGCACGGCGGCTTTTGCGGCGGAATAGGTGACCACCCGCGAAAGCGGAATGTGCGCGGAGACGCTGGCGATATTGATGATGCTGCCCCCGCCGTTGCGTGCCATGCCGGGGCCAAATTCCTGGCAGGGCAACAACGCGCCGCCCACGAGGTTCAAATCGAAAATCGCGCGCCAGTCTTCCGTCGCGATCGACTCGAAAGTCTTCTCGCCCGCGACGGTGGCTTTGGGATCGTTGCCGCCCGCCGCGTTGACCAGCACATCGACCGGTCCGGACTGTAGCTCGATCTCGCTCCGCGCCGTCGAGAGGCTTTCGGGTGAAACGGCATCAACCTCGACAAAGAATGCGCCGCCGCCAGCCTCGCGAATCCGTGCGACGCAGGCCTCGCCGCGCTCCCGGGAGCGTCCGCAAACCGCGACTTCCGCGCCGGCCTCCGCGAGCGCCGCCGCCATCGTGCCGCCCAGCACGCCGGTTGCGCCGATGACCACTGCCGTCTTTCCTTCGAGGGAGAACAAATCCATCTGGAAAGCAAAATGGCAAACGCCCCGCCACGCAACTCAAGAAGCGATGCCGCCGTGTAAATATGACCGCCATCACTTCGCTCATGAATAAGGCGCCGATCGCCTTTAATTCGCTTGCCTAGGCCGGAGGAAACCATGGAAGGTCGGCTTCCTGCCTCCCCGGCCATCGCACAGCTTTCTTCATGCCTGACTCGTTCATTCATCCGGACTTTCTCCTCCACACCTCGATCGGCCGCCGCCTTTTTCACGAGGTCGCGGAGCATCTGCCGATCATCGATTATCACACGCATCTTCCTCCCGGCGACGCGGCCTCGAATCGCAACTTCGACGATCTCTTCGCGATCTGGCTGGAAGGCGACCATTACAAATGGCGGGCGATGCGGGCGAACGGGATCGATGAACGGCTCATCACCGGCCAGGCGAGCCCGCATGAGAAATTTCTCGCCTGGGCGGCGACCGTGCCGATGACGCTGCGAAATCCGCTTTACCATTGGACGCATCTGGAACTCGCCCGCTATTTCGACATTTACGAATTGCTGGACGAGGAAAGCGCCGAGTCGATCTGGCAACGCGCGAACGTCCGTCTTGCGCGGCCAGATTTTTCCGCGCACGCGATATTCGAGCGAATGAATGTCGAGGTCGTTTGCTCGACCGACGATCCGACCGACTCGCTCGATGCACATGCCACCTGCCGCGGGCTGAAGACGCTCGTGCTGCCAACCTTTCGCCCCGACAAGGGACTCCTCATCGGCGACCGGCCGGCATGGAATGCGTGGGTTGACGCTCTTTCCGCCCGGAGCGGAGTCCGCATCGACGCGTTCGAAGACTTCCTCGAAGCCCTCCGCGCGCGCCACGATTTTTTTCACGAATTGGGCGGGAGATTATCCGACCACGGCCTCAGCTACTGCCCCGCCGCCGAGGCCACGGACGCGGAGCTCGCAGCCATCTTTGCGAAGGCCCGGTCCGGCGGCGAAATCACCGCTCTCGAGGCCGAAAAATTCGCCACCCGCGTGCTGCTCGAGGTCGGCCGCTGGAATACCGAAAAAGGCTGGACGCTTCAGCTGCACATCGGCGCGCAGCGCAACAACAACACCCGCCAGTTCAACGCCATCGGCCGCGATACCGGCTACGACTCCATCGGCGACTGGCCGCAGGCCGAGCGGCTCGGCTGGTTCCTCGATCGTCTCGACCGCGACGGGGCGCTGCCGCGCACCGTTCTCTACAACCTCAACCCCGCGGACAATTACGTCTTCGGCGCGATGATCGGAAACTTTCAGGATGGCAAGACCGCCGGAAAAATCCAGCTCGGCTCGGGCTGGTGGTTTCTGGATCAAAAAGAAGGCATCGAGTGGCAAATCAACGCCCTGTCGAATCTCGGCCTGCTCAGCCGCTTCGTCGGCATGCTCACGGACTCACGTTCGTTCCTCTCGTATCCGCGCCACGAGTATTTTCGCCGCATCCTTTGCGAGATGCTCGGCCGGGATGTCGAGCGCGGCGAATTGCCGAACGACTGGAAGATGCTTTCGAAATTGGTCGAAGGCGTCAGCTATCGGAACGCGAAAGAGTTTTTTAGATTTTCATGAACGCCAAAATTTCCACGTCCGACGTGAAAGTCGGAGCCTACCGATGGGTCATCTGCGGGCTGCTTTTCTGGGTCACGACCGCAAACTACATCGACCGCGGCGTCTTCGGAAATCTCGCTCCCGAGTTGAAGAAAACCTTTCAGTGGACCGACGAAAATTACTGGAACATGCAAGTCGCCTTCAGCGCCGCCTACGCGGTGAGCCTTCTTTTCATGGGGCGGCTCATGGACGTTCTCGGCTTGCGCTGGGGCTTCGTGCTGGCCTGCGCGCTCTGGGGGCTTGCCTCGATGTCGCATGCTTTCGCACCGGAAATCGGCGGGCTTTTCGGAAGCGCGGTGACCGGCTTTCTAATCTGCCGCGTGCTGCTCGGCCTCGGCGAGGGCGGAAATTTTCCCGCCGCCATCAAGGCTACGGCGGAATGGTTTCCGAAAAGCGAACGCGCCCTCGCAACCGGTATTTTCAACTCGGGTTCCAATGTCGGCGGCATCCTCGTCCCGTGGGGCCTGCCGATCGTCGTCGCTTCCTTTTCCGCCCTCACGATTGGCGGTGTCGTCGTCGGATGGCGCGGCGCTTTCGTCATCACGGCGCTCATCGACCTGTGCTGGATCATCGCGTGGCTGGCTATTTATAAAAAGCCCGAGGATCATCCCCGCGTCGGCAAGGCGGAGCTGGCCTACATCCAGAACGAGCCGGTCGAATCCACGGTGAAAGTCCCGTGGAGCCGCCTTTTCCGCTACAAGCAGACGTGGGCCTTCGCGATCGCGAAGTTCATGACGGATTGTTTCTGGTGGTTCTATCTTTTTGGCTCGCCCGACTTCTTCAACAAGAAGTTCGATCTCGATCCCGAGGGTCGCAAATACATGATCATGCTGATTTATGTCGTCGCCTCGGTCGGCAGCATCGCCGGCGGATGGCTGGCCGGGAAATTTATGAAACGCGGCTGGACGACGAACCGCGCCCGCAAGACGACGCTCTTCATCTGCGCTTGTTTTGTCGTGCCGGTATTTTTCTCCGCGATCACCGACAGCAAATGGATGGCCGCCGTGCTCATCACCATTGCCGCCGCGGCCCATCAGGCATGGTCGGCAAATGTCTTCAGCCTCGCGGGCGACATGTTTCCGAAACGGGTCGTCGGATCTGTCACCGGCCTCGGCGGCATGGCCGGCGCGGTCGGAGGCTTGATCCTCTTTTTTGTCACCGGCAAGGTGCTGAAATACACCGGAAATTATCTTCCCGTGTTCCTCCTTGGCAGTCTCGCCTACCTCGCGGCCCTGGCCATCGTGCAGCTGCTTGTTCCCAAGCTCGAGCAGGCGGAAATCGACGAGCCGGCGCGGGCGAGCTAGTCCGCGCCTTTTTCGCTGGCCGTGGGCTTGGAGTCTTCCCGCCGCACCCACAAAGTGCGCTGCGGGAAGGGGATCTCGATGCCGGCGGCGTCGAAGGCGTTTTTGATCGCGGCGCGCAATTCACGTCCGGCGGCCCATTGCTTGCCGGGCAGCATTTTCATCCACGCGCGAATCTGCACGGAACTCTCCGCGAGAGTCTGCACGCCGAGCACCTCGGGCGGCTCGAGCACGGACTCCGGATTCGCCGCCGCGTAGGCTTCCAACTCCCTTTTCAAGATCGCCGCCGCAGTGTCGATGTTCGCGTCGTAAGCGATGTCGATATCGAGCACGAGCCGCGACCAGTCGCGGGTGAGCACGGTGATCTTGTCGATCTGGCCATTGGGTATGATGTGCACGCTGCCATCGGTATCGCGCAACACGATCGTGCGGAGATTGATTTCCTCGACCGCGCCGGAAAGCGTCCCCGCGCGAACGACATCGCCCACGGAAAACTGCTGCTCCAGCACGATGAACGTCCCGCTGAGCAGATCCTTCACCAGGCTCTGCGCGCCAAAAGCGACCGCTACGCCGGCGATCCCCGCACTGGCCAGCAGCGGCGCAACCGCAAGACCGATTTCCTGCAAAATCATCAGCGACGCGGTGGCGACGAGCGCGATGGTGGCGACCGCATCGAAGAGGCTGATGAGCGTCGTCTGCCGCTTGCTGACCATGAGGTCGAAGAGCGCGTCCTTGCCCCGCGGCCGCACGGTGAGAAGAACGGTGCGGCGAACAAAGGCGCGGATCACTTTGAGCCCCACGACAAGCAGGACCACGATGATGACGATATGCAGCCCCGAGGTCATCAGCCACTCCACAAAATACCTCAGCTGCTCGTGCCACCATTGCGGCGAAAGCAGCTCGGTGTGACTCGGGAGGCGGGAAAACTCATCCGCCGGGGCAGGGGTCACGGATTGTGCCATGCCGTCAGTTTGCAAATCCGAACGACTCCGTCAAATCCGCGGAAGCGCACGTTTTGTTGTGGCCGACGGGAGTCTGGCGTAACGGCCGGCGGCGAAGGATACTCAAAGACGATGGAACTGAACTGGCTCTGGTGGACGCTGACGATCGGGCTGATGCTGGTCGGGCTGGTTGGGACGATCGTGCCGCTCGTTCCCGGAACGATCCTTATTTTATCCGGCGCCGTGTTGAATCATTTCACCGTTCACGCCGTTGGCTGGCCGACATTGCTCGTCCTTACAGCTTTGGCGGTTCTTGCCCAACTCCTCGATCTGGTGAGCGGAGCGGCGGGGGCGAAATATTTCGGCGCGACGCGCTGGGGAGCGATCGGCGGCATCATCGGAGCCGTCGTCGGGCTGTTTTTCGGCGTGATTGGAATATTCGTCGGCCCGCTTGTCGGCGCTCTCATCGGCGAGCTGCTCGGCGGCAAGGGGCTCCTCCCAGCCGGAAAATCGACATGGGGAACATTTCTTGGCACGACCGCAGGCCTCGTCGGGAAGCTCGCCATCGGGCTTTTGATGATCGCGTGGTTCGCGACCGCGGCTTTGGTTTAAGCGGTTTTTTACACGCGCCGCCCGGTCACCAGCTGCACGACGAGCACGATCAGTGCGACGACGAGGATCAGGTGAATGAGGCCGCCCGCGACGTGAAAGCCGAAGCCGAGCGCCCACATGACGAGCAGAATGAGAAGAATAGTCCAGAGCATTGGGATAGGTAGGGTTGTTGAGTGACTACAGGGGATCGCATCTCGCACAGGGAATGCGGGTCACGATTTCTCTTTTTGTCGCCATGCCGGCTCATCAGCAGCGGCCACTCGAAGCCGTCGAGTCGTCGGGTTTGAGTCTTCGACAAAGCGGCGCGCGTCTGGCACGCTCCGCGCCGACGCATGGACACCGCACCGAACCAAGGCGGCTTCTTCGGCTGGTGGAATCGCACTCCGCTCTACCAGCGCATCCTCGGCGCGATGCTGCTTGGCGTCCTGGTCGGCGTCGTTCTCGGTTTGTTCAAAGGCACGGTCGAGCAGCCGAACAAGCCCGTGGTCGAGTTGCTCGGCGAGCTCGGCATCTTCAGCAAACTCGTCCTGCGGCTCCTCGGCGCACTCGCGCCCGCGCTCATCCTGCTGGCCATCATGCAGGCGCTCATCAAGGCGGCGTTCGAGCCCGGCACCGCGCCCCGGCTCGTCAAACTCCTGCTCCTGAACACGCTCGTCGCGATCTGCATCGGCCTGCTGGTCGCGAATGTCGCCCGACCCGGCCATTGGGAGCATCTTCCCACCCCGGCCAGCGATCCCGGGCTCCCGAAGGCCGACATTTTTCAGCAGCTCCTCGACAATGTGCCGAAAAGCCTTCTCGGCCCGCTCGGCGACGAGGGCAAGGTGATCGGCGTCATTTTCATCGCCATCGCATTTGGCATCGCGCTGCGTCGCAGTTCGAAAAAAGCCGACGTCTCCGCGTGGGTCGACCTCGGTCTGGATACCTTGATCGTCATTCTCCACTGGATCATCGCCGTCGTCCCGCTGGCGGTCTTCGGACTGGTCGCGAGCATCATCGGCACGAAAGGCTTCGGCGCATTTCAGGCGCTCGGGATCTTCGTCCTCGCGGTCCTGCTCGCCCTGCTTTTGCAGGCGGTTTATTACCTCGCGCGCATCCGGCTTTGCTCGTGGGTGCGCCCGATGCGATTACTTCGCGGCGGTCGCGATGCGCTCGTGATGGCCTTCTCGACCGGCAGCTCCACCGCGACGATGCCGGTGACTTTCGAATGCCTCAAAAACCGCGTCGGCCTGCGGGAAAAATCCGCGAGCCTCGGCGCGCTGCTCGGCTCGAACTTCAACAACGACGGAACCGCGCTCTACGAGGCGATGGCCGCGCTTTTCATCGCTCAAATGACCGGCCTCGAGCTCTCCATCACGCAACAGCTCATGGTCGTGCTGACGTCGGTCGTGGCGTCGGTCGGCGCCGCGGGCATTCCCGAGGCCGGACTCGTGACCATGACGCTTGTTTTCCACGCGGTCGGGCTGGATCCCGTTTACATCGCGCTGCTGCTGCCCGTGGATTGGTTTCTCGATCGCTGCCGCACCGCGATCAACGTCATGGGCGACATGAACGTAAACTGCCTGCTCGACGGCAGGACACCGAAGATCGCCGGCGAGCTGTAGTCCGCCGCGCGAGTTTCTGATTGGGCGGATTCCCAGGCCGAGCTACATTACTGGGAGCATCCTCCTCCATGATTTTTCGACTTCTCGGTTTCGTTGCGCTGTTTTCCGCCATCGCCCATTCGAAGCCGCTGCCGGCGAGCTACAGTATCGCCAACGCCGGTTACATGATTCCGATCAAGGATCAGGGCGTGCTCGGCACATGCTGGACTTTTTCGAGCAGCACGGTTTTCGAGACGAGCCTTGTGCGGCGGGGATTGCTCCCGGTGGCGCGCGCAAGCAACCTCACTTCGGAATGGGACATGGCGATCCACGACGGCGCGTTCGTCGATCTCACTCCGCCCTACAACGGCTGGGGCGGATTTCCCTACGAGGCCGTCGGCTATTTTAATCGCGGTTTCGGTCGCTGGAAATTGCAGGGGAGGGAGTTCGTCGTGGGCGGAGGCCCGATCGCCCGAGCGGCCGATCCGTTGAACGCCTATCCGCTCGCTGCTTCGAACCAAAATCTCAACCTGGCGCCCTTCGTGCCTCCCGCGACGCAACCGCTGCTCCCGTTCCGTCTCGCGCAGGCGCTCGAATTCGTCGAGACCGATAGCGGTGCCGCGGCTGGGAAAGCGCCGACGAAAGCCTTTCGCGATCTTATCAAGAGCGCCATTTTACGCTACGGCGCGCTCGATACGAACATGAACGCAAACGGCCTGCTCGGCGCCAGCAATACGATGAGCAAGACTTACGACACCTACGCCTACACGGGCAATTCGCTCGATATCGACCACGACGTCACGATCATCGGATGGAACGACGACGTGCCCGTCTTCGACGCGCACGATAAATTCCTCGGCGTCGGCGCGTGGCTCATCCAGAACAGCTGGGGAACTTCCGATTTCAAATCGCCCCACGCCGTGCCGAAGCCCGACGGTTGCTTCTGGCTCGGCTATTGCGACACCGCCGCCGTGAAATATTCGCTCGCCATGGTTCCCGAGCGACGCGGCGGCATTTCGGACACCGTTCTTCAAAACCAATTCTTCTCCTACACCGGCGCATTCAACGCAGGCTTCACGGCGGGCTATCGCACGCTTGCGGCGACAAAGCTCGTTCCGCAAACCGACACGAATCTTCTGCGTGTCGGTCTCTGGACGGTAGCCGACAACTGCGTCGTCGACATCGGAATCTATGGCGACTGGGGCCATCAAGGCCCGCTCGGCGCACCGCTTTCCGTCGTGAAAGATGTCCTGCTGCCCAACCGTGGATATGCCGAAATCGCGCTCCCGACATCGGTCCGCCTCACGACCGTACAAGCGATCTACGTCCTGGTCGATTTCGGAAAGGGCACGGACTTTCCCGTGGCGATCGACAACAAATCGCTCGCCGTAACGGATATTCAAAATTTCGACAATTTGTCATGGATTTCGAAGGACGGGCGCGCCTGGCAGGATCTCGTCGGCGCCTCTTCGACAAAGAAGAAAGGCCTCTTCATCTTGAAAGGCATCCAGGGATTTCAGCCCTACCGGCGGAAGGGAGCGGTTCTTTCCGTCACCAACATTCACTCGCCGCTCGTGACCTCCGGCACGTCGATCAATTTGCGCGGCGTCAATTCCCGCAACACCGACCGCGTCCTCTGGCGCCTCGGCAACGGCAAAGTGCGCCGAGCCAAAGGCGGCGCCATCTCATGGCGCATCACGGTGAATGGACTCGCTCCCGGCCGCAATGTCGTCTCGATCTGGCCGGCCACGGCGACCGGCGTGAGTTCGTCGCCGGTCAAAGTCACCATCTTCCGCGAACAGCCGATTTTCCCTTGAATGTTTCCTTCCCGCCGCTGCCGTGATTCGATCCACCTCCGAAGCCGCCTCGCGCACCTGGCATTCATCAGCCTCATGATCGGTTCTTCCGCCCTTGCCGCAAGCTTCTACATCGGCACTTACACCCACGACTCCGACAGCCAAGGCATTTATCACGGGGAGTTTGATTCCGAAACGGGTCGCATCGGCCATTTGCATCTCGCGGCCAATGCGCCGGATCCCAGTTTTCTGGCGCTGTCACCGGATGGAAAATTTCTCTACGCCGCGCTCGAAGGAGCCACTGCCGCCGCCGCCGCTTTTCGCGTCGAGGCAGGTGGAAAGCTCGCTGTCTTGAACCGCCAACCCTCTGGCGGAGCCGATCCCTGCCACGTATCCGTGGACCGCGCCGGCAAATTTCTTTTCGTCGCGAACTACACCGGCGGCAGCATCGCCGCCTTCGCCATCAAACCCGATGGCTCGCTCGGCAAACGCACGGCCTTCGCTCAATTCCGTGGCTCAGGCCCGGATCCAGCCCGCCAGACCTCGCCGCACGCGCACGCCATCGCCGCCAGTCCCGATAATCGCTTCGTCTACGTCTGCGATCTCGGCACCGACAAAATCTGGATCTTTCGCTTCGACGCGAAAACCGGTGCGCTCATTCCCGCCGAGCCTGCATTTTCCAGCACTCCGGCCGGGTCGGGCCCGCGGCATTTTGCTTTCTCGAATGACGGAAAATTCGCCTGCGCCGCCAACGAAATGGGCCTCGACGTCACCGTGTTTCGCCGTGATACGGAAACCGGCGCGCTGCAAGCGCTGCAAACGACGCCCGCGCACTTCACGCCGCCCCTCGAGGGCAGCAGCCTTTCCGAAATCGAACTCCATCCTTCCGGAAAATGGCTCTACGTCTCCAGCCGAAAGGACGACACGCTCGCGGTCTTCGCGGTGGCTCCCGACGGCACGCTCCGGCTCGTCGAAAACATTTCATCGGGCGTAAAAATACCCCGCGGTTTTGCGATCGACCCCACCGGGGGCTGGCTCCTCGTCGCGGGACAGAATGACAATCGGCTGCGCGTATTCCGCATCGATCACGCCACCGGCCGCCTCGAGCTCACCGGGAACTCAGCAATCGTCGCCCGACCGGTCTGCATCCTGTTCGCGAAGTAGCGGCGTCTTTTCGCCGGGTTTGCGTCCGGTATTTCTTCGATAAAGAACCGCGGCGACCAGCAGGAATCCCGCTCAGGACGATGAGGTCCGGCAGCAGCGACAACACGGAGATCAGCTTCGCGGCATCGACCGGATTCCGGATTTTCGCAGGCTTGCGGCGGCTCATGCCTGGTCTCATTTTCCTTCCGGTGAGCGATTCAGATCAATCATTGACCGTCGTCGTGACCCGCGTGATCAAGCCGGGCTGCGAAGCGGCGTTCGAGCGGGCGATGAAGGAGTTCATCACCATCGCATGGACCTTTCCCGGGCATCTGGGCATGCAAATGCTGCGACCGGCCGAAAGCGACCGGAGTGGAGAATACACGATTCTGGCGAGGTTCGAATCTCTCGCCGCGCGGCGCGTTTTCACGACGTCGCCGATCTACCAGGAATGGATGAGCAAGCTCCTCGACCAATCGATCGGAGCGCCCGTGGTGCGAGAGTTGAGCGGCATCGACGGGTGGCTGGCGCTTTCCGGGCGGGCGGGCAATCCGCCGAAGTGGAAAATGGCGCTCACGGTGTGGGTCGGCGTTTACCTTCTTTCGCAGGCCGGCTACGCGCTGCTCGGTCCCGTGATCGGCTCTTGGCCCCGATCTTTGCAAGCGCTGCTGGTCAGCGCCCTCGTCGTGGCCGCACTCACCTGGCTGGTGCTTCCACCCGTGACGCGGACGCTGCAGCGCTGGTATTTTCCGGCGAACCGCCGCTAGCCCGGGCCGAGAATGGTTCTTGTCGCCTCGGAACCGTTGCTCGAAATTCGACGCATGGACGCTTTTTTTGCCGAGCTCGGACGAACGGTTGCGGCCCGATGGAAAGCGGAGAATTTTTCCATCGGGGCATTTCCCGGCATCGCGCAAGCCGTGCTCGAGGAGCGGCCGCCTTCCGAGCATGTGGATCTCGCCGAGCTCGTGCGGGAGTTTCTGCTCGATGACGAGCAGCCTTTTCAGACCTCGTCGGGCTTTGGCCAGCCGGAGTTGATCGCTTACGACGACCCGCGTTTTTACATCCAGATTCTCGTGTGGCTGGAGGGAACGACCGACATTCATCAGCACGAGTTTTCCGGGGCGTTTCACGTGCTCGCCGGATCGAGCATTCATTCGCATTTCGAGTTTCGGAATCCGCAATCGATCTCGGCGCATTTCCGCGTTGGCGAGTTGAAGATGAAGGATATTCGACTTCTCGAGACCGGTTCCACCGTGCCGATCATTTCCGGACGCGACTACATCCATGCGCTTTTTCATTTGGACATGCCGTCGATCAGCGTGGTGATCCGCACGCATCACGATCCGGGGACGGGGCCGCAATACACCTACCTTCCGCCGCATATCGCGGTGGACCCGAATCACCACGACGCGCTCACGACTCGTCGCAAACAACTGCTCGACATGCTGGAACGGGTCGATGATCCCGCTTATGCGGATCTCGTGCTCGAAATGATCGAGGAACTGGATTTCGAACGCGGATTCTTCATTTTACAGAACGGCATCGGGCCGCTCAAAAACCTCGGCGCGTGGGAGGAAACGCTCGCCGCTTTTCAGCGCAAACATGGCGCTCTTGCTGCGGGCGTCGCCCCGACGCTGGAGGAAATCGTCCGCCGCGATGGCATCGCCGCATTCCGGGCGTCCGTCACCGAGGCCGAGCATCGCTTCTTCCTCGCGCTGCTGCTCAACGTGCCAACCCGGGCGGAGTTTCTCGACCTCGTGGCGCAGCGTTATCCCGGCGAGGCCACGGAAACGATTCTCCGCTGGGCCGAGGAACTCACGGAGACTTCGGATTTCGGAACGTCGATCCTGGATGCGGAATTTCCCGGGGAAGCAGAGGTCGCGATCGAAGAACAGCCAATCGCGCTTCTTGCCGCTCTGCGGTATCTTCTCGAAGATGAGGGTGACGCTCCGGCAAATCTCGAACTCTTCCGCGCGGCGTTGGCGCGGTCGAGTTTGCGTCCACTGGTTTCCTGAGTTCAGGCAATCCCGAGCGACTTCGCGATGCGCGCGGCGAGCGGCCCGTCGATGCGGATTTTTTTCGAGACGACCTTTCGTTCCTGGCTGCGAATGAAGGGCAGGGGAATGATCTCGTCCCCGATGCGCACGGATGCGGCTTTCATCGTATTGATCGGCAGAGCCGCGGTCGCCATGATGCAGGCCGGATCGTCCACCGGCTCCTCCAGCGTGGCTCCGCGAGGCGTCCTGACCAGGCGCACCCGCGTGCCGGGGGTCGCGGGCGTATAGGCAAGTTCTTCGCAAACGATAAATTCTCCGCCTTGGATCAAGGTCATCTGGTCGCTGGACATAGCTCTATCGTCGTCCGCGAGGTGACGCCGGGCAAGTGCCATCGAGCTGGCGATGAGCCCCGCACTCGGCTAAACCCGGGTCTTGCAGGAATCTGAAACGGACCATTACGCGACGCTCGGTCTCGACCGAAAATGCACGGCCGAGCAAATCCGCACCGCCTATCGGCTGCTCGCGAAGAAGCATCATCCCGATCTGCATCCGGACTCTCCCGACGCCCAGGCCCGTTTGCAGGCGCTCAATGCGGCGAACGAAATCCTGAGCGATCCGGATCGCCGCTCGGCTTACGATCGAGAGCTGGCTGGGGGTGAGAAATCGCAACGCTCCGCGGGCGCGACTCGAGTCGAGCGCAATATTTCGCACGATGTCTCGCTGCAGGTGGAAGATTTTCTGCGCGGCGTGTCGCTGGAAGTCAGAATCAACGATCCGGCCAGCCCGCATGGTCTCGAGACCTACGAACTGCTCGTGCCGCCGGACACCGCGCCGGGAGCGCGCTTTCGCCTGCCGCGTGACGAGCCATTCGAAGGCGGGTTCGTTGTCGTGCGGGTGAAGGCATTGCCCGGCCATCGATTCAAGGTTCGCGGTTCCGATCTACGCACGGATTTACGCATCAGCGCCCGGCGGGCGGCGCAGGGGGGAACAGAAATGACTCCGGGAGCGGGAGGCCGGCTGGTGCGCGTGCAAATTCCAGCCGGCGTGGCGCGCAACGCCATCGTGCGGATCGCCGGGGAAGGTCTTCCGAAAAGCAGGGGCGGGCGCGGAGATCTGCTGGTCCGCATCGTTTACCGGCCCGAAGTGCGAGTTATCCGCCAGGGCGGTTTTGCCAGCCGGAAGGCGCCGCTGCGCATCGACACGTCCCGCGATTGGTAAATCAGTCGCGCTCTTTTCTTTCCACGCGCGCGGCAGCCTCGCGGAGCTTGTCCTTTTTGCTTTTACGCCGGCCTTTGATTCCGCCGCTGGCTGGCACGGCCGGCGCCAAAATTTCCGAAGGCTCGAAGCCGGGAATTTGTTCGCGCCGGAGATCGAGGCGGTGGCGCTTTTCGATCAGCAAAAAATGCGCATGCGTTTCCGCGCTGACGAAACTCAGTGCGACGCCGTTCCCGCCGGCTCGTCCGGTGCGACCGATGCGATGGACATAATCCACGGCGGATCGCGGCAGATCGTAGTTCACCACGACCGGAAGGGCGACAATGTCGAGGCCGCGCGCGGCGACATCGGTGGCGACGAGGACGCGCACCTTGCCCGCTTTAAAATCGGCCAAAGCCTTGGTGCGGGCGCCCTGGCTGAGTTCGCCGTGGAGGGCCGCGGCGCCGATGCCGGTCTTGCGCAGTTTTTCGGCGAGATGTTCGGTGCTGTATTTCGTGGCGACAAAAACCAGGACGCGACTCCAGGCATTTTCCACGATGAGGCGCCGCAGCAAGGGAGTGCGTCCGGCGCGATCAACCTCGATCACCCGCTGGAGGATGGCCGGAATCTCGGTTTCCGTCGCGGGAAGTTCGATCAAGGTCGGATCGCGAAGAAGATTGTGCGCGAGCGCCCGCACCGCTTGCGGGAACGTTGCGGAAAAGAGCAGGCATTGCCGGTGTGCGGGAAGCAGGGCGACGATGCGCGCGAGCTCGGCGGCGAAACCAAGCGCGAGCAGGCGATCGGCTTCGTCGAGAATGAGAATCGAGACAGAGGAAAGCGAAAGCGCGTTGCGCTCGACGAGATCGAGCAATCGCCCTGGCGTTGCGACGATGACATCCGCGCCGCCGCGCAGCGCCATCATTTGTGGATTAATGGAGACACCGCCGAAAACGACATTGGTTTTGAGGGGCTGCGGCAAGTGACGACCATAGGTGCGGCAGGATTGTGCGATTTGCGCGGTGAGTTCGCGCGTGGGAGCCAGGATCAACGCAAATCCTCGATTGCGCCGCCCGCGAGCTTCGTGAATCAACTGCAAGGCGGGCAGGACGAAGGCGGCGGTTTTTCCGGAACCGGTCTGCGCCGAAGCCCGCACGTCGCCACCGCGCAGAATGGCCGGGATGGCCGCGGCCTGGATCGGTGTCGGTTCGAGGTAGTTGCGCTCGGCGGCAATCCGAACGAGCGGCTCCGACAGGCCCAGCGCGGAGAAAGACATGGCCTAGTCCGCGCTCCGGGCAAGGGACTCCGCGATGAAGCCGAGAATTTCCGGGCGTCCCTGCCGCAGCTTCGAAGAGCTGGTGAAGGTTTGCGGCACGACTCCACTGACTTCGGTCAATCCAGCCAGGAAAGCGGCCACGCTATCGCGCAAAGCTTTCGCGGAGATTTTGTCGGCCTTCGTGAAGATGAGCGCGAAGGAAATGCCGCAGCCGGAAAGCCAGCCAAGGAATTCGAGATCCATGCGTTGCGGGGGAAGGCGCGAATCGATCAGCACAAACGTGCAGCGGAGATTGGTGCGCCGCTCGAGATATTCCGCGACCGCCTTGTTGAATTCGGTGCGGTGGCGTTGCGCCACTTTCGCGTAACCGTAACCGGGCAGATCCACGAGGGTCCATTCGTTGTTGATCGTGAAAAAATTGATCAGCTTCGTGAAACCGGGAGTGGCGGAAACCTTCGCGAGATCCTTGCGTCCCGTGAGCATGTTGATCATCGAAGACTTGCCGACATTCGAACGGCCGATAAAGGCGAACTCCGGCAAGTCGGATTCCGGGCACAGCGACAGATCTGGCGCGCTGATGAGGAAGGTGGCGGAGTTGATTCTCATGGTTCCGGATCGACAAGAAGACCATGGATGGACGCGGATGGACACGGATATTCCGATTTCATTTCCCATTCGCGCGCATCCGTGTTTATCGGTGACGAATGTCAGACCCTTTACACGGCATCACGCTGGAAGCGATCGTGTGCGGACTGGTCGCGAAGTATGGCTGGGAGGAGATGGGAGCGAAAATTCCGATCCGCTGCTTTCTCCATGACCCGAGCGTGAAATCGAGCCTTGCGTTTCTGCGCAAGACGCCGTGGGCGCGCAAGAAGGTCGAGGACTGGTTCGTGTGGGAAGTGCTCACGCCTCCGCACGAGGACCGGGGAAGCTTGCTTAACTGAGGGCCGACGTGTCGTCCACGTCGAGTTCACGAACACGCTTGCGATCGCGCTCGGTCTGGACGGCGTTGCGAAGCTTTTCGCGCACGGCCTCCACGCCCGAGATCGCGCGAAGGGCGACGCTCGGCGTGCTGGCGTCGGAGCTGATGAGGGTGATGTTGCCCAAGCCGAGCAGACGCAGAAAAAGCGGCTGGACCATCACGTAGTCTTTCACGCGGTAGAGTTCGAGCTCGTCGAGGCGGCGATTCAAAATGCCGCGCGTGATGCGCAGGCGTTGGGAAGTGAGCTCGTAGGTCGTGGTGCGATTCGTCCACCAGCGGACGGGCCCCCAGACGAGGGGAATCACAAGACCGACGGCGGAAAATCCATGCGTAAATGGCATGCCGGCCAGCGCGGCGGCGGCGAGGATCGCGCAGGCCGCGTAGGTCCAAAAATAGACCCACTGCGAGGTATGGCCTTTCCAGAGACTGATTTCGGAAGGATGCGTCGGCGAGGGAAGCGATGGTGCGGACATGGCGGGAGGAAGAATAACTATTTCTTCTTGGGGATCACGAGTTGAATGCCCGTGGGTTCGAGCAGGATGAGGCGCTGGCGGTAGAGTGTTCCCGTGGCCTGCTTGAAGGCTTTTTTGCTCACGCCGAAAGCGTCGCGGATTTCGTCGGGAGAAGTTTTGTCGTGATACGGAAGCCGCCCGCCGTTGGCTTTTAAAGCCTCCAGGATTTGTTCCGAAAGAGAGACGATCCGCTGGATGCCGACGCGGTCGAGCGTGAGGTCGAGTTTGCCGTCGGGCCGGATGGAGCGGACGTAGCCGTCGAGTCGCTCGCCGATTTTCAGCGGCCGCGCGAGGCTTTCGCGGTAGAGGAGGCCGCGGTGGGTATTTTCGACGATGGCGTTGTAACCGAGCGGAGTTTCTTCCGCGATCAGCAGCTTGACCGGCTGATAGGGCGAATAATTCGGCGGCTGGTGGCCGAGCGCGCGATTGAGACGTGCGCTGGCGATGATGCGGTCGGATTTTTCATCGAGCGAAACGTGCACCACGATCCAGTCGCCGGGACGGACCGGGCCGGCCTGCTCGCGGCGAGGCAGGAGCAAATCCTTCGCGAGCCCCCAATCGAGAAAGGCGCCGAGGCTTTGATCCCAGCTGAGGACTTTCAGACAGGCAAACTCGCCGACCATCGCATGCGGCGTCTCAGTGGTCGCGACGAGGCGGTCCTCGGAATCGCGATAAACGAAGACTTCCAATTTGCTGCCGGGAATGGCGGAGTCGGTGATGTATTTTTTCGGCAGAAGAATTTCGCCGTGCGAGCCGCCGTCGAGATAAAGCCCGGGCGGGGCGTCCCGGACGATGGTGAGATGGTTGCGTCTGCCGATGAGTGCCATGTGAGGGCTATTCTGAGCCCGGACGCTCTTTCTGGGGAGGCAATTTCCGCCGGCTGCAACCTGCGCGGGCTTAAACTTTCCGACCGAAACGACGGAGGCTACGGGAGCGAGGCCTCGATGGCGGCGACGACTTCGGGGCTGTCGGGCTTCGTGCCGGGCTCGAAGCGCGCGATGACCGCGCCGTCCCTGCCGATGAGGAATTTTCCGAAATTCCATTTCACGTCACCGGGGAATTTCGCACCCGGACCGGTAAGCGCCGCATACAATGGAGCCTGCTCGGGCCCCTTGACATGCAGCTTGGCCAGGATTGGGAAGGTCACGCCGTAGTTGAGCGTGCAGAATTTTTGGATTTCCTCGGCGGTGCCGGGTTCCTGACCGTGAAAATCATTGCACGGGAAGCCGAGGATGACCAAGCCCCGCGGCGCGTATTTTTGGTAGAGCTGTTCGAGCGCCTTGTATTGCGGCGTGTTTCCGCAGCGCGAGGCGACGTTGACGATGAGCACGGACTTGCCGGCGTAGTTTTTCAAGGCATCGTCCGTGCCTTTGACGGTCTTGAAGGGAATGTCCGCGAGCGGGGCGGCAAGGGCCTGGCTGGCGAGCGCGCAGAGGAGAAGGCCGAGGGTAAACGGATTTTTCATGGGCCACATTCCGTGCCCGCGGTCGCGAAGGAGTCAATCCTAGACGCGCGGATTCCGACGGAATGGCTTCGACGCCGCGCGCGAGCAGCGATCGATTATTTCTTCTTCCCGCCGGCGGCTTTGTTTCTGGCTTCGGCCTGCGAGTTCG
>JAATET010000127.1 GCA_015655545.1 Chthoniobacterales bacterium | reverse complement strand
TCGGTGGAAGGCGCCTGCGTCGAATGGATCGATCGCGTAGCCCTGCCAGCCATCGCTGGAGGTGGAGACCTTGCAATGATCGTTGAGCGTGCAGCCGATGCGCAGAATTTCCCACCGCCCGGGAGGCGCGTCCCATCGCAGCGTCCCGTTGGTTTGCATGCGCGAGGTGAGATCGATCACGTCTTTCGCGTGGGTCGTCCCCTCGCCGGGCTGCGCCGGCTCGTCCTCGACCAGGAAGGAAGTGTCGGGAGCGGAGAAACTGAGCGGCTTTTCCAGCGCCTTTTCACGCCAGTTCTTCACGACCGGCGGATCGCCGGCGTTCAGCTTGGGATTCACCGGATAGGCAATCACGGCGATATCCCGATAAAACTCCTTCGCGTGCGGCGGCTCGGGAAGCTTCCGGTTGAAGGGGCCGGGACCGTTGAAAGTCTCGAGCGACCACACGAGCTTCTTCGGCGCATCCGCGGCCGTGACCATGGGACCGCCCAGGTTCCATCCGCTCTGAATGTTCAGGCTTATCTCGAGTCCGAGGCGGGCCGCCTCCCGGAGGGTGTGCTTATAGAGTTCGCGCCACTTGGGAGAGAAAAACGTCGGGCCGTGCGGCACGGGCGTATTCCCATCCTGCGCCGAACCATTGGCATCGAAGATCACCGCGCCGCCAAACCCCTTGGCCGCCATTTCCTCGAGATCGCGGGTGATCGATTCCTTTGTGACGTTCCCGTTGAGCCACCACCAATACGCGCGCACCCGGGCCTCCGGCGGCGGAGCGGCGAATCCGGCTTCCGGAGAGAGCGCAGGTTCCGCGGCGCGAAGGTCGGCGGCCAGCAGCAGGACGGTCGCACAGGCCAGCCGGACGACGAACCGCACGCCAGTGGTTGCCGGATTCCTGAAGGTGGGGGTCCCAAAAAAAATCATAATCCTCTATATTGTCGGCAAGTTTTACAAACCTCCACTCTGCAATCGCAACAGTGCAAAATAAACCAAAAACAAGCGGATGGTTCGTGCTTTTCTTCGATTGAAGTTCAGGGCCGCTTCTCATGAGACGGCGGAAGTCAGGTTCGTGACGCGGCTGGAAATTGATTTTGATATTAAATTGCGCCGGACCGGCCTGAGTGACACTCTTTCCACTGGCGGGCGGTCGCTCGTTCGTCCTGCGAAAACGGGACGGGCGGGAGGAAAGTCCGGACACCGCAAGGCAATCCGCCGCGTAGAATGCGCGGGAGCGGAGGACGAAAGTCCGCCGCGACGGAAAGTGTCGCAGAAAACAAACCGCCGCAGGTTTGATGGTCCGAGCGAAGGCGAGGATAAAACCCCTTCAGGGGTGGTCAAATCGGCGGCAAGGGTGAAAAGGCGGGGTAAGAGCCCACCGCCCCGAGAGCAATCAAGGGGGCACGATAAACCCCGGATGGTGCAAGACAGAACAGAGGAACGGGTCGCCTGCCCGGCGGTTCGACGCTTCGGCGAAGGACGAGACCTCGGGTATTAGTCGCTCAGAGAAATGACCGCCCAGTTTCCGCTCCGCGAGGGGCGGATACGGACAGAATCCGGCTTACAGCCAAAAACGGAGGCCGCCTGGTGAAAATCGGGCGGCCTTCGCCATTTCCAGAGTCGCATAATACCCATCACTGGCCGTGCTTACCCGTTAAGGCGACAACTTGCTGAGCGGGTCCGGGATGCCAGAGCCGACAACGTTTCGGCCTCTCCGACTTACGCAATTGATGGAGTTCCGGTGCGGCGAGGATCAGCAGGGAAGGGGAGGTGATCCCGTTCGATTTGGCGAACGAAAAAGAATTGAGAACCCGGTCTTGCGCGAGACGAAGAAATACGAATAAGCAAAGGAATGCGCAGATCCCCCCGTGAAATCGTGATGGTTTGTAAGCTGCCGATTCCATGGATCGGCAGCTGTCTTGATGGTGTCCGGCGATCTGTGCGAGGGCAAGGTGGCAGGCATTTCTTTCGTAAAGTGCCGATATCGGAGGGGCTGGAGGAGTCTGCCTCCGCTTGGAGTTGGATGAGGTTTTTGCCTGGCGGCTTGATCGCCTTGATGCTGGCCACCGGGCAGGTTGCCCATAGCGCGCCGGTGCATCTCGTCCCAGAGCCTCCGGTGCAAATTACCTCCGTGGCGCCAAACGTGTTTCTTATTGATTTTGGCCGCGTCGCCTTTGGCAATCTCCGACTGATCCCACCAGTCAATGCGAAAGGAAAAATAACCGTGCATTTCGGTGAAGCCTTCGCGGGCGGGCGCATCAATCAAAAGCCTCCCGGTAGCGTTCGCTACGCCCGGACCGAGGTGCAATTGAAGGGGCGCAATCCCTTGGTCGTTGCGCCGGCGGCCGACATTCGGAATACCAAGCAGCCGAACGCCGTGCTCACCCCGAAGGATTGGGGCGTCGTGCTGCCGTTCCGGTGGGTGGAAATCGAGGGCTGGCCGGGCGAGTTGCGTTTCGAGCAAGTGTGCCGGGAGGCCGCCTTCGCCACCACTTGGAAGGATGCGGCTGCGACCTTCCACTCGTCCGATGAATTGCTCAACCGCATTTGGGAGCTGTGTCGCTATTCGATCAAAGCCACGACCTTTGCCGGCGTTTACGTGGATGGAGATCGCGAGCGGATTTCCTACGAAGGCGACGCCTATTTGAACCAGCTCGGCCAATACTACACCGACGGCGACGTGCAGATGGCGCGGGACACTTTTGCCCGGCTGATGAAATTCCCCACCTGGCCGACGGAATGGGCCACGCATATGATCTTCATGGCCCACGCCGATTGGATGCAGACCGGCGACACCAAATGGCTCGCTTCACGCTACGCCGGCTTGAAGAAAAAACTTCGGCTCGAAAATGTCCGTCCAGACGGGCTCGTCGTGAGTCCGAAAATGAAGGACGACCTCGTGGACTGGCCCGAAAGCGAGCGGGACGGCTTTGTATTCAAGCCGGCGAATACGGTAATGAACGCCTTCTACCTGCGGGCTCTTGCGGACATGGTCGATCTGGCCAAGGCTCTGCATTCGAACGCGGATGCCGCCGATTACAAGAGGCGCGCGCTTGCCGGTTGCGCGGCGTTTCAACGAACTTTTTTCGATCCCGCGCTCGGTCTTTATCGCGACGGCGAAGGCACCGACCATACATCCCTCCACGCCAATCTCTTCCCGCTGGCGTTCGGCCTGGTGCCCGCCGAAAACCGCGCGAAAATCGCTCAATGGCTCGGCCAGCGCGGCATGGCTTGCTCGGTGTATGCCGCTCAATATTTGCTCGAAGGTCTTTTCGAAAATGGCGCGGCGACCGAGGCCATCGCGTTGATCACCGCGGACAACAACCGCAGTTGGAAGCACATGATCGACAGCGGAACGACTATTACCTGGGAGGCTTGGGACCAGCGCTACAAGCCGAATCAGGACTGGAACCATGCCTGGGGAGCGGCCCCTGCCAACCTGCTGCCGCGGTTCGTTCTGGGCGTTCAGCCGCTTGTCGCGGGTTGGGCTCGGGCCAGGATCCAGCCAAACCCCGGCCCTCTAAAGAGTGCCGAAGGAACGGTTCCGACGCCCCGCGGTCCGATCCTAGTTCGCTGGGAAAATGAGAAGGCTTTCAAGCTTCTGCTCACCTTGCCTCCCGGGATGAGCGCGCAGGTCAATTTGCCGGTTATTCCAAACGCGAAAGGTGTCTTTCTCGGCGGGAAGCCCGTTCCCGCCCAGTGCGACGGTCAATCGTGGATCCTGAATAAAGACGTCACCGGCACCGCGGTGATTGAATTACGATAGCTGGAGGTGTGGAGTGGATAGCGGTGAAAATAACCGCGTGATTCACGGACGCCCCTAAAATCTCCATTCTTTGCGGTCGCTCAGGCTTTCCTAACGCCGGGCGTTGTAGGCGTTGTTCCGGTCGGCGAAGAAGAGGTTCGCGCCGCGTTTCTGGAGCACGAAAGTATTATTGTCGCCGTATTTGGCCCAAGGGCCGGGAGGGACATCTTTTGCGTCGACGAATTTCCAGTCGCAGCTGTCCTTACCTTTAAGTCCGAGAAAATCGCGCACGGCCGGCGAAACGTCGAGGCCGGCACCTTGATTCAAGTTCATCCGCGGACGTTCGGTTCCGAAGACGTATCCCCAGTGATCGGTGCGAAAGGGGCCGCAGTCCTCCCATTGCGCATAGGCGATCCGGCCGCGATAACGAACGGCGAGCCAGCGGCCCTTGCAGACGGACTGGCCTTCCTTCTGAAAGGCTTCGCGGAACCAGGGGATGACGCGGCGGGATTCGGGCTTCGTGGTGCCGCGGGTGACATCATTGTAGGGAAGCGCGACGTAGAAGGGATTCTGCCGGGGAGTGAAGCGAGCGGGGATGAAATTGCGGCGGGCGCTGGGATCGGGGTCATCGAAACCACCATAATTCTGAGCCCACTGGGGATCCCACGAGCTTTTGTAATTCGGCACCGGGTTGTTCTGCGTGGGATGCTCGCCAACCCAGAAAACGGTCGTCGTAATATCCAGTTTCCAAGGGTATTTGCTGAAGCCGAAGCTAAACCCAAGACTGCGGGACGTGGTGACGGGCGGCTGGATGCGGACGAGGGCATTGTCGCGCAGCTTCATCGCGTAGCGCGTGAAGTCGGAACCCGAAGAAAGGGCGGATTCCGCCCGGGCAGAAACCATGCCCAAGCCACACAGGGCGAGAATTAAAAACAGGAATGGGAATCGTCTCGTTCGGCTCCGCATCGAGGGGCGTATATCGGTTGGGAAGAGCATTCTGGCAAGGGAAAATTGGTCAGGCTCCGGACCAAAAACGGGTGGTTTAGGTGCGGCGCAAGGTCGTGTCGTGGCCGAATTTCCGGTCGTCGCGATCAGGGTAATCGAGCGTGCAATGCAGCCCGCGGCTCTCCTTGCGGCTGAGGGCGCAATCGACGATGAGCGCGGCGACCGTGACGAGATTTCGGAGTTCGAGAAGCTCGGCGGTGATCTTGAAGTTCCAGTAAAACTCCTGGATTTCCGTGTGCAGGTTGCGGAGGCGGGTGGCGGCGCGTTGGAGGCGCTTGTCCGTGCGGACGATGCCGACGTAATCCCACATGAGGCGGCGAATTTCGTCCCAGTTGTGGTAGACGACGACCAATTCGTCCACGTCCTGCACCTTGCCGGGACGCCATTCCGGCAGATCGAGGGAAACGTGCTCGTGCAGGCCGCGGGTGGCTTTTTCCGCCGTGCGGTGGGCGAGCACGATGGCCTCGAGCAGGGAATTGCTGGCGAGGCGGTTTGCGCCGTGCAATCCCGTGCAGGAAGCCTCGCCGATGGCATAGAGACCGCGCAGGCTGGTCTCGCCATGAAGATCGGTGCGGATGCCGTCGCATTGATAATGAGCGGCCGGGACCACGGGAATCGGCTCGGACGTAATATCGATCCCGAACTTCAGGCAGGTCTCGTGGATGGTGGGAAATCGGCTGCGCACAAAGTCCGCGGGTTTATGGCTGATATCGAGATAGACGCATTTGCTGCCGGTTCTCTTCATCTCCGCGTCGATGGCCCTTGCGACAATATCGCGCGGCGCGAGCTCTTCGAGCGGGTGGTAGCCGCCCATGAAGCGGCGGCCGTGGTCGTCGACCAGGATGCCGCCCTCGCCGCGCACCGCCTCGGTGACGAGGAAGGATTTGGCCTTCGGCTGGTAAAGGCAGGTGGGATGGAACTGGACGAATTCCATGTTCGCGATCGTCGCGCCCGCGCGCCAGGCCATGGCCACGCCGTCGCCCGTGGCGATGTCGGGATTCGTCGAATAAAGATAAACTTTCCCGCAGCCGCCCGTGGCCAGGACGGTGACGTCGGTGCGGATCGTTTCGACCTCGCCGGTTTTTTCGTCGAGCACGTAGAGGCCGACGCAGCTGTTTTGCATGGCGTAGCCGAGCTTGCCGGTGGTGATGCAATCCACGGCCATGTGATTTTCGAGAATCGTGATCTCGGGATGCGCGCGCACGCTGGCGGCGAGCGTCTGCTCGATTTCCTTGCCGGTGGCATCGTGGACGTGGAGCACGCGGCGTTTCGAATGTCCGCCTTCCATGCCGAGATCGAGCTCCCAGGTGCCATCGGCCATCTCACGCTGGTCGAAATCCAACCCGAGCGCCATCAGCTCCCGGATGCGGTCGGGCCCTTCGGTGACGACCGCGCGCACGGCATCCTCGTGGCAAAGTCCCGCGCCGGCCTCGAGCGTGTCCTGGACATGCAGCTCGAAGGAATCCTCGTCGCTCGTCACGCAGGCCACTCCGCCCTGCGCCCAGGCGGTATTCGAGTCGACGAGGCTGCGCTTCGTCACGATGGCCACGGTGCCTTTTTCCGCGACCTTGAGGGCGAGCGAAAGGCCGGCGATGCCGCTGCCGACGACGACGAAGTCGAATTCTCTCATTTTTTACGGGCGGGAATCTGGAGAATGTCGATGAGACGGGCGCGGCCGAGGAAGACGGCGGCGGCGAGAGTCGTCTCGCGATCGAGGCGGCGCGCGGGTTCCAACGTCACGGAATCGACGAGGCGCACGTAATCAAGCTTCGCGCCGGGAATGCGGGCGATGCCACGCGCCGCTTCGCGGATGACGGCGGCGGGAGTGTCTTTTTTCGCCGCTGCGCGCAAGGCGGCGTTGAAGCCTGGCGCGGCGGCGCGTTCCTCGGCGGTGAGATAGGCATTGCGCGAGCTGACGGCCAGGCCGTCCTTTTCACGAATCGTCGAGTGTCCCACGATTTTGATCGGAAAACCGAGGTCGCGCACCATGCGCCGGACGATCGCGAGCTGCTGCCAGTCCTTCTCGCCGAAGACCGCGATGTCGGGCTGCACGATGAGAAACAGTTTCGCCACCACGGTGCAGACTCCTTGGAAATGTCCGGGCCGGCTTTCCCCGCAAAGACCCGCCGACAGGCGCACCTCGTCCACGATGATCGACGCGTCCGTCGCATACATCTCGCCGACTTCGGGCCGAAAAATCAAATCCGCGCCGGCAGACCGGCACAATGTCTCGTCAGCGTGAATCGGACGCGGATATTTCGAAAAATCTTCCCCTGGTCCGAATTGCGTCGGATTCACGAAGATCGAAACGGCCACGCATCCGTCAGTCCCCGCCAGCCGGCGTGCCCGTTGGATGAGCGCGGCATGGCCTCGATGGAGGGCGCCCATTGTAGGCACCAAAACCACCGGACGACCCGCGCGACGGACGAAAGCCCGTGCCGCGGCGATCGTCTTCGCGATTTTCACGGCAAATCCTTAAGGGGTCGCGGGAGCGAGCGGGGCGACTGGCTGGGAGACCGGCGGCGCTGGAGTCGCAGCCGGCGGCTGCGAGGTGACTGGCGCGGCCACGGCCGGCGCAGGTGTTGCCGGGGCGACCGTGGCGGCGGATTGCGCCGGCAGCGGTTTACCGACCGCCGCTGGCAACGTGGTGGCGGCCTTGGGTTCCGGCATGCTCAGGATTTCCTTAGTGATGACCGACTTGCCGCTATACTTGTGAGCGTAAACCATCGCCAGCGCGAGCGTGAGCACGAAGAACGCGCTGCCGAGATAAGTGGTGAATTTTGCGAGAACGTGGGTGGTCTGCGCGCCGAAGATATTTTCTGTCATGCCGCTGCCGAAGGCCGCGCCGAGGCCCTCGTTCCGCGGGCGTTGCATGAGCACGACGAGCACCATGAGGAGGCACACCAGGATGTGGAGCGTGAGGAGGAAGTAGAGCAAAAAGTCCATTGAAGAGCCCGCCACCATGCCAAAAGCTGCCGCGTTGTAAAGCGTCGGAATCGCGGGCGGGTGCGAGTGTGGCCAGGTGTCGGCCATCCATAAATCTTGACCCCCGATGCACGGCGGGCGAAAAAGGCTGCCTGTCTCAACCCAGTCCCGTCGGTCTTACAACCCTGGATCACGGTCTCAACGCCTCCTACCTTTTAAAAAGTGGATATCAAAGAAATTCGCGCGCTCATCGACCTCATGAAGAAAACCGGCCTCGCCGTTTTCAAGATGGAAAAGGAGGGTCTAAAGATCACCCTCGAGATGGCCGGCGCGAACTCCGTGATTCAAACTTACGCCTCCGCTCCGGTCGCCGCTCCGGCTGTCCCTCCCGCCGCCGCGCCCGCCGCTGCAGCGCTTTCGAATCTCAAGGAAATCGTGTCCCCGATGGTCGGCACGTTCTATTCCTCCTCGTCGCCGGAGGCCGCTCCTTACGTCGAAGTCGGCCAGACCGTCACGCCGGAAACCGTCGTCTGCATCATAGAGGCCATGAAAGTGATGAACGAAATCAAGGCCGAAGTCGCCGGAGTCATTGCCGAAGTCGCCGCCGATAACGGCAAGCCCGTGCAGTTCGGCCAGGCCCTGTTCCGCGTCAAGTAACCGGCGCGATGTTCAAGAAAATCCTCATCGCCAATCGCGGCGAGATCGCGCTGCGCATCATCCGCGCGTGCAAGGAGCTCGGCGTGCAAACGGTCGCCGTCTATTCCGAGCCCGACCTTCACTCGCTCCACGTTCAGCTGGCCGACGAGGCGATCTGCATCGGGCCGGCGCCGAGCAACGAGAGCTATCTCAAGATCGACCGCATCATCAGCGCCGCCGAGATCGCGGACGTCGATGGCATCCATCCCGGCTACGGTTTCCTGGCGGAGAACGCCCATTTCGCCGAGGTCTGCGCGAGCTGCAATATCAAGTTCATCGGACCGTCGCCGAACGCGATCCGCCTCATGGGCGACAAAAACACCGCCCGCGATACCGCGCGAAAGGCCGGCGTGCCCATCTCGCCCGGCAGCGATGGCATTGTCGAGACGGAGGCGGAAGCGCTGAAGATTGCCCGCAAGATCGGTTTCCCCGTCATGATCAAGGCCGTCGCCGGCGGCGGAGGGCGCGGCATGCGCATCGCGCACAACGACGGCAGCCTCGTGACCGGATTTCACAGCGCGCGCATGGAGGCCGAGAAGGCCTTCGGAAATGCCGCGGTCTACATCGAGAAGTTCATCGTCAATCCCCATCACATCGAGTTTCAGCTCATGGGCGATCAGCACGGCCGCGTCGTGCATCTCGGCGAGCGCGACTGCTCGATTCAGCGGCGCAACCAGAAGATCGTCGAGGAATGCCCTTCGCCGCTCATGGATGAAAAACTGCGCAAGCGCATGGGCGACGCCTCGGTGAAGCTTGCGAAGTCCGTCGGCTATTACAATGCCGGCACGATCGAGTATCTCGTCGACGACAAGGGCGAGTTCTATTTCATGGAGATGAACACGCGCATCCAGGTCGAGCACCCGATCACCGAGGAGGTATATGGCTGCGATCTCGTGAAGCAGCAGATCCAGGTCGCCGCCGGCGAGCATCTCTCCGACTACGTGGTCAACGCCAAGCCGCGCCACCACGCCATCGAGTGCCGCATCAACGCCGAGGACCCGTTCAACAATTTCATGCCCAGCCCCGGCGAGATCGAGCTCTACTACGCGCCGGGCGGCCGCGGCGTGCGCATCGATTCCCACGCCTACGCCGGCTACCCGATTCCCCCGAACTACGATTCCATGATCGCGAAGCTCATCGTCACCGCTTCGTCCCGCACCGCCGCCATTGCCCGCATGAATCGCGCGCTCGGCGAATACATGATCACCGGCGTGAAGACGACGATCCCATTCCAGCAGGCGATCATGCGCAATTCCGATTTCCGCCGCGGCGTTTATTCGACCGGCTTCATCGAGAAAATGCTCAGCGCCGGTATTCCGGAGTTTTGAACAATTCGAAATTCGAAATGGGAAATTCGAAATGAATTCCGCATTTCGCATTCCGCATTTCGTATTCTCCCAAGCCCGGCTCTACGCCATTCTCGATCTGGGATACGTCGCAAGCCGCGAGGCCATTGCGATGGCGAAGCGTTTGCTCGCCGCCCGCATCGACGTGCTGCAGCTTCGCGCGAAGAATTCGAGTCTCGAGGAAATCGCATCATTGGGACGGAAGATCTCTCCGCTGTGCCGCGAGGCGCGGGTGCCATTCCTATTGAACGACCACCCGCATCTTGTTCCGGAGACCGGCTCGGATGGCGTGCACATCGGGCAGGACGACGGCCCGCTCGATGCCGCGCGACGTGCCGCGGGGGAGGGGAAAATCGTCGGCCGCTCGACTCACAGCATCGCTCAGGCGCAGGCCGCATGGGCTGAAGGGGCCGACTACATCGGCTTCGGCCCGCTCTTTGCGACGCCCACGAAGCCGGACTACACGCCGATCGGCATCGCGGATATTGCCGCCGTGCAGGAAGAATCGCCGATCCCTGTTTTTTGCATCGGCGGAATCAAGCGGGAAAATCTCCTCGCGGTTCGCGCAGCCGGTGCGCGCCGCGTGGTGATCGTGACCGGCTTGCTGCACGCCGCGGATCTGCCAGGCTACGTCGCGGATTGCCGCGCGATTCTGGATTAAAGGCCGGCCGGCGGGACGTTTTCTTTGGGCCCGGTTTTCGCGTCCAGTTTCTCGAGCCGCTTGAGCAGCTCGCAGTTCATCTGGTCGAGTTTTTCGTGGAGATGAGCGATTTCCAGCTCGGCCTTCAGATTGACGTCGTATTCGATGTCGGCGCGAACGTGTTCCTTCGCGGCCTGGCGGTTCTGGCTCAACAGGACGAAGACGGAGAGAAAAATCGCCTCGAGTGAAACGGTCAGCGTCAGGAAGCCGAAGGGAAAGGGATCGAACTGGGGGATGCCCGGCACGTGCACCGAGTTCACCGTCAGCCAGAATCCGAACCAGACCACATGGAGCAAAAGGAACGGGATGCTCCCCGAGAACTCCGCGATGCCGTCGGCGATTTTCTGAACGAGCGAACGGTGATCCTCGACTTCCTCATTGACATTGCGCGTCGCGGTGTGGCGCAGCCGCTCCGAAGTCGTCCGCAGCCGCCGGCTCATGGCGGCCAGCAGGTGCATGGCGGCATGGGGGCGCGTCTCGAGAAAGGCTTTCAAGTCGGCGTGCTTGAGCCGGAAGGTCTCGGTCTCCGAGACCGTGGCGACGGACGCGCTGCGGCTGCCGTATTCGAGAAACGCGAGCTCGCCGAAGAAATCGCCCTTGCCCGCGCGCTCGAGCACGATGCGCTCGCCGGTGTCGTTCTTGAAAAAGACCTCCACTTCGCCCGAGGCGATGATGTAGATCGCATCGCCCGGATCGCCGATGTGGAAAATGGTCTCGCCGGCGCCGAAGCGGACGACCTCGTGCCGGCTGGCGAGGGCTTCGCGCTCCGCATCGTCGAGCAGCGCGAAGAGCGGGATTTCCTTGAGCAGGTCGGCGGTCGGGCACATGGCGGCTTGGGAGTTGATGGTTTATGGCAGCACTTCGGCGCGGTTGGCGAGCCGGACGTCGAGGCGGGCCCGCTTCTCGTCGAGCAAGTCGCAGTCCGCCGCCTGCAGCACTTCGCACAGATCGGCGGCCTCGTCGAGCCGCGCCACGCTTACGTAATCCGCGCCCGCGGCATAGAGCGCGGGCACTTCCGAGAGCACCTCGGCGACCATCACGATTTTTGCGGCCGGGTTCAGCTCCCGCAAATGACGGAGCAGCTTGAGATTCGTCGTCCCCTTGAGCAGGGTGTCGGGGATCGTGCAGACGAGGATTTCCGCGCGGCCCACGCCGGCGTGTAGCAGCGTCTCGGGCTGGCTGATGTCGCCGTAGACCACTTTCACGCCGCGCTCGCGCAGGGTGGCATGAACTTGCGGGTTGAAATCGACGACCGCCACGTCGCCGAGCAGGGCCTGCCTCGTGCGGCGGAGTTCCTCGAGCAGGGAGCTGGCCGTGCGGAAGAAGCCGATGAGCAGAATGCGCGCGTTCGCGCCGTGGCCGCCGTCATCCGTCGCGGTCGCGGGAGCCTCGTCGAGATCCCGGAGACCGGCGCGCTTCAGCCACGGGATCGCGGCGCGCGTGAGGCGGTCGGACTTCATCATCGCGAAAGTGCTCAAGGTCGCGAGGACGACGAAGGCGAAGGAGACCATGCCCTTGCTCTCGGGGGTGACCTGGTTTTTCTCCAGTCCCAGGGCCAGGACGACGAGCGAGAACTCGCTGACCTGGCTGAGGTTGATCGCCGGAAGGAGGCTCGCGCGGAGTCCCGTTTTCAGGAAATAGAGCGGCGTGAAGGTGAGCGCGATCCGGCTCACGATCACGAACGAGGCGAAGGCGGCCGCCCAGAGAATCAGCGGTCCATCCGGCACGGGAATGGTCATGCCCAGGCCGACGAAAAAGAGCGTGACGAAAAAATCGCGCAGGCTGGTGACCTTCGCCGTCACGTCGAGCGCGTAGGGGAAGGTCGAGATCGAGACGCCGGCGATGAGGGCGCCCATTTCGCGCGAGAGTTGAAGCTGGGCGGCGAGCTCGCCCACGATGAAACACCACGCGATCGCGCCGACGAGCACGAGCTCCGGCAGCCGCGCCACGCTGCGGAAAAGCGGCGGCAGGAGGAAGCGGCTGGCGACGAGCGCCGTCGCGACCAACGCGATGACGCGGAGAAGCGAGAGCAGCAGGGCGCTGGCCTGGAGGTCGTCGAGGCTCGGCTGCACCGCCAGGAAGAGGATGACGAAAAGATCCTGCAGCACGAGGAGGCCGAGCGTGACGCGGCCGGGCAGGGTATCGAGCTCGCGCTTGTCGTAGAGGACCTTGACGATGATGACCGTGCTGCTGAGCGCGGCGGCGATGCCGAGGTAAAGCGCGTCCCATTTGCCGCCGGTGAGCGGAAAGCCCAGGAGCCAGAAACAGGCGACGCCCAGCGCGCAGCCGGCGAGGATTTGCGACGCGGCGGTGACCAGGATCGCGCTGCCGGCGCTGACGATCTTTTTCAGATCGATCTCCAGGCCGATCATGAAGAGCAGAAAAATCAGGCCGAGTTCCGAGATCGTGGCGACCGATTCCTGGCCGTGGACGAGACTGAAACCGGACGGCCCGAGCGCGAAGCCGCCGATGAGATAAGCGAGGATGACCGGCTGCCGCAGGAACTGCGCAGCCACGCCGAGCGCCCATGCGGCAATGATGCAGAGGGCGATGTCGTGAAGAAGCTGATGCATCGGGCGCCCACCTTATCCACGGAAGATGCCCGCGCCCCAAGAAAAAGCGTCAGTTCGACATCATGATCACGTCGCCCATTAAAAAATGACCCCGACGGAAACAATACAACCGTCTCCGCCGGGGATGCACCAACCAACCCATGATATGGTAGCAATTCCACCCATCGGCCATGATGGCCGCGCGCGCAACTGGCCGTTGTCCAATTGTCCGAAGAAAGACTTTTTCATCGATGCTGTGCGCCGGAGCGTTCACTTCCCCCTGTTCTTCGTGGCGGCAGGATTTTGGGATTAAAAAATCGAAGCGGGCGGGAGAGATGTTGCCGGGCGCGGTTCGAAAAAAATTCGGGCAATCGTCGAAATTCGACGTATCCATTTTCGCGTTTCGTCGTTAATTTCGCGCCGGTGGCAAAGGCAGACGCTTCCAAGCATCCGTTGACCGGCGAAGACATCCAGCGCTTTTTGCGCTCATTCGAGGGTGCCGCCGCCACCTTCGCGCAAAACGACGAGCGCTGGACGCTCTGGTTGCCGGAAATGGAAGCGGGAGACCATCCGCTCACCCCGGCTTCGCAGGTCTTTTTTCCCGTCATCCTGCGGCATGGCCAGCAAGCCATCGCGATCCGTTTTCTCTACGATTGCTCGCTCGGAAAAGTGCGCTACTACACGAGCGCGGTGCCGAACGAAATCGCGAGTTCGCCGGAATTCGAAAATGCCATTTCGGAATTGTTCCGCCACAGCCTGCCCGTCGAGCCGATGCGTGAGCGCAAACTCGGACGCGGAGCCGCCGCCGCGAGGCCGCGCAAAATCGAGAAGCCTTTGAATCCGCGGCCGGTGAGCCTGGGTTCGTTCGCCGAGCCGAGCGAAATCGTCGTATCCAGCCCGTCCCCGCCGGCCTTGCGGGTTCCATCTTCGGAAAAAAAGCCCGAGGCGCCGCCGACCCGGGCGCTGGCCATCTCCGCCCCGCCGCCGCAAACGATCGCTCCCGTTTCCATTCCCGGCGACGCTCCGGTCCGGCAAACGATTCCGCGGGAAACGCGTCGCAGCGTGCGCGTCGAGATCGGGCCCCGCGCGCGCAGCGTGCTGATGACTTTTATTTTCGTGACGGCATTGGTGCTGCTGAGCGCCGCCTGCATCTACGCGTATCTCGAGGCGACGGAAGATCCCGGCGTCCTCCACCACAGGCTGCAGGTCGAGGAGATGCGGCTTCGCGAGGGGCGCTGAACATTGCAAAGAAAAGAACGCGCCCGATACATTCACTGTTCCCTCGAAACTCGATCCCACTCCACACCATATGATCCCGGCAAAAGACCTCTCCACCGAAGCCCCACGCAGCCCATACGACCGGCTCGGAGGATACGACATCCTCGCCCGCGCCATCGACAAATGCCGTGCCGACCTCGCCGGCACGATCGGCGAATACCACACGAACTGCCCGCTCGACCGCCATCTCTTCGATTGGAAGGGCACCGACTACGACACGTTTCGCGCGCTTGTTGCCTCGGGAGCCGATGACGAAGCCGTCGCGAAGTTCGTCAACGAAACCGGCACGCCGAAATCCGCGGAGGAAATCTCCGAATGGAATGAGAAGGAAGAGGGCTTGATGCCGTATAACAATCCCGAAGGCCGCGACTGGTTCGTCGGCGTGTGCGAGCCGCTGGGCATCGACCCGAAGACGAACACGCTTTTCCAATTCCTCGTCGAAGACGACAAACAGACCTTCGCAAGCTAGTCCGCCGAGATCGGGCAGCCGAAGAAGCCGCGCTTGCGGATAAGTTCCGCGACTTGAGGCGGCACCATTTCCTCCCATCTCGAGTCGCCCTTGGCGATGCGTTTGAGAACGTCGCGGGAGAAAATGTGCGAGTAGGCGGGATTGTAGTTGTCGAGATGCACGAAGCTGCCGCGGCCGGAGAGGTAGTCGTAGAGCGGCTTCAGCTCCGGCGTGACCTCCAGCGTGTCGATGGTTTGGAGCGGCGCGTCGGGCGTGGGCTGGAAGGGATAGACGTAGAGCTTGAGGTCGTTCTTGAAGAGCCGCCCGAAGCTCTCGAGCACGCCGCCGGGCAGCTGCAGGTAATATTTTTCGTCGAACAGCTCCACGAGGCTCGGCACGCCCATCACGATGCCGATGCGCTCCTTCGTGCGCCACGCGAGGTAGGCGGCGAGACGGTAATATTCGAAGTAGTCGGAGATCAGCACGGTCACGCCGTAGGCGGCGAGGAGATCGGCGCGCGCGAGGAAGTCGCGCAGGTCCACGTCCTTCCCGCCGGCGAGGAGGTTGCGCATGGTGATTTCCATGATCGCGAGGACGGGCTTGTCCGCGACGGCGGGGTCGGCCTTGAACTTCGCCAGCGCGCACTGGACCATGTCCACGTTCACGTTCGTCGGCGGCCGGAAGCTGCCGCGCTCGACGAGGATGGCCTTTTTGTAGAGCACCTCGGAGGGCTGCACGACCTCGCG
>JAATET010000038.1 GCA_015655545.1 Chthoniobacterales bacterium | reverse complement strand
GTGACGCCGTCGTTGCCCTTGCCGCCTGCGCCGACGGGCCAGGTGACGGATTTGTCGCTGCCGACCTGGTCGGCGAAGTCTTTGCTGATCGCGGCGAGGTGCTTCGTGAAGACGAAGGTCGTGCCGGAGCCGTCGGAGCGGTAGGCGACGTTGATGGCCAGGTCGGGGAGCTCAACGCCGGGGTTGTCTTTCTTGATCGCGTCGTCGTTCCAATTCGTGATCGTGCCGAGGAAGATGCCGACATAGGCGTCGCGGGAGAGCTTGAGATCGGCGATGCCGGGAAGGTTGTAGGCGACGACGATCGATCCGGCGGTGGCGGGGATCATGAGGGCGCCTTTTTTGATGGCGGCGATTTCCTCATCTTTCATGGCGGCATCGCTGGCGGCGAAGTCGACCGTTCCGGCGGTGAATTGCTTGATGCCCGCGCCGGAGCCGACGCCCTGGTAGTTCACCTGCACATCGGGATGGAGCTTGTTGTATTCCGAGGCCCAGCGCTGGTAGAGCGGCTGAGGGAAGGTGGCGCCGGCGCCGCTGAGCTGGACGGCTTGCGAAGAGGCGGCGAGACCCAGCACGAGGGCGGAGCAAAGATGAGCGAGGGTAGGTGTCTTCATGGAGTTAAGTTTGGGTTGAGGGCTCCATTCATGAGGGAGGTGGTGGGATGCGTAAAAAACGTGCATGTGACGATTTCGTCACAAGAGCGCTTTGTTGCACCTTCGGCATTGACTATGCGAGCCGAAAATCGGGCGGCTAGGATGCCGCGCAAGCGCACATTTCCCCGCACCAGGCCTCGATGCGGGCGCGGATCGCGTCGCGGATTTCGCGGGTGCGCTGGAGGCGCTCTTCGTGCGAACCGTCGCAGGCCGAGGGGTCGGGAAATCCCCAGTGCAGGCGCTGGCCGACGCCGATGAAAACGGGGCAACGCTCGGCGCTCGCCTCGTCGCAGACCGTGACGATGCGGCTGAAGAGCTGCCCGCTGCGGGAGATGTCGAAGACGCTTTTGGTCTGGTTGGCGGAGATGTCGATGCCGATTTCCGACATGGCCTCGACGACGATCGGGTTCAATTTCCCCGGCTCGAGTCCGGCGCTGTGCGCCTCGAAGCGGTCCGGGCAAAGGCGATTCACGAAGGCTTCGGCCATCTGGCTGCGGGCGCTGTTGTGGATGCAGACGAAGAGGATTTTGGATTTCATGCGGTGGGTGCGTTGGGAACGGGAAGGGCGGCCTGATACCAGGCGCGGGATCGGATGCAGAGGCGGCAGACGGAAAGCATCACGGGAACCTCAACGAGGACGCCGACGGCGGTGGCGAGGGCCGCCGGAGACGTAGGGCCAAAGAGGGTGATCGCGACGGCCACGGCGAGCTCGAAGAAGTTGCTCGCGCCGATGAGGGCGCCGGGGGTGGCGATGTCGTGGCGCATGCCGAAGCGGCGCATCAAGGCGTAGGTGAGGCCGGAATTGAAATAGACTTGGATGAGGATCGGGATGGCGAGAAGGACGACGGCGTTCCAGTGCGAGAGGAGATTTTCGGATTGGAAAGCGAAGATCAGCACGAGCGTGGCGAGCAAGGCGACGATCGTGACCGGGCGGAATTTTGGCAGGAATGCGGAGTCGAACCAGACAGGACCGCGCGCCCTGATGAGGACGGCGCGGCTGGCCCAGCCGGCGACGAGCGGAATGACGATGAAGACGAGGACGGAGGTGAAGAGCACCGCGCCGGGAATGACGACGCCGGTGACGCCCACGAGAAACATGACGATCGGCGCGAAGGCGAAGACCATGATGAGGTCGTTGATGGCGACCTGGGCGAGCGTGTAAGGGCCGTCGCCATCGGTAAGGTAGCTCCAGACGAAAACCATGGCGGTGCAGGGCGCGGCGGCGAGGATGATGAGGCCGGCGGTGTAGTTCTTCGCGGTCGCGGGATCGATCCAGCCCAGCACGGAGGAAAAGAGCCATTGGATGAAGACCCAGCCGAGCAGCGCCATGCTGAAGGGCTTTACCAACCAATTCACGAAAAGTGTGATGAAGAGGCCCTTCGGTTTTGCAAAGACGCCGCGGATGCCGCCGAAGTCGATCTTCAGCATCATCGGATAAATCATGAGCCAGATGAGAGCGGCGATGGCGACATTCACATGCGAGGCGCGGCCGAACTCGAAAGCGCTGACGCGATGTGTAAATTCCGGAGCGAGACGGCCGAGGGCAATGCCGGCGAGCATGCACAGAAAGACCCAGAGCGAGAGGTAGCGCTCGAAGACATCGAGGCGCTTTACTTTGGTGGCGGGCTTGCGCATGGCCTCAGCAGCAGCCGCTGCCGGGCGCGCAGCCGCCATTTTGCGGGGCGGGGACGAGACCGCAGGATTCCTTGGCGAGACAGTCGGTGTGTTTCTCGCCGAGCGCGAGCACGAGTTCGGTATCCGTCGCGGTCGCGGACAAGACGGGATATTGGGTGATCGAGCAGTCTTCGTATTCCACTTCGACGGGCAGGGAATCGTCGGGGCTAAGGTTGGCGAACATTTCCAGCACGCCGGCGAATTTGCCGGCGGTGAAGCGGTGGTCGAGGTCGTCGGCGACCCAGGCCTGGAGCAGGCAGGTCTCGTCGTGGTGGGTGCCGCCGCCGCAATCGATGAAGCGCTTTACGACGTGGCCGACTTCGGTGATGTGGAAGTGCGCGGGGACGGAATCGCCGTCGGGAAGCCGGAGGGCGAGATTCCGGCCGGGATGAGCGGCGAGGGCGGTTTTGAGATCGGCGAGGTTCATCGGAGAATGATGGTCAGCAGCATTTGGTGGCGAGGGTTTCGGAGACCCATTCGGATTGACGCTTGATCGACTTCAAGCGCTTCAAGTCGGCGCGGAACCGTTTGTCGGTCGGGGCGCAGTCCTGCAGGCATTTGAGGTTGGTCTCGAGTTCGACCGGGCGTTTTGCGGGGAGGCTGTAGATCATCCAGTTCGCGTGACGCGTCGCCTCGACCATGCCGTGCTTGCGCAGGTAGGCGAGCTGCTGGGAGACTTTTACCTGAGGGATGTCGAGCACGTCCTGAAAGTGGCAGACGCAAAGCGGCCCCTGGGTCAGGAGATGGATGATGCGCAGGCGGGTCGCGTCGCAGAAGCACTGGTAGATTTCGATCAGGTCCATGCCCGGAACATGGACCCGATCGAATATATCTCAAGAAGAATATACAAAATTATGTATATAAATACGCTCGTGAGACGAATGTGCGGCCGGGCCGCCGAGCGGCGGGTGAAATTTTTCGCGGCGGCGACAAATAAGTTTCCGTCCCCGATTCCCAGTGTAAGTTGCTCCCCGCTCTTGCTCGCATGTTTGGCAGTCTGCTCGAATCTGAAATTCGCGAATTGATCGCGGCGCGGAATTTTGCCGCGCTGCGCGATATTTTCGCCGACTGGCCTCACGCCGATCTTGCGGAGCTGCTCAACGACCTGCCCGACGAGGAGCGGGTGCTCATCTTCCGCTTCCTGCCGCAGAAGGTGGCCACGGAGGTCTTCGAGTATCTCGAGATCGAGAGCCAGAAACACCTGCTGCGCGCCATGGGCGACGAGCAGGTCGCCAAGATCATCAACGAAATGTCGCGCGATGACCGCACGCATCTCCTCGAGGAGCTGCCCATCGGCGCGGTCACGCAGCTTCTGCGCCTGCTCTCGCCCGGGGAGCGCGCGGTCGCCCAGACGCTGCTCAATTATCCCGAGCACAGCGTCGGCCGCCTGATGACGCCGGACTACATCGCCGTCCGCGACGACTGGACGGTGCGCCAGGTGCTCGACTACGTGCGCGAGCATGGCGAGGACACGGAAACGCTGGACGTGATCTACGTCGTGGACGGCGCGGGCTTTCTCATCGACGACATCCGCATCCGCGAATTCCTGCTCCGTTCGCTCGACGCCACGGTGCGGGACGTGAGGGACGATATTTTTGTGGCGCTCAAGGTCACCGACACCGAAAAGGATGCCGTCGATGTCTTCCGCAAGTATCACCGCGCCGCGCTGCCCGTGAGCGATGGCGGGGGAGTGCTCGTCGGCATCGTGACGATCGACGACGTGCTCGATTTCGTCGAGGAGGAGACCACGTCCGACATCCAGAAGCTGGGCGGCAGCGAGGCGCTCGACGAGCCCTACAACCGCATCTCGACGTGGCGTATGCTGCGCAAGCGGGCGCCCTGGCTCGTCATTCTCTTCCTTTCCGAAATGTTCACGTCGAACGCGCTCTCCCATTTCGAGGACGAAATCGAGAAGGTCGTCGTGCTGGCTTTTTTCGTGCCACTCATCATTTCGTCGGGCGGCAATTCCGGCTCGCAGGCCACCACGCTGGTCATCCGTGCGCTTGCGCTCGGCGAGGTGCGGCTGCGGGATTGGTGGCGCGTGATGAGCGGCGAGCTTGGAGTCGGGCTCCTGCTCGGCCTCATCCTGGGCGGGGTCGGATTTCTGCGCGTGCTCTCGCAGGACGGCCTGCACGATTGGTTCCCGGGCGCGATCCCGGGCTACGGCGCTCATCCTTTCCTGATCGCGGAAACCATTTCCCTCTCGCTCGTGGGCGTGGTCGCGTGGGGCACCTTCATTGGCGCGAGCCTCCCTTTTTTGCTGCGGCGGCTGCGGCTCGATCCCGCTGCCGCTTCGGCGCCGTTCGTCGCCACGCTCGTCGATGTCACAGGCATCTTCATCTACTTCACGGTGGCAGGCGTCGTCATGCGCGGCCACGGCGGCTGAGGGCGCGCCGACCTGTGGAAAACGAAAAGCCGGTGCCGCAAGTCTCCTCGCGGCGCCGGCTTCTGACGAACCTCGGGTTGCTGTGGCGGCTAGAGCGAATCGACATTCAATCAGAGCCAGAGAAGAGAAGCGGCAAGGAAGATGAAGGAGAGGTAGGAGGCATCGTTGCGGTCGAAGCGAGTGGCCAAGCGACGGTGCTTTTTGAGGGAGCCGAAGCAACGTTCGATG
>JAATET010000105.1 GCA_015655545.1 Chthoniobacterales bacterium | reverse complement strand
GCTGCTGCTCCTGCTGCTGCTGTTGATCCTGCTTCTGCTGTTGATCCTGCTTCTGCTGTTGATCCTGTTTCTGCTGTTGGTCCTGCTTCTGCTGCTGGTCCTGTTTCTGCTGCTCTTTTTTCTTTTTAAGATCCTCCAACAATTTCCTCACGAGATCGCGATTCGCCTTTGCGTTGGCGTCTTCGGGTTGAAGTTTCAGCGTGTCGTCGTAGTGGGTAATCGCATCCTTCCAATCCTTTTCCTTCCCTTCCTCCGAAGACGCCTGCTCACCTCGTCTCACCAGAGCGTTTCCCAAGTTATAGGCCGCCCGCGCGCGCAGTGATTGGTCCTCCGAGAGGAGCGCCCCCGTGAAATGATCCACGGCCTTCGCAAAGTCGCCTGACTTGTAGGCTGCCGCACCGGCGTCGAAGCGAGCTTTTTCCTTTTCCGGAGTCGTCGTGGCGCTGTCTTCGAATGACTTGAGCGCGCCTTGATAATCGCCCTTTTGATACTGATCGAGGCCGGTTTCCGCGGCGGTGCCGATGCTCGGGCTGGCCGCCATCATCGCCAGCAAACCCGCCGCCACACGCACGGCACGACCGTTGCCCATCCGTCTCCGACCCCGTCCCTCGCCGATCAAAGTCCACAGCGTCAGGCAAAGAATCGCGCCCGCGAGCGGCCATTGATATTGCTCGATCGGCTGCCGCGCGGAGAGCATGCCCGTATCGTGCGTCGCCATCGGCTCGATGCCTTTCTCGAAAATCTGGCGCGCCACATTCGGACCGAACGGCTCGTAAAATCCACCCGTCGCCGCCGCGATTTCCGTGAGTCGATTCGAGTCGAGCTTCGACTGCACCATCTTCCCCTGATCGTCCCGAATGTAATCGCGCGTGCCGTCCTCGGCCTGGACGGAAATCGGGGAGCCGGCGCTCGTGCCGATGCCAATCGTGAAAATCCGAATTCCCTGACTCGCCGCCTTTTTCGCGGCGGCCACTCCGTCGGCATCGAGTTCCTCACCATCGGTCATGATGACGAGCGCGCGTTGCACCCCTTCCGCCTTTCCGAAAGCCGCCGTGGCCGTCTCGATCGCATCGGCGATATTCGTGCCTCCGCGCGGAATGGTATTCGTGTCCAGCTCGTCGAGCGTGTCGCGCACGGCGTTGTAATCAAGCGTGAGCGGAGCCTGTAAGAACGCGGATCCGGCAAAAGCCACAATGCCGACACGATCTCCCTCCAGCAGCCGGAGAAAATCCTCGGAGATCAATTTCGCACGCGCGAGGCGGATCGGTGCGACATCCGTCGCAAGCATGCTGCGCGAAGTATCGATCGCCAGCAGCACGTCGCGGCCGTTCGTCTTGATTTCGCGCTGGATGGTTCCCATGCGCGGCTTCGCCAACGCGACCAGCGCCAGGGCCAAAGCCAGCAGCACCAATGCAGCACGCAGACCACGCAGCAACGGACTCACCCCGGCGGCGAGCTGGTCGCGCAGCCGCGGCGCCACGACCAGCGAAAGCAGGGACCTCCGCTTCGCCTGCGCCCAGAAAAAGAGCGCGCCGAGCGCGGGAATCCACAGCAGCCCCCAGAGCCAGAGCGGATCGCCGAAGGTGAAGCCGGTATCTAGGGCAGTCGTCTCCATATCGTTTGCGAGGCCAGGATTTCGATGCCGAGGAGCGAGATTCCCGCGACCAGGAACCACGGAAACAGGTCTCGATATTGCGCGAATTTTTCGACTTCGATTTTCGTTTTCTCGAGCTTGTCGATCTCGCCGAAGATCTCCTGCAGCGAACGAGTGTCGGTGGCGCGGAAATATTCCCCATTCGTCATCGACGCGATTTTCTTGAGCGTATCCTCGTCGATGACGACCGGCATATTTTGATACATGGTCTGCCCGAATGCGGTCGTGACGGGGAACGGCGCCATGCCACGAGTGCCCGCCCCGATCGTATAGATGCGGATGCCGAGAGCCTTGGCCGCCTCCGCCGCGGTGACAGGCATGACCTTGCCGGCGTTGTTGTCGCCGTCGGTAAGCAGGACGATGAGCTTCGTTTTTGCCTCGCGATCCTTGAGCCGATTCTCGGAGGTGGCCAGCGCGGAGCCAATGGCGGTGCCATCCTCGACGAGGCCGATCTGCACGCGTTCGAGGTTCTTGATCAGCCAATCGTGGTCCAGCGTCAGCGGACTCACGAGATAGGGCCGGCCGGCAAAGGCAATGATCCCGATCCGATCGTTCGGTCGCTCCTCGATGAACTGCTGCGCGACTTTTTTTACCGCTTCGAGACGGGCCGCGCGATGCGTGCCGATGGAGAAATCCTCGGCCAGCATCGAGCCGGAAACGTCGATGCAAAGCATGATGTCCACGCCGCTGGCCTGCGTGCGAGTGATCGTCTTGCCGAGTTGCGGACGCGATTCCGCGATCACGAAAGCCGCGAAGGCCGCCAGCGAGAGCGCCGTGAGCAAATCGCCCGCGCGGGAACGCCGCCGCACGCCAATCGAGCGCAACGTTTGCGTCGAGGAAAAAATGATTCCCGGCGTGCCGCCGAACTTGCCTTTCAGCCACGCGAGCAGCGGGATGAGGAGGAGCAATGAAAGCACCCAGGGCGTCGCAAAGGTGACACCGAAGAGATTGAGGCTATTCATCGGCTCCCCGCCTCCACGGGTTTGGCCGCGCCGCTGCGCACCAATTTATCGGCCTGTTCCAGCAAAGCCGAGCAATCGGCCGCGGTGGCGTGCATGCGGGCAAATTTAATAAGATCCGCTTTCTCCAGGAAGGCCGCGAGGGCCGCGCGTTCCTCGTCGTTGAAGACGCTGCGGCTGGCGGCCGTTTCCAAAAACTCGCGCGAAGTCTGCGTCGTCGCGCTCAGGCCATACTCGTCGCGCAGATAGACACGCAAGACATCCGAGGCCGTGATGCTGAACGGATAGGGATCGCCCGTTTCCACCCCGGCGCGCAGGCGTGCAAGCGCCGCCAACGCTTTTTCGGCGGGTGTCCGACGTTTGGCGGGGCGGCGCCGGACGGCAAAAAACCACACGACCGCGGCGGCCAGGGCGAGCACCGCGAGAATTGCCACGGCAACCATCCAGATCGGATAGGGAAAAAAGGCGATCGGCCCGGAGATATCGTGAATCGGCACCGGTGTCGGAGCCGGCGTGGCGGCTTGCGGATTCATGCGTGCCTCCTTTCGCGGACCTCGAAAAACGAACGCAGCGCCATCAAATAATCTTTGTCGGTGCGCAGCGGAATCGAATCGATCCGGCGCTGGCGCAACATCCGCGCGAGTTCGGCATGGCGGCGCTCCTCGATCGCGGCGAAAGCATTCGCGACTGCGCGATTCGAGGTGTTGATGTCGATTTGCTCGCCCGTTTCGGCGTCTTCGAGCGTGAGAATGCCCACGGAGGGAAGCTCTTCTTCGCCGGGGTCGATCACCGGCATCGCGACGAGGTCGTGCCGTTTGGCCGCGACGGTCAGCGGTTTCGTAAAGTCGGCGCTCAGAAAATCCGAGATGACGAAAACCACCGCGCGACGAGACGTCACCTTGTTCAGGTAATCGAGTGCGTTGGCAATATTCGTGCCCCGGCGCCGCGGTTCGAAATACAGCATCTCTCGAATGAGGCGCAGCGTGTGCAGGCGGCCTTTTTTCGGCGGAATGAAAAGCTCGACCTCGTCGGTGAAAAGAATGAGCCCGACCTTGTCGTTGTTTTGAATGGCGCTGAAAGCGAGGATCGACGCCACTTCCGCGGCCAGCTCTCGCTTGCTGTTTTCGATGCTTCCGTAGGTGCCGGACGCGCTGACATCGACGAGCAGCATCACGGTCATCTCGCGCTCTTCGGTGAATTTTTTCACGTAGGGCGTGTTCATGCGGGCGGTCACGTTCCAGTCGATGGTGCGGATCTCGTCGCCCGGCGTGTATTCGCGAACCTCCTCGAAGTTCATGCCGCGGCCCTTGAACACGCTTTGGTAAGCGCCGGCGAACGACGCCTGCACCAACCGGCGCGTGCGCAGCTCGATGCGGCGAATTTTCCGAAGAATCTCTCCCGGTTCCTGCATGGTAAAAACGAAGCGACCAGCCGGACCGCCGATCAGGGAACCTGAAGCCCGGCGAAAATCTTCTCGACGATGCTCTCGCTCGTGATCGCCTCGGCCTCGGCTTCGTAGCTCACCGCGATGCGATGGCGGAGAATATCCATGCCGACATCCTTCACATCCTGCGGCGTGACATAGCCGCGACCGGCAAGGAAGGCGCGCGCTTTCGAGGCGAGCGTGAGATAGATCGTCGCGCGGGGCGAAGCGCCATAGCGGATGAGGCCGTCGAGCTTGAGATTGAACGAGCGCGGCTCGCGCGTGGCCCAGACGATATCGACGATGTAGTTTTTCACCCGGTCATCGACATAAATGGCATTCACGACATCCCGTGCGGCGACGATCTGATCGGCGGTCACGACTGCCGTCACATCGAGTCGCGGAGCGGAAGTGGCCATCGCATCGAGGATGGCCCGCTCTTCCACGCGGGTCGGATAGCCAACGTTCACCTTGAACATGAAGCGGTCGAGCTGCGCCTCCGGAAGCTGGTAGGTGCCCTCCTGCTCGATCGGGTTTTGCGTCGCGAGCACGAGAAAAGGATCGGGCAGCTTGAACGTCTGGTCGCTGATCGTGACCTGCCGCTCCTGCATGGCCTCGAGCAAGGCGCTCTGGACCTTCGCGGGTGCGCGATTGATTTCGTCCGCGAGAATGAGGTTGGAAAAAATCGGGCCCAGCTTGGTCGTGAAGACGCCATCGCGGGGATTGTAGATCAACGTGCCGATAAGATCCGCGGGCAGCAGATCGGGCGTAAATTGCAGGCGCTGAAAGCCGGTGTGAATGCAGGACGCGAGCGTGCGGACGGTGAGCGTCTTGGCAAGGCCTGGCACGCCTTCGAGAAGGACATGGCCGTTCGTGAGGAGGCCCATGAGCAGCCGCTCGACGAGGGATTTTTGGCCGACGACGACGCGGCTGACTTCCTGCAGCAGGGGCTGGACCCACTGGCTGGATTCCTGGACTTGTTGGTTGAGTTCTTGGGTGGTGGCCGACATATGGGATGGGTTTTGGGAAAAGTTAGAGCGGTGAGCCGCTCGCGAATGGTGAATATGACAGCGTCGCCGGGCGGACGTTCATTTTTTCCATGGTCGCCCGCGGATTAACTGGAAAGCTGCTTTTTGATCGCTTCCGCCCTCGCCAAGGCTTCATCGACGGTATCGGCCGACACGCAGAGATGTCCCATCTTGCGCCCGGGGCGCGCCTCGCGTTTGCCGTAGAGATGCAGTTTCACATCGGGATTTTTCAGCACGTCCCGCCAATCCGGCGAGCCGGATTTCCAGAGATCGCCGAGAAGGTTAAGCATCACGACCGGGCGCAGTAATTCCGTCGAGCCGAGCGGAAGCCCGCAGACCGCGCGCACTTGCTGCTCGAACTGACTCGTCACGCAGGCGTCGAGCGAGAAATGGCCGGAGTTGTGCGGGCGAGGCGCGAGTTCATTGACCAGAATGCTCCCGTCGCGAGCGAGAAAAAATTCCGTCGTGATAAGTCCGACGATATCCAGCGCTTCCGCAATGCGGACGGCGATCGCCCGGGCGTCCGCAAATGCAGATTCGGAAATGCGCGCCGGAACGATCGAAAAATCCAGGATGTGATGCTAGTGCCGGTTCTCGGAAGCGGGAAACAGGCTGACCGCACCGTCGAGTCCGCGCGCGCAGACGATCGAAAACTCATGCGTGAAGTCGATCCAGCCTTCGAGCACCGCTCGCGGAGCGCCGAAGCGCGACCACGTCGCCTCCGCATCGTCGCCGCGTTTGACGCGCAGCTGCCCTTTTCCGTCGTAGCCGAAACTCGCGGTCTTCAGCACGCCGGGGCCGTCGAGCTCCTTCAAGGCCGCGGCCAGCGCGGGCGCGGAATCGATGACCCAGAACGGCGCGCGGGGAATTTTATGTCCGGCCAGGAAGGTTTTTTCGCGTTCGCGATTCTGGCAGATGTGCAGCGCTTCTCCGCGCGGATGCACCGGAACGAATTCCGCGACCGCTTCGATGGCCGCGAACGGAATATTTTCGAATTCGTAAGTCACGACATCCACGCCTTGCGCGAACTGCCGCAGCGCCTCGGTGTCCGAATAGGAGGCGTTCACCTCGACCGCGCTCACCTGCCCGGCCGGACAGCCGGCATCGGGCTCGAAAACATGCACGCGATAGCCGAGCCGGGCGGCTTCGAGCGAAAACATGCGCCCGAGTTGCCCGCCGCCGAGCACGCCGATCGTGGAGCCGGGCGGAATGAAATTGCGTCGCGTTCGCGCGGGAGAGGCCGTAGGTTCGCCGTTTTCGTTCAACTTCATGGACCGCTTGGTTTACGGCATTGTGTGGGTGGTCGTCACGGTCATCCGGGCGCTTCCGCTCAAAGTTTGCTTCGCCCTCGGAACGGGCGTCGGGGCCGCGTTATGGGCAATCCTGCCGGGCTATCGCCGCCTCGCAAGGGAAAACTTGGAGCGCGCTTTCGGCCGCGAGCGATCGGCAGCCGCGCTGCGCGGGCTGACCTTTCGCCATTTCACGACCCTGGGAGCGAACACCGTCTGCGCCTTTAAAATGGCGGCTCTGAGCGACCGGCAGGTGCGGGCTTGCATGACATTCGAGAATGAAGCCGGGCTGCCCGGCGCACTGGCCAAGGGACGCGGCGTCGTTTTCATCATCAGCCACATCGGGAATTGGGAACTCCTCGCGCAGCTCACGAGCGCGGCGCCCGGCTACAAATCGAGCACGATCTATCAGGCGATCCGAAATAAAGGCATCGACGATCTCATCAACCGCGACCGCCGCGCGAAAGGGATCATCACCCTCGATCGCAAGCGCGGCGTGACCAAGGCGCTCGCGTTGATTCGCGAAGGCGGCCTCGTCGGCGTATTGATCGACCAGCACTCGGGCGACGCCGGCATCTGGACTCCATTCTTCGATTCGCTCGCCTCCACCTCCCCGCTCGCGGCGACATTGGCCACCGGCACGGGCGCGGTGATTCTTCCGTGCGCGATTTACACGACGGGATTCGCCCATTGGAATTTTGTCGTCGGTGATGAGATTGATAATCCCTGCAGCGACCCCCAGGCTCTTACCGCGACCCTCAATCGCACGCTCGAAGCGCAAATCCGCCGCTCGCCCGCGGATTGGTTCTGGGTGCACAACCGCTGGAAAATGCCGCATCCCGATTTCCTGCTGGCGCGCACGAAGCGCGGCGTTTATTTGCCTGCGGGCTACGATCCCATGAACCTCCGCCCCTTTCGCATCCTCATCCGCTCCAGCAACTGGCTCGGCGACGCCGTCATGAGCGCGATCGCCGTGCGCGCGATCAAGCAAGGCCGGCCCGACGCGCGAGTCACGATCCTCACCCGTGACAAGCTGGCCGACTTCTGGCGCTCGGTTCCCGAAGTGGACGACATCATCGCCGTGCCGGATGGCGCGGGTGTTTTCAAGGTCGCCTGGCGCATTCGCAACCAGTTCGACGTCGCGGTCCTGTTTCCGAATTCCTCCCGCAGCGGCCTCGAAGTGTGGCTTGCGGGCATTCGCCGCCGTGTCGGCTACATCGGCGAGAAACGCGAGTGGATGCTCAATCAAATCATTCCGGAACCAAAGCGCGCGCTGCGGCCGCGGCATCACGCCGCCCGCTATCTGCGCATCGCGGAAAAAATGGGAGCCCCCTCCATCCCGCTGGAATTCCCCACCGCGCCGTGCCCGGCAGGCCCGATCCGCATCGGCATCTGCCCGGGCGCGGAATACGGCGGCGCGAAGCGCTGGTATCCCGTGCGCTTCCGCAAGATGATGAAGCTCGTCGCCGAGCGGATCGATTGCACGTTTGTCATCGTCGGTGTGAGTCGCGATTTGCCGATCGTCCGCGATCTGCTGCAGGGGTTCGATGGGCCGGTCGAGAATCTCGTTGGCGAAACCTCCTTGCGTCAGCTCATCGACGAGTTGCGCGGCATGCACACGCTCGTCTCCAACGACACCGGCACGATGCACCTCGCCGCCTCGCTCGGCGTTCCCGTCGTCGCGCTTTTCGGCTCCACCGAACCGCTCATGACTCGTCCCCTCGGGAGTCACCACGTCATTCTGCGTCACCAGGTCGAATGCAGCCCGTGCTATCAACGCGAATGCCCGATGGATTTTCGATGCATGACCGCGATTACGGCCGAGGAAGTCGCGGATGCGGTGTGCAATCTCATTGCGAATCGACACGAAATGGGCGCGGCAACCGCGGTTTCGTAAATAGATGGACGCGCACCCGCTCCGCGAGCTGCAGCGTGTTTGATTTTATACCAAGCCGCCGGATAACGAAGAATGACAGCGTCCCGATCCAGCCTGCGTGCTAGAGATTATCGCGCCGAAAGTTTTCCTGCACTTGAAAGTTGGCGTTCATGATGTCGAGGATGCGCTGCGCAGGAACGACTTTCGGGGAAAGATAATCGAGGTTTCCGTCCGGGCCGATGATCGCAATGGCGAATCCCTTGGTGATCTCATAGACGAAGGCCACTCTCGGTCCGTCGGGCGCGGTGACGAAAGGAATGTTCGATTTGATGACTCCGCCTTCGCTGGTAAAGGCCGCGAAGCAGACCAGCTTCGCGGCGGCAAAGCGCTGGTAGGCTTTTTGCAGCTGCCCGACCTGCGAGCGGAAGGTCCAATCCTTCGGCGAAGGAGCGATGATTACGACGACCGACTGGCCGCGCAGGCTCTTCAAATCGCGGGCCTTGCCGGTGAAATCGACCCAGGAAAAATCGGGCGCGGGCCGCACGACGCGCGCTTCGGCGGAGACGAGGCTGGCGGCCAGCAACCCAAGCAAGCAGGAAAAGACGCGGAGTTTTTTCATCATCAAACCTTCATGATCTCGGCTTCCTTGCTCGAGAAGTGTTGCTCGGTGGAGGCGACGTATTTGTCGGTGAGCTTTTGGATATCGTCTTCGGCGCCGCGGAGATCGTCCTCGGTGATTTCGCCTTCCTTCTGCATTTTTTTCGCGGATTCCATCGCCTCCCGGCGGCAGGCGCGCACGCGCACTTTCGCCTCCTCGGCGATCTGCTTGATCGTTTTCACAAGATCGCGGCGGCGCTCCTCGGAAAGTTCGGGTATCGGAATGCGGATGATTTTGCCATCGACCGCGGGCGAGATGCCGAGCCGCGACTCGTTGATCGCCCGCTCGATGTCCCGGGTGACGGAAGCGTCGAAGGGCTGAATGACGATCAAGCGCGCCTCGGGCGTCGTGATGAGCGCGAGCTGCTTGAGCTTCATGCGCGATCCGTAGGCTTCGACGTCAAGGTTCTCGACGAGCGCGGGCGACGCCTTGCCCGTGCGAATCGACGAGAACTCGTGCGTCATGAATTCCACGGCCTTTTCCATGGAGTCTTCGGTTTCCAGCAATGTTTCGTCCAAGTCCATTTTCAAGCGGTTTCCGGCGCGTCGGTGACGAGCGAACCCACGGCTTCGCCGAGCACGGCGCGGCGGATGTTCGTCGAGTCCGCCATGTCAAAAATGATGATCGGCATGCGGTTGTCCATGCACAGGCTGAAGGCTGTCGAGTCCATCACCTGCGGCCGGCGCGAGAGCGCCTCGCCGTAGCTGATTTGCGCGAATTTTTTCGCGCCGGGATTTTTCATCGGGTCGGAATCGTAGACACCATCGACCTTCGTGGCTTTCAGGATGACTTGCGCGCCGATTTCGTTCGCGCGCAGCGCGGCGGTGGTGTCGGTGGAGAAAAACGGATTGCCCGTGCCGGCGACAAAAATCACGACGTGCCCAAGTTCCAGGTGGCGCGTGGCGCGGCGCAGGATGAATGGTTCCGCGACATTGTTCATCTGGATGGCCGTCTGCACGCGGACCGAGACGCCGATGTCCTCGAGGCCGCTCATGAGCGCCATGCCATTGATGACGGTCGCGAGCATGCCCATGTAATCGGCGGTCGTGCGGTTCATGCCGCGGTGGCTGGCGGCGAGGCCGCGCCAGATATTTCCACCGCCGACGACGACGGCGACCTCGACGCCCAGGCTGCGAATCTCGGCGATCTGCTTCGCGATGGAATTGACGATTTGCGGCGAAATATTGTCCTTGCTGCCCGGCTCGCGCAGGGCTTCGCCGCTGATTTTAAGCACGATACGCTTGTATTTCGGAGTCGCGGGAGCGGTCATCTTCTGGTCGCGGATGAAACCGGAAGCCGCCCGGGTTGGGAAGGAAAAACCCCGCTCAACTGCAACGTCCGCCGATCGCGACCGCGTGACCGCGCAGCCACTCGCCGGCCGGCATGCGCCGCGTCCCCTCGCCTTGCACTTCGAGCAGGCGCACCGCGCCCGGATTTGCGGCGACGAGCAGGCCCGACTTATCCGCGAGCAATAAAGTCGCGGAGGGCGCCGGCCGCGCGTCTTCAATCACCGCTGAAAAAACTTTCAGCCGCGCCATCCCGCCAGCCGCCAGAGGCAGCTCCACGAATGCCGCGGGCCAGGGATTCATCACACGGATGCGGCGCTCGATTTCTTCCGCCGATTGCGACCAATCGATGCGACCGTCCTCGCGACGCAGGCGTCCGGCGTAGGTGGCCCGGGCTTCTTCCTGCGGGATGCGCGGTGCGGTGCCGGCCGCGAGCGAATCGAGCGCGGCGGCAAGAGCTTCGGGAGCGAGATCGGCGAGACGGTCGTGCAGCGAGCCTCCGGTTTCCCCGGGACGAATCGGGAGCACGCGCACGAGCAGGATGTCGCCCGTATCCAAGCCCTCCGCCATATACATGACGGTAATGCCACTCTCGGCGTCGCCAGCCACCATGGCAGCCTGGATGGGCGCGGCCCCGCGATGGCGCGGCAGGATCGAGGCATGGAGATTCAGGCACGCGATGCGCGGCAGCTCCAGCACGGCGCGGGAAAGAATCTGCCCATAGGCCATCACGACGATCAGATCGGGGGAGAAGGCCCGCACTTCCTCCACGGCTGCCGGCTCACGCAATTTTCGCGGTTGCAGCACGGGAATGCCGGCGGCCTCGGCGACGCGTTTGATTTCCGGCGCGCGTAATTGACGCCCGCGTCCCGCCGGCTTGTCCGGCTGCGTGACCACGGCAACGACTTCGCAGTCGGGACGGACGAGCAAGGCACGAAGGCTCGGCAGCCCGATCTCTCCGGTGCCCATGAATACGACGCGCATGCGGCGGGCGTTATTTATCGGAGCGCGGACGCCAGATCAGCCTCCGCATCTCTCGCGACCATTTCGATGATTTTCGAAAACACGACCACGGGCAGTTGGGTCGCATCGATATTGCAAACCAGGTCGGGACCATAGAAATCGAGGAGCGGCTTCGATTCCTGCTCGTAGGTTTCCAGCCGTTGACGGATGACGGATTCATTCGCGTCGTCGAGCCGGTTGTCCTTGATCGCGCGCTTGCGCAGGCGTTCCACGAGTTTCGAGCGATCCGGGCAGGAAAGATGAAAGACGCGTTTGACATCGATGATGTCGCGCATGATTTCGGCCTGGGAAATATTGCGCGGGATGCCGTCGAGCACGAGCGAGTCGATGTCCGGCTTGAAGGAGTGATCGTCCACGCAATGCTCGAGACGCGTGTGCCACAGCTTCACGGTGATTTCGTCGGGCACCAGCTCCCCGCGGCTGGAATACTCGACGAATTTCTGCCCGAGCGGCGTGCCCGTATCGATCGCGCGAAAGACATCGCCGCATGCGCAATGAAAAAAGCGCGGAATGCTGCCGAGCGACTTGCCTTGCGTGCCCTTGCCGCTGCCGGGCGCTCCGAAGATGAGATAGGTGCGATATTTTTCCATGAGGAGCCGTGCCTCTGGATTCCACCAGCATAATCCCGGCGCGCCAAGCCGCTTCTCGCATTCCGCGGCACGTTTGGAAATTGAAATAGCGCCAGAGGAGCATCATGGCGATCGACGATCCCGTGCGTGCTTTTCGCCTGTCGAATGACTTCGTCCCATTCACGAAATCGAAACGTTCCCGATACGGGTGTAAATCAGAAAGGGCGGTTCGCGTGTTTGCGACTGCGGGGTTTGACAACCCCTCACGCGGTCCGTAGTTAAAAGTCGGAAACGAATTTCTCCCAGTGGCACTGAATGACGATTACGTAGTCGATATCCTTCTCGAAGCGGGCCTGATCACCAAGGCTCAAGTCCAGGAGGCGCGCGACAAGGCCGAAGGCGGGAGTGTCTCCGAAGCGCTCTCGCAGCTGGGCTTTGTCACGCACGAGGACATCTCGCGCACGCTGGCCGCGAACAGCGGCATGGAGTTTGCGGACCTCACTCAACACACGATCCCGCCGAACATCACCGGCATCCTCACGCCGCTCGACGCGCGGCGCTACCAGGCGATTCCGATCGCCGAGCGCGATGGCGCCGTGACGATCGCGATCGCCGATCCGATGGCGTTCGAGACGTTCGACAGTCTCGGATTTTTGCTCAAGCGCGAGGTCGAGTTCGTCTGCACGACGCCCGAGCAGCTCAAGGCCGCACTGGATCAATATTACGGTCCTGCCGAGAGCGAAGGCTCGTCCGAAGGCGGCTTCGATGTCACCGACGACGTCGGCGAAGGCGACGCGCCGATCATCAAAATGGTCACGACGCTGCTGCTCGAGGCCTACAAAATCAAGGCGAGCGACATTCATCTGGAGCCGCTCGAGCGCAGCTTCCGGGTGCGTTTCCGCATCGACGGCGTGTTGCAGGAAATGCAGAGCCCGCCCAAGAAATTGCAGACTGCCATCGTCGCGCGCCTCAAGATCATGACCGGCACGATGAGCATCGCCGAGAAGCGCCTGCCGCAGGACGGCCGCATCCAGGTGAAGATCGGCAAGGCGGCCGTCGACCTGCGCGTCTCGACGATTCCGACCGTGCACGGCGAGAGCGTCGTCATGCGTATTCTCGACAAATCCTCGCTCGTGCTCGGCCTTCCCGAGCTCGGATTCTTGAGCTACGACCAGGCGAAATTCGAAAATCTCAACAACCTGCCCGACGGGATCGTGCTCGTCACCGGCCCGACCGGCTCCGGAAAGACGACCACGCTCTACGCGTGCTTGAACGTCATTAACAAACCCGATCGCAAGCTCATCACCGTCGAGGATCCGGTCGAGTATCAGATGTCCGGCATCAATCAGGTCCAGGTAAACGCGAGCATCGGCATGACTTTTCCCGCCGCGCTTCGCTCGATGCTGCGCCAGGCGCCGAACATCATCATGATCGGAGAAATTCGCGATCCGGAAACCGCGAGCATCGCCGTGAATGCCTCGCTCACCGGCCATCTGGTGCTTTCCACGCTGCATACGAATGACGCCCCGAGCGCCATCCCTCGTCTCGTCGATATCGGCGTGCAGCCCTTCCTGGTTTCCAGCGCCCTGCGCGCGGCCATGGCCCAGCGGCTCGTCCGCCGGTTGTGTCCGAAGTGCAAGCAACCCACGGAACTCTCCGATTACGAGATGAGCACGCTCGGCCTGGAGGCGAAGCAGATGTCGGGAGCCACGCCGATGAAAAATGTCGGCTGCGATGCGTGTCGCGGACGCGGATTCAAAGGCCGCATGGGCATCTTCGAAATGTTCGAGATCGACGACGAAATTCGTCACATGATCAACAACAACGCCGCCACCACCATCCTGCGTCAACGCGCCCGGGAGCTCGGCATGCGCACCTTGCGCGAAGATGGCGTGCGCAAAGTCCTGGCCGGCCTCACCACCGCCGACGAGGTGATCACCAGCACGATGTCCGACCTCGCGTAGCCTTCTTTTCTTCCCAAAATGAACACCACCCAAGTTCTCGATATTCTCAAAGACGCCGGACTCATCGGCGCGCCGGAAGCCAATGAGGTCGATCGCGAATGCACCGAAACCGGCAAGCCGGTCGAAGAAGTCGTCGTCAATCTTGGCTACCTCACCGAGGAGACTCTCTACCAGTCCGTCGCAGACTCGATCGGCGCCGAGCGCTACGACCTCACCGAATTCACCCCGCCGCCAGAGACGCTGGCGCTCATCCCCGGCGGCCTGGCCCGGCTGCACGGCGCGCTGCCCATCGGCGCCACGGAGAATACGATTTTTGTCGCGCTCATCGATCCATTCAACAGCCAGTCGATCGAGGATTTGCGCTTCGCCTTGGGCCGGGAGATCCAGCTCTGCATCGGCCAGACCGTCGAGCGCATCCGCACGCTCATCGACACGCATTACGGCACCGAGGACACGAGCATGGAGGACATCCTCTCCCAGCTCGGAGAAACGAGTTTCGAATTGGCGGAAGGCGGCGAAGAAGCCTTCAACGCCGCCGCCGCCGCCGCCGAGGCCAACGCCACGCCGATCATCCGCTACGTCGATCTCATCATCGACAAAGCCGTGCAAGCCCGCGCAAGCGACATTCACTTCGAGCCCTTCGAGCTGGATTTCAAAGTCCGCTACCGCGTGGACGGCGCGCTTTACGAAATGGATCCGCCTCCCCGCCACCTCGCACTCCCCGTCATCTCCCGCGTGAAGGTGCTGTCGAACCTCAACATTGCCGAGCGCCGCCTGCCGCAGGACGGACGCATCCAGCGCGTGATCGGCGGCAAGCAAGTCGATCTGCGCGTCTCCACCCTGCCCACGCAATTCGGCGAGAGCGTCGTGCTGCGCGTGCTCGATCGCTCGTCGGTGAATCTCGATCTCAGCACGCTCGGGATGCCGAAATATATTTACGACCATATTCTCGAAACGATCGAGAAGCCGAATGGCATTTTCATCGTCACCGGCCCCACCGGCTCCGGAAAAACCACCACGCTCTACGCCTGCCTGCGCGTCATCAACACCATCGACACGAAGATCCTTACCGCCGAGGATCCCGTGGAATACGAAATCGAAGGCATCATCCAGGTTCCGATTCACGATGGCATCGGATTGAATTTCGCCCGCGTGCTCCGCGCCTTTCTCCGACAGGATCCCGATCGCATTCTCGTCGGCGAAACGCGCGATATGGAAACCGCGCAGATCGCCATCCAGGCCGCCCTCACCGGCCACTTGGTCTTCACGACATTGCATACGAACGACTCCACCGGCGCCGTCACGCGTCTCGTGGACATGGGCGTCGAGCCCTTCCTCATCTCCGCCTCGCTCGAGTGCGTGCTCGCCCAGCGGCTCATCCGCAAGATTTGCACCCGCTGCCGGGAAGCCTACGAGCCGAGCGAATCCATCCTCATGAGCCTTGGCCTCTCGCCCTACGACATCGGCGACAAAAATTTCTACTACGGCAAAGGCTGCGAAGCCTGCAACCACACCGGCTACAAAGGCCGCAAAGGCATCTACGAACTGCTCAAGATCAGCGATCCGATCCGCGAGCTCATCAACCAGCGCGCCTCCAGCGTGGTGCTCCGCCAGAAAGCGATCGAACTCGGCATGACGACCCTGCGCGAAGACGGCCTCCGCTCGATCTACGATGGCGAGACGACCATCGAGGAAGTGCTGAAATACACGTAGTACGGCGCGTCAGCGAATCTTCTCCGCCACTTCGCGGGCAAAATAAGTCAAAATCATATCCGCTCCCGCGCGCTTGATCGCCAGCAGCGACTCGTCGCGCGTGCGTTCGTAATCGAGCCACCCCAGCTGCGCGGCTGCATGGATCTGGGCGTATTCGCCCGAGACCTGATAGGCCGCGACCGGCAATAATGTCGCCTCGCGCACCGCGCGAATCACATCGATATAAGGCCCCGCGGGTTTTACCATCACGACGTCCGCTCCCTCGTCCTCGTCGAGCTGCAGTTCGAGCAAAGCCTCGCGCATGTTCGCCGGGTCCATTTGGTAGCCGCCCTTGTCGAGCGGTTGCGTGGCGTTCTTGCCGCCGACGGCATCGCCAGCGCTACCAACCGCTGCGCGGAAGGGCCCGTAAAATGCCGAGGCATATTTCACCGCATACGAAAGGATGAGCGTCTTTTCAAAACCCGCCGCGTCCAGCGCCGCGCGAATCGTCCTGACGCGCCCGTCCATCATATCCGAGGGCGCGACGATATCGGCGCCGGCCGCCGCCTCAGCCACCGCCAACGCGCCGAGCGCGGCGAGCGTCGGATCGTTATCCACGTCCATTCCGTCCGCCGTCAGCAAGCCATCGTGCCCGTGATCCGTGTAGGGATCGAGCGCGACATCCGTGATGACCAGCAGCTCCGGCAGCGCCTCCTTCACGGCTCTTACCGCCGCGAAAAGAATATTCTCCGGCGCCGCGGCATGCGTGCCCGCCGCATCTTTTTTATCAGCCTCGATGCGCGGAAAAACAGCCACGGCGCGGAGGCCGGCCGCCGCACATTTTCGGCACTCCTCCACGAGCGACCCCAGCGAATGCCGCCGCACGCCCGGCATCGAGGCCACCGCCTCCGGATCGCCCGCATGGACGAAAAGCGGCTGGATCAAATCCTCCGCGCTCAACTTCGTCTCGCGCACCAGCGCGCGCATCGCGGCGCTGGATCGGTTGCGCCGCATCCGGCGCGGCATGGACAGGCTCATCAGCGAGAAATCGCCGCCCGGCTCCGTGTGGTCAAGAGGCAACCGCGTTCTCGCGCCCCAAGCGCACTCTTGCGCCCTCTTGCCACCGCGCTATCGTGGCCGCTTTATCGATGAACGTGCTCTTCGCCTCCGCCTTCCAATCCATCACCGGATTCTTCGCACAGGGCGGTATTTTCATGATCCCCCTGGTCGGCCTCTCGATCATGGCCACGACCGTGATGCTGCTGCGCGGATTCGCCCTCCGCGAGTGCAACGTGATGCCGGCTGCCATCGAGGAAGAAGTGGCGCGTCTGGAGCCCGGTGACGAGCTGACCCGGCTCACCGCGATCCTGCGCGAGAATCCGTCTCCGCTTTCGCACATTTTGCTTACCCTCATTCGCAATCTTTCCTGGCCGCGCACGGACAATGCCGAAGCGGTGCAAACGCAGGCCCGGCACGAAACCGCGCGCCTGGAGAGCGGCATGGTCCTGCTCGAGATCACCGCCGGCATCGGGCCGCTCATCGGCCTTCTGGGCTGTCTGTCCGGACTGGTCGGAATGTTCGGCACTCTCGGCGAAGCGGACTCCATGATCATCGCCCGCGGCATTGCCGAGGCCTTGAACACGACGATCGTCGGCCTCGCGGTGGCTGTGCCCGCGCTGGTCGCCCACAACTATTTCATGCGCAAGATCGAGGTGATGGCCGTCGAGATGGAAGCCGTGGCCGCGGAGCTTTTGGCGAAGTGCTATCCAAGCCCCGATATGCAGCCGTCCATCCATCACGGGGAATGAAATTCTACACCCGCAAGCGGCGCACGCCGATGATCAACATCATTTCGTTGATCGACATCCTCGTCATCCTTCTCATCTTTTTCATCGTCACCTCGACCTTCAAAAAAAAGCAGCCGCAGCTCGAGATCAACCTTCCCGACTCGAAGACCGCCACCGCCTCCGTCTCGGCGAAATCCGACCCCATCGTCCTCCGCGTGAAAACCGCCGACCAGCTCATGCTCGACGAAAATCCCGTAAAGCTCGCCGACCTCGCAACCGCCCTCCGGGCCGCACGCCAGCAGGCTCCGGACCGACCGATCGCCATGCAGGCCGACCGCGAGGCCCCCTTCGGCGTGGTGGTTCAAGTGCTCGACGCCCTCAAGCAGGCCGGTGTAAAAAACATCCCCGCCTTCACCCAGCCGGAGCCCACGCCCGCCGGCCGCCCCTGAGCATATTCATTTTCCAAAAAATGATCCTTCCCATCGTTGAATACGGCCATCCGGCCCTGCGCTCCAAAGGCCGCCGCATCGAGCGCATCGATGCGCGGATCCACAAGCTCGCCGAGGACATGATCGACACGATGAACGAGGCCAACGGCGTCGGCCTGGCCGCGCAGCAGGTCGGCTTGCCGATCCAGATGTGCGTGATCGACGTGCTCGACGCGGATGAGCCCGGCGCAATGATCGTCGAAGGCGAAACGGTGCCGCTCGAAGACTACATGCCGCTCGTCCTGATCAACGCCGAGGTCGAAAAAATCGGCGACACGATCGCCGCCACCGAAGGCTGCCTCAGCTTTCCCGGCATGCAGGGTAAAATTCCCCGTCCGCCCGAGGTTTTCGTAAAAGCCACGACTTTGGAAAACGAGAACCTGGAATTCCGCGCCACCGGCCTGCTCGCCCGCGCCGTGCAGCACGAGCACGACCACCTCCACGGCATTCTTTTCATCGACCGCATGGAACCCAACGATCTTCAGGCGGCCGCCTCCACCATCGAAAAGCTCATGCGGCGGAACTCGATGTCCTAGCCTTCGTTTTTTTCGATTCACCTCCCCATTTTCGGTGCGCCGTTCCCTCCCCATTTTCATTCTCTTCGTCGCGGCCTACCTCGCCGCGATCAGCTGGGGATGGTTCCGGCAAACCGGCAGCGGTGGAGAACTCCCCGGGCACGCCGCCAAGATCGAGGCCATTCTTCATCTCCTCCGCACCGGCGATTTCGCGTGGTTTCCCGACTACCTCGGCGGCTCGCCATCCGCGACCTTGTTGAGCTTCGCGCTGGCCGTGCCAGTCTATGCGCCGGCGCTCTGGCTCGCGCCCTCGCCGGAGATCGCGATGAAAATCACCGCGCTGCTTTTGCTCGCCCTTGGCGGCTTCGCGGCCTACGCCTTCGGCCGGCGGCTCTCCGGCTGCGGCTGGAGCGGATTCGCCGTCGGGTGCGCCTACCTGCTCGCCCCCCAGCTCCTGCTGCGAACCGGCTGGCAGGAACACATGACGATCCTCGTCGCCATCCCGCTCGTTCCCCTCGCCTTCCTCGCCCTGCTGCGCTTGGCCGAGCGGGGCACGCCCTTCGACGGCGTCCTGCTCGCCGTCGCCTGGTCGGCCTCGGTGCTTGCCTGGAGCAAAATGGGCGCGACGCTCGCGCTCCCGCTCGCCATCTTCGCGGCGTGGCTGTTCGTCTCCCGCCGCGAGTGCCGACGAAATCTTCTGCGCGGCGCGGCCTGGGCCATTCCCGTCACGCTCCTGCTCGGCGTCGTCCCGCTGCTGCCGCTGCTCCGCGAGCGCAGCTTCATGACCGTGTTCGAGCTCGATCCCTTCTCGAGCTGGCAAGCCGCGTATTCGGCCAAAACCGCCACCGCGTGGTTCGATCGCGCCGGCGCCCTGTTTTTTTCGCTGCCGCAGACCTTCCGCATCGACCGGGGCGGCTATTACCTTGGACTGGTCGGCATCCTCGCCGTCGCCTGGACCATTTTCGCAACATGGCGAAATGTGCGCCAGCCCCGGGAAGTGGCGATCATCCGGATCTTTCTGCTCATCACGCTCGGGATGTTCTGGATTTCTTTCGGGCCCCGCAGTGTTTTGCAAGGCCACTTCGCCTTTCTTGCCGCTGCGGAAAATCTTCCCGATTTCGGCATCTCCCTGCATTGGCTCGCGCTTGCCGCCCAGGGATTTCTCATTTTTTGGTGCCTGCCCGCGGTTCGCCATCGTGTCTGGATTTTTGCCGGCGTTTTTCTTTTCTATCTGCTCGTTCCGGTATTTCGCCTGCTCGAGCATCTGCCCATCTATGCGGATCTGCGCGCGCCGGATTCTTTCTGGATCCTCAACGGCTCCTTCAGCTGGGCGGTGGCCTCCGCACTGGCAGTCGTCTTTGCTCTGCGCAGCGTCCCGTCCATCCGCCTCAGGCCGCTGCTGGCTTCGCTGGCCTTGATTATCGCCGGTCTCGATTTCGCGATTTACTTCAGCTGGTTCTATCGCGGCGGTCTCGGGCAAAAAACGTTTACGGACTTTCGCGATGCCGCCTCGCATCTCGGTGAAACTTCCGACCGCGTCTTCGCGCAATCGGGCCGCTATTTTTATCTCGGTATTCCGAACCTCACCGGCCATCCGCTCTCCACCGAGGCGCTCAACCATTACCTTCTCCCTCGCGACACCGCCTGCCTCCAAGCCGCCTCGGGAAGATCGGCCACCGATATGCTGAGCTATCTTCAGCTCGCGGGCATCGGCGGCGTGTTTCTCGATCTCAACGATCCCGACATCTCGCGCAACGTCCAAAAATGGTTCCGCAGCCTCCTGCCGGTGCAATTCGAAAACGACTCCTTCGCGCTGCTTTCAAACTCCCGCTCGCTCTATCCGGCGTTTTTCGCCGCGGCGGCTCATCCCGCGTCCGACGGCTACCAGCAATACGTGGACGCGCTCGACATGGCGAAGCGGCACGTGATCACCGTAGTGGATTCGACGGCGGGAAATCTTTCCTCGTTGCCGGGAATGAGCGCCCTCAAAGAGCCGGCCCCGGCCTTCGTGCGGATGCTTCCCTCCGCCCCGCGCACTCCGAGCCGAATCGCGTTCGCGGCCCCGGGGAACGTCGGCTGGGTCGTCCTCGGCGAGTCGTGGCATCCCGACTGGACGGCCACGGTGGATGGCACGGCATCTCCGGTCTATCGAGGCGCAGGCGCCTTTCCCGCCGTGCCCGTGCGGGCGGAAAATCGAATCGTCGAATTTCGCTTTCGCCCGCCCGCCTGGTATTTCATCTGCCTCGCCGCCGGATCGATCTCATGGGCCGCCGCGCTCGGATTTCTCGTGATTGCCCGATTCCTGCCCGGCCCGCTTCGTGGCCGGTTGACCGCCGCCCACCCGCTCGCGGAGGTTCAAAAAACAATCCTGAAAATTTCCCGCACGCCCATCACGCGGCCGCTGGCCTTGATTCCCACCTATAATGAAGCGGGGAGCATCGACGAGTTACTGGTTCGCATTCTTTCCGTCCATCCCGATCTGCACGCACTGATCATCGATGACGCCTCACCCGATGGCACCGCCGCCCGAGTGCGCGCGCATCCCGCCTACGGCACGCGCATCCGACTTCTCGAACGCCCCGAAAAGCGCGGCCTCGGCTCTGCCTATCGCGACGGTTTTCGCTGGGCCATCGCGCAGGGCTATGATGCGTGCCTCGAAATCGACGCGGATCTCTCGCACGATCCGTCCGACATCCCGCGCCTCCTGGCCGCTCTGAGCGCAGGCGCCGATGCCGCCATTGGCAGTCGTTATCTCGGCGGTCTGCGGGTCGTGAACTGGCCGCGTCATCGACTCCTCCTCAGCACCGGCGCGTCCCAATACGTGCGCCTGCTGACGAGTCTTCCCCTCACCGACGCCACGAGCGGCTTTAAAGCGCTCCGCACCGCCGCCCTCGAAGGCATTGATTGGTCGCAGCTGCGGGCCGACGGATACGGCTTCCAGATCGAGCTGCATTGGCTCCTTTGGACAGGGGGCTTTCGACTCGTGGAAATCCCGATCGTCTTCACCGAGCGGCGCGTGGGGCAGACGAAAATGACGGCCGGTATCGCCTTCGAAGCCGCACGGCGCGTGCTGCAACTCGCCGTGGCCGACGCGGCGCGGACACCGGAATCATGAATTCGCGTATCTTCCAACGTCTCGACTGGACGTGCGGATTCATCGCCGCCTTGATCGCCTTCGCCGGCTACGCATGGACGACCGCCCCCAGCGTCACGATGCTCGACGCGGGCGAATTCATCGTCGCCGCGCAGCACTTCGGAGTTCCCCATCCGACCGGCTACCCGCTGTGGACGCTGCTGGCCTGGCTTTTTCATTTCCTGCCGCTCGGCAATGTCGCCTGGCAACTCGCGCTCTTCAGCGGCGTCTGCGGCGCGATGGCGGTCGGCCTCGTGGCGATGCTCATCCGCAACAGCGCGCTCTGGATGCTGCCCCGGGCGGATTTCAAAACCCGCACCGCCGCCAGCATCTGCGCGATCTCGCTCGGCCTCGTGTTTGCCTTCAGCTTCTCGATGTGGTCGCAGGCCGTGATCGTCGAGGTTTACACGCTGCATGCCCTGCTGGTCGGGCTTTACCTCACGAGCCTGTATGCCTGGCTGCGTCGCCCGGAAAAACTCTCCGGGATCTTCTGGAGCTTTTACACCTTCAGTCTCGCGTTCAGCAATCACCAGCTCACGCTGGCTCTCGGCCTGCTGCCTTTTCTCATCGTGTTGCTGGTCCGCCGCGATTTGTTCTGGGACCTTTTTCTGGCCGTCACGTTCTGCGCCTTGATTTGCTATCTGGCGTTTGCGCTCTACTCTCCCGATCCGCTCGTGGTCAAGGCGGCCATCCGGTTGCTCTATTTCGTCGGCACGATTCTCGTCATTGCGTTGATCATCGCCCGCGCGCGCTTGCATTGGAGACTGATCGTCTTCCTGCCCTTTGTGATTTTTCTCGGGCTCCTCCCCTACGTTTACATGCCCTTTGCATCGGCCACCAATCCGCCGATGAATTGGAGTTACACCCGCACGGCCGAAGGACTTTTTTATTCCTTCAACCGCTCACAATACAGCGGAACGCTCTCCGATCTCAGCCTGCGCGGGCTGAGCAAGGTGCTCGGCGTGCCTCCGGGCAGCGAGTCGGCAAGCAAAGAAAACGCCACCGAGATTTTCAAACGTCTGCGCGAATGGTCCGGCTTTTTCTGGATGCAAATCGTCCGGAGTTTTTCACCGCTGGCGATTTTGTTCTTTGTCGTCGCCCTGGCGTCGGCCCTGCGACGACCACGACCGCCGCTCGCTGCCCGGGTCTGGATTTATCTGCTTACCCTGGCCTTCATCTTCGCGATGACACTCCAGCCTGTGCTCGAGCATGCGACCACGGACAACAACGGCTGGTGGGTGCAAATGCCCTACCACACTTACACGAACTTCATCTTCGCACTGCTTTGCGGCATCGGCGCATTTTTCGTGTGGCTTTGGCTTGTCGCCCGCGCAGCCTGGCTGCGTCAGGCCGTCTGGGTTTTGCTGCTCCTGCCATTGTGGCCGATTTTTTGGAACTTGAACGGCGCGAGCCAGCGCGGCCACTGGCTGGGCTGGCAGTATGGGCACGACATGCTCGCCGCCCTGCCGAAGGACAGCGTGATCTTCGGAGGCACGGATGCCGGACGATTCATTCCGACTTACATGATCCTTGGCGAGAGCACCCTTCCGCCAAAGCAGCGGATCGATCCCTCGTTCGATCGGCGGGATCTTTACATCCTCACGCAGAACGCGCTCACCGATCGCTTTTACCTGGCCTATATCCACGACCAATACGCTCCCGACCGCCCGAAGCCGCAAACGGCATTCGAACATTGGCTTGGTCGGGACGGAGCCTATCCGCAAGAGCCGCTAATTCTTCCGACTCTCGAAGAAATGCAGGCCATTCGGCAAAAGGCGGCGACCGAGGCGCAGAGCGGAGAAAAAGCCGCTTCCGGCCTTGAGGTTTATCAAGCGGCGATCGCCGCTGTCGCCCAGTGGATCTTCGAAAAAAACAAGGCGAAGCACACCTTTTACGTCGAGGAAAGCTTCCCGATGAAGTGGAGTTATCGAAGCGCGATTCCCGATGGCCTGCTCTACCGGATCAATCCGGAACCGCTTGCAGAGTTGCCCGACGAGGTCGTTCGCAAAGATTTTTCCTTTTGGAAAAACTACGGCGCCCGCCTCAAAGCCAGCGCCACTTACGCGCACGATTACGACGCCCGGCGAAATTTTTCCCGCCTTCGCCTGACCGGCGCGGCCATTTACGAGGACCGCGAAATGTATCCCGAGGCGGAGGCGGCCTATCGGCAGGCGATTGATTTATGGATCGGAAACTTCGAAGCGATCGCGGGCCTGTCGCGCATGCTGTGGAAACGTGGAATTTTCGACGAGAGCATCGCGATTTTGAACCGTGCTCTGGCGGACGATCCTCATAATTCTTTGATCCGCATGGCCCGAGACCAAGCCATGGAGCGAAAGGAAGCCCAGGCTGAAATCGAGGCGCTGCTGGCCCAATGGCGGCGCAACCCGGCGGACCTGGCAGCCTTGCGAAAGCTGGTGACGCTCTATGCGAATGTCGGTCAGGACGAGGCCGGAGACGCCATCCTTGCGGAAGCGGTGGGCAAGATTGGCGGGAATCCGGAGTTTCTCGCCTTCGTCGTGGAAGTCTCCGAAGCGCAGCGTAAATGGCAGCAGTCCGCCGACGCCGCCAGCCGCTGGGCCGCGCTCGACTCCGAATCGTCCGAGCCATTTTACCGATTGGCGCGCGCGGAACTCCTGCTCGGAAACCAAAAGGAAAGTTTCCGGGCGCTCGGGAAATCCATCCAGCTGGGAGGCGTCGAAATCCGCGAGCGTTTCTTGAGCGATCCCGTCTTTCAATCGGTGAAAAACGCCCCCGAGCTCCAGCAGCTGATGGTCGCCCCGCCCAGCGCGGACCAGGCGGGCACGTCACCGTAAAGCCTCAGGCCAAATCTTCCATCGACGGGCAGGTGCAGAAGATATTCCGGTCGCCGAAGACATTGTCGATGCGGCCGACCGCGGGCCAGAACTTGTGCTCGCGCAACCATGGAGCCGGATAGGCGGCCTGTTCGCGCGTGTAAGGGCGATCCCATTTATCGGAAGTGACCTGCCGGGCCGTGTGCGGCGCGCGCTTGAGCGGATTGTTGGAACGGTCGAGCGCTCCCGATTCGACGGCGAGAAGCTCGCCATGGATCGCGATCATGGCCTCGCAAAATCGATCCAGCTCCGCTTTCGATTCGCTCTCGGTCGGTTCGATCATCAACGTGCCCGGCACGGGCCAGCTCATCGTCGGAGCATGAAACCCAAAATCCATCAGCCGCTTGGCAAAGTCCTCGACCTCGATGCCCGCGCGATCTTTCCATTCGCGCACATCGAGAATGCATTCGTGCGCGACGCGGCCTTTCGAGCCCTTGTAAAGCACGGGAAAGAAAGCCTCCAAGCGGCGGGCGATATAGTTGGCGTTCAGGATCGCCACCTTGGTGGCGGCGGTGAGCCCATCCGGCCCCATCATGGCGATATACATCCACGAGATCACGTCGATGCTCGCGCTGCCCCATGGCGCCTGCGAGACCTCGCCGATGGCCCGATCACCACCCGTCGTGATCACGGAATGCCCGGGCAGGAACGGAGCGAGATGCGCGGCCACGGCGATCGGTCCGACACCCGGTCCGCCGCCGCCATGCGGAATGCAGAAAGTTTTGTGAAGATTGAGATGGCAGACATCCGCGCCGAACTCCGCCGGGCGGCACAACCCGACCTGCGCATTCAAATTCGCGCCGTCCATGTAAACCTGCCCGCCCGCGGCATGGACAAGATCGCAAATCTCGCGAATCGATTCCTCGAATACGCCGTGCGTCGAAGGATAGGTGATCATTACCACGGCGAGTCGGTCGCGGTGCGTGTCGATCTTGGCGCGGAGATCCGCGACATCGATGTTGCCCTGCGAATCGCATGCCACGGCCACCACGCTCATGCCGGCCATCACGGCGCTGGCGGGATTCGTCCCATGCGCGGAGGTGGGAATCAAACAGACCGTCCGATCCCTATCTTTCCGCGAGAGATGATACGCACGAATGGCCAGCAACCCGGTATACTCGCCCTGCGAGCCGGCGTTCGGCTGGAGGGACGAGGCGGCGAATCCGGTAATCTCGGCGAGCCATGATTCGAGCTGCGCAAAAATTCGCTGATATCCTTGCGCTTGCTCCGTGGGCGCGAAGGGATGCAAGGCTCCGATTTTTTCCCATGTCACCGGATACATCTCCGCGGCGGCGTTGAGCTTCATCGTGCATGAGCCCAGCGGGATCATCGAAGTCGTCAGCGAAAGATCGCGCGATTCGAGCCGCTTGAGATAGCGCATGAGCTCGGTCTCGGTGTGATAGCGATTGAAGACCGGATGCGTCAAAAAGGCCGATTTGCGCGCCAGTGTTTCCGCGATCTCCTCCCCGCTTTCCTCCGCCATGAGATCAGTGGCATTGCCGTGATTGAAAATCTCGGCAAATGGCGCGAGCGATCCCGTCGTCTCATCGAGCGCGATCGTCACCGTATGATCGTCGAGCGCACGAAGATTGATGCGATAGCTTTCCGCCAGGCGCAAAATCTCCACCGCGCGCACCTGCCCAAGATCGACGCGAATCGTATCGAAGAAAGGTTCTTCGCCCGCCTTCCAGCCGAGCTTTCGCAGCAGCGAGGCCAGGGCGGCTGCCTTGCCATGCACCCGCCGGGCAATGGCCGCCAATCCCCCGGGGCCGTGATAGACGGCATACATCGAGGCAATGACGGCCAGCAGCACCTGCGCGGTGCAGATATTGCTCGTCGCCTTCTCGCGGCGGATGTGTTGCTCGCGCGTCTGGAGCGTCAAACGCAGCGCGGGATTTCCATCCGCGTCGCGCGAGACGCCGATCAAGCGCCCTGGCATGCGGCGCTTGTGCGCATCGCGCGTCGCCAGATAAGCCGCGTGGGGGCCGCCGTAACCGAGCGGCACGCCAAAGCGCTGCGACGACCCGATCACGATATCCGCGCCGCATTCGCCCGGCGGCTCGATGAGCGTCAACGCGAGCAGATCCGCGGAAACGACAGCCTGGGCTCCTGCGGCATGGATCGCTTCGATGAGCGGCCGTAATGGCCGTATGCGGCCGTCGGTGGCGGGATATTGAATGAGCGCGCCGAAGACATCTTCGCCGTGCGTCGAAAAAGCCTCGATCGAACCCGTGACGATCGCGATCCCGAGCGGTTCGGCACGCGTGCGCAGCAGCGAAATCGTCTGGGAATGACAATCGTCCGCGACGAAAAACTTCGTCCCTTTTGCCGCTTGATGGCACATCACCATCGCCTCGGCGGCGGCGGTGGATTCATCGAGCAGCGAAGCATTGGAAATCTCCATGGCCGTGAGATCACAAATCATCGTCTGGAAGTTCAGCAGTGCCTCGAGCCGACCTTGCGCGATCTCCGCCTGGTAAGGCGTGTAAGCGGTATACCAGCCGGGATTTTCGAGGATGCCCCGCCGGATGACCGATGGCGTATGGCAGCCGTGATAGCCCATGCCGATGCAGGATTGAAAAACAAGATTCTCGTTCGCAATGGCCGCGAGATCGGCGAGCGCCTGCTCCTCCGAGCGGGCGGCGGGAAGATCGAGCGGACGCGAGGAGCGAATCGCCGCGGGCACGGTCTCTTCGATGAGCGTGTCGAGCGAGGAAGCCCCGACGGTCTCGAGCATGGCCGGGATTTCCGCTGGCTGTGGGCCGATATGGCGCCGCGCGAAGCGGCCGGATTCAAAAACGCCCTCTCCGCTCATTCCGAAATCTGAGCGCGGTAGGCTTCGGGGGTCTTGAGCGTGTCCAGCTCGCCGGGATCGGACAGCTTGATCTTGAAAATCCAGCCCTCGACGAACGGATCGGTATTCAGCAACGCGGGATTGCTTTCGAGAGCCGGATTCGTCTCGACGACTTCTCCGGATACCGGCGTGTAAATGTCGCTCGCCGCTTTCACGGATTCCACGACCGCTGCCGCACTTTTGGCGGCAAACACCGCTCCGACTTTCGGCGGCTCGACGAACACGATGTCGGTGAGTTCGGCCTGTGCGTGATCGGTGATGCCAACCGTGCCAATGCCGTTTTCGATGCGAATCCATTCGTGGGATTCGGCGTATTTGAGATCGTCGGGAACGTTCATAAAATCAATTTCGCTTGAGGAATGGCTTTTTGACCACGCTAGCCTTGTAGCGTTTTCCGCGCACTTCAATTTCCACTTCCTGGCCGATTTTGGCGATCGCGACTGGCAAATAAGCCATCGCAATCCCATGACCGAGGGTGGGCGAGAGCGCCCCGCTGCAAGTTTCGGAGACAGCTTCGCCATGAGTCCAGACCGGGTAATGGGAGCGGATCGGCGGAGATTTTTCGGTCACGGCAATCGCCGTGAGGCGGGTGGCGAGTCCGGCGCTTTTTTGCGCCGCCAGCGCGGATTTGCCGATAAAATCGTCCTTCGCGAGGTCCACGAAAAATCCGAGTCCGGCCTCCAGCGGCGTGCGCTCGGGCGAGAGATCCGAGCCGTTGAGCGGATAGCACATTTCCAGACGCAACGTGTCGCGCGCACCGAGCCCGCACGGCTTCGCGCCGGCGGCAATCAACGCATCCCACAGCGCCGTCGCGGCGGAAATCGGAATTACCGCTTCGAAACCGTCTTCGCCGGTGTAGCCGGTCGTCACCACGAATGTGTCCGCGCCTTCGAATTGGGCTTTGATCACGCGATTGCGATCCACCGGCAAAGCTTCGCCAAAGACAGTTTGAAAAACACCCCGGGCAATCGGTCCCTGCACCGCAATGGCGGAAAATTCGTCGCTGCGGTTGGCAAACACGATTCCCTCCCGCAGATGCGCGCCCAGCCAGGCGGCGTCCTCGTCGATTTTCGCCGCGTTGACGATCAGCAGGTATTCCTCGTCGCCGAGTCGATAGACGATCAGATCGTCGATGACGCCGCCGCGTTCGTTCAGCATCAAGGTATATTGCGCCTCCCCGACGGCGAGTTTCGCGACCCGGTTGGTGAGCAGGCCATCCAGCCACGCGGTCGAGCCTTCACCGCTCACGAAAAATTCCCCCATGTGCGAAATGTCGAACGCGCCGGCAGCCTCACGCACGGCACGATGCTCGTCGAGGATGCCGGAGTATTGCACTGGCATTTCCCATCCGGCGAAATCCACGATCCGTCCGCCGAGAGAGACGTGCCGGTCAAAAAGAGAGGTGCGATTGCTCATGATTTGTGATCGCGCGAGGCGGCGGTTTGATCGTAGAAATTCAAATACGTGTAGCCGGTCAGAGCCCGCTCGTAGTCATCCAGCAGGCGCATGCCTTCCTTCGGCTTGAGGCGGTCGCTTTTGATGGCGGCATCCATCTGCGCCTTCACACGTCGGGCCATCTCGTTCGTATCCCATTGCGTGAGCGAGAGAACCTGCGCGACGGTGCTGCCCGGGAGCACCTCCTCGACGTAGTAGCCGCTCTCCTCGTCCTCATCGAGGAAGACGTGCATCTCGTTCACGCGTCCGAAGAGATTGTGCAAATCGCCCATGATGTCCTGATAAGCACCGGCCAAAAAGAAGCCGATGTAATAGGGATGGCCGGCCTTCCAGCGATGAAGCGGCAGGGTTTCCTTTACATCCTGGAGATCGATGAACTTGCTGACCTTTCCGTCGGAGTCGCAGGTGATGTCCACGAGCGTCGCATTGCGATCGGGCAGTTCTTTAAGGCGGTGAATGGGCATCACGGGAAAGAGCTGGCCCAGCGCCCAATGGTCGAGCAGCGACTGGAAGACCGAGAAGTTGCAGAGAAATTGGTCGCCGAGGGCGATCTCCATTTCCTTCACCTCCTCCGGCACGTAGCGCATGCCGCGAAACATCTCGACGATGTTGACCGCGATCTCCCAATAGATCGTCTCGACCTTTGCCTTCGCCGGCAGATCCAGCAGACCGAGATCGAACATTCCCTGCGCGCGTTCGCGAATCTCCTGCGCGTCGTGCATGTTCTCGAGCCGATTCTTGCTGCCGAGATTTTCGCGCACCTCGATCATTTCGTGCACCGGTTTGGCGTCCTCCGGCGTGGCGACAATCGGCTTCGTTCCCTTGCTCTTTTCGATGGAGCCGAAGGCCTCGACGACGAGCACGGAATGGTGGGCAACAATCGCCCGGCCGCTTTCACTCACGATCGTCGGATGCGGCACGTCCTCCGCGTCGCAGATTTCCGCAATGCTGTAAACGATGTCGCGCGCGTATTCGTCGAGCGAGTAGTTCGTCGAGCTGTCGAACGTCGTGCGCGACCCATCGTAATCGACCCCCAGCCCGCCGCCCACGTCGAGGTAGCCGAGCGCATGGCCCATCTTATGAAGCTTCGCGTAGAATCGCGCCGCCTCGCGCGTGGCGCGCTTGATCGTGCCGATGTCGGGCACCTGCGAGCCGACGTGAAAATGCAGCAGCTTGAACGCGTCCGGCATTCCCGCCGCGTGCAGCATGGCGCTCGCCTCGACGAGGTCCGCCGTGGAGAGGCCAAACTTCGCATTCTCGCCGCCGCTCGTCGCCCATTTTCCGGCGCCCTTCGAGAGCAGCCGCACGCGCAGGCCGATGAATGGCTGCACGCCGAGCTGCTGCGACACGCGGAGAATGTGCGAGAGCTCCTCGAGTTTCTCGACGACCAGGATAACCGTCTTGCCGAGCTTGCGGCCGAGCAGGGCCATGCGGATGAACTCTGTGTCCTTGTAGCCGTTGCAGACGATGAGGCTCTCCGGGTCTTCGTGCATCGCGAGCGCCGCCATCAGCTCCGGCTTGCTGCCCGCCTCGATTCCGAAATGAAACGCCCGGCCGGCTTCGAGAATTTCCTCCACGACTTCGCGAAGCTGGTTCACTTTGATCGGAAAGACTCCCCGATAAACGCCGTGGTATTCGAGCTCCGCGATCGCCTCGGCAAAAGCCTGGTTGATCGTCTCTACGCGATGCCGCAGCAGATCCTGAAAGCGAATGACCATCGGAAAGGCCAGCCCGCGGGTCTTCGCCTCCTCGACGAGCTCCATGATGTCGATCTCGGCATCCGCGGTGGTATTCGGACGCACGGCGACATGGCCGCCCGCGTTGACTGTAAAATAGCCGCCTCCCCAACGATCGACGTTGTAGAGGGCGATAGCGTCAGCGGTTCCGAAGTCAGACATTGCGCGTCAGTTAAACAACACCGCGCGCGAAATCCACTGCGCATTCGGAAATTTTTTCATGATCGAAGGGCTGGCCTTTCGCCACTACCTCTCAATGACGGTCAAACTTCCCTGGCTGATGGCATTGGCCTCTTCTTCCGTGATCCAGCGCTCCGCATATCCTCGCCCCCAGGAGTCCGAAATGGCGATTTCCCCTGTTTCGGAATTGTAGCCGGTAATCAGACGCAAATGTCCGTCTTCGATGCTCGTGTGGATGCGACGCGCGGCCTGCCTCCAAGGCTTCAACATTTCCTTGTAGGAATTCCAGTTCGTCACGCCCCGACGCTGAATCGAGCGGTTGGTGATATTTTCTTCGACCTCCCTGACATAAAAGACGCCCCACAAAATCGGCAACTCCGCGTCGATGAAACGCGCCACGGATTTCGTGGTCATGCGGCCGCCAGTCGAGACCAGCCGGCGACCGCTGCGCGAAACCATTTCGCTGGCCCCGGCCATCATCGCCTGAAGCGTGGTGCCACCGCCCGCTTCCGTTTGGCCGGCCAGTGCGAGCACATACATATCGGCGGGGATGCCCATGTAACGCATGGCCCGTTCCCAGGTGGCCGGAACGCAATAGCCTTTCGGCCCTTGATCGACCATCGGGATATCCTTGAGCACGACATCGCCGCCGGGCCGGCGCTCGATCCGATCCCGTAGCTGCCTTTGCAAATCGAGATCCGTGAGCCGCTTCGTCTGTCCGCCATCGGCCTCAGCCGTGGGAACGATGCGCACCGCCACATATTCGCCGCGAGGGGCGGCAAGTAGAATCGTATGGCCTTTCCAGTCCCAACGCTCCACGCGCTCACGCGTCTTCGCGCCCAGTCCGAATTGAGCGACAACAGCCGGCCCCAGCACGCGAGTAAGTGCGAGGCTGATCGTATGGGCGTCCGCGATAATTTGCTTTTTGTAATCGTCGCTTACCCGATGAGTCTTGGGATTTACTTCTCCAAGATCTCCCTTGTTTGCGAAGACCATCGAGAGCTGGCTCGCCATGCCGTCCCTTCCATACAACGCCAGCGAGAAGGGTCTTGCACCGAGCACCCGCTCCCGGGGACCGGCATAGAAACGGTAGCTGGAATCGCTGCTCGTTCGCGACTCGGCCGGCCATCCCAAACGCCGGCCGACGGATGCGTCTCCATCATTCCACAGATTGTCATCGCCCCAGACCGGAGCGCCGAACACTTCGTTCAAAGCCGGGAAATCAGGCATCTGCGCCACAGCTCCAGCGAAAGGCATCACCACTGCGGCAAGATTGCCGAGAAGGAAACGGTATGTCATTTTCCCAAAGCCTAGGCGCCCCTTTCATCCGAATGCGAATTCTCTTTCTCGACTGTTTTTCCGGAATCAGCGGCGACATGGCGGTCGGCGCGCTGTGCGACCTTGGCGTGGATCAGGACTTTCTGCGCACGGAACTCGGCAAGCTTCATCTTGAAAATGAATTCCACGTCCAGTTCTCCCGGCAGATTCGCTGCGGGATCGAAGGCACGAAATTCGACGTCCATCTCCAGCAGCAATCGCGGCCTCACAAATACGTTCTCGAACCCCATGGGCAACAGACGCACGGGCGGACTTTTTTCGCGATTCGTCAGTTGATTGAAGGCAGCGCCCTCTCGCCCTTTGTGAGACAGCGCGCCGTCGCCGCCTTCCAGCGCATCGCGGTCGCGGAGGGGAAGATCCACGGCATGCCGCCGGAGGAAGTCCATTTTCACGAAGTCGGCGCTGTGGATTCGATCGTCGATATCGTCGCCTTCTGCGTCGCACTCGAGGCACTGGGCGCTCCGTGTATTCTCTCCTCGCCACTGGCCGAAGGCACAGGATTCATCGACTGCGCGCATGGGAAATTTCCCCTTCCAGCACCGGCCACGCTCGAAATTCTCTCCGGTATTCCCCTCCGGCAAATTGATGAGCCGGTCGAGTTCATCACGCCCACCGGCGCCGCCCTGCTCGCCGAATTCTCAAGCGGCTTCGCCCTGATGCCCGCGCTGGCGGCGGAGCGGATCGGCTATGGAGCCGGCACTCGCGACACACCGCATCGTCCCAATGTGCTGCGCGCGGTTCTCGGCCTCGCCGCCGACCTGAATGGCGCGACGTCCGACATCGTGACGGAACTTGAAACCAACCTCGACGACCTCAGTCCGGAACTCGCCGCCGCCGCCAGCGGCCGATTACTTGCCGCCGGCGCGCTGGATGTCTTCGTCACACCGATCCAGATGAAGAAAGGACGTCCTGGATTTCAGCTCACGGTACTCACGGTGCCCGCCCGCGCCGATGAATTCGCCGCCATGATTCTTCGCGAAACGAGCGCCTTCGGAGTGCGCATGCACGATTGCCGGCGGATAAAACTGCGGCGCGAGATGACCAGCGTGGAGACGCCATACGGGCCCATCGCCCTCAAGCTCGGATGGCTCGGCGACGAACTCGTGCAGGCCGCGCCGGAGTTCGAATCCTGCAGGCAGGGCGCGGAGACGCATGGCGTGTCCATCCGTCAGGTTTACGAAGCCGCACTTCGCGCGAACGACCGCTAGTTCTCCTCCGCATCTTCCACGCTGGAAGACAGGCGGCGCGGGCGGTGAAGCAGGCAGACTCCGCGTTTCGCACTGCGGATAAACGCGATCATTTCCCGGGCCTCGGCGCACAACCCGGATTCATCGACCTCGGCAAGCGCATGGCTGATGTTCAAACCCGAACGGAAGATGTGTTTAAAAATCCTCTTCAATTCGAGCCGGGTTTCACTCGAAAGACCGGCCCTCCGCAGCCCGATCGAGTTCAAACCAGCGAGGATATTGTCCTCGTCGGCCACGGCAAACGGCACGATATCCTTCCCGAAGCGCGTCCCCCCGCGGACCATGCTGAGCCGTCCGACGCGCATGTGCTGGTGAAATACGCTGCCGCCGCCGAGCACCGCACCATCCTCGACCTGCACGTAGCCGCCGAGGAGACAATTGTTGGCGATGATCGCGCGGTTGCCGACGATCGTGTTGTGGCCAAAATGGGCGCCGACCATCACGAGATTGTCGTCGCCGACCGTCGTCGCGGTGCCTTCCTTCGTGCCGCGATGGATCGTAACGTGTTCGCGAAAAGTGTTGCCGCTGCCGATGCGCACTTCGCTCACCATGGACTCGTTATGCGCAAAATCCTGGGGCGGCGCTCCAATCACCGCGCCGTGGCCGACCACGTTTTTCGTTCCCATGGTCACGCGACTGGTGATTACGGCGTGGCTGAGAATGCGGCAGCCGGCTCCGAGAATCACGTCCGGACCGATCAGCGCGTAAGGGCCGACTTCGACATCCGGGCCGAGCACGGCACCGTCCTCGACGATGGCGGTGGAGTGTATCTTCACAACAAATTGTTTTCCTTAAAGCTGAAGTAGGGCTGTCTCCCCTCCTCCGGTGTCCCGACGATAATGTGATCGATCAGGTTGATGCGGAGCAGCTCGGCAGCCTCGTTGATTCGTCGCGTCAGCCGGCGGTCCGCCCCGCTCGCGATCGGATCGCCCGAGGGATGGTTGTGCGCGAGGATGAAGCCGTAGGCCGAATGGATCAAGGCCGGACGCAGTATCTCACGCGGGTGCGCGATGCTCTCGTTGAGCGAGCCGACCGAAACGATCTCCATCCAGATGAGTTGATGCTTGGTATCGAGCAGCAATGCGTAGAGGCGTTCGCGATCGAGCGCCCACATCTCGGGCGCGAGCAAATCGTAAACCGCCTGCGGCGTATTGAGCTTCGTTCGTTTCCCCGGCCCGCGGGCGAGTCGCTTGCCGACTTCGAAGACCGCGGCGAGCTCCGCGGCTTTTGCCGGGCCGATGCCCTTGGCCGCATTGATCAATTCCCGCACGCTCGCCCGCGAAAGCGCGTGCAGCCCGCCGCGCGCCCCGAGCACCTCGTGCGCGACCTCGATGGCGCTCCGGTCACGCGTGCCGGTGCGCAGAAAAATCGCGATCAGTTCCGCGTCGGTAAGACTGCCGGCGCCGCGCGCCGTAAGCTTCTCCCGGGGACGGTCGGACTCCGGAATTTCACGAATCCTCGGCGCTCGCATGAATCCCCTTCCTCTTAATCATCCGCTTCCTCTTCCTCCAGCTCTAATGAGAGGAAGATTAAGAGGAAGCGGAAGTGGAAGACAAATTAACGCGACGCGGTGACGTTCTCGTTGATCGTCTGCTTGGATTCCTCGGCCGGGCCGCTGCCGCTTGGACCGGGCTTTGGAATTGGAGGCGCGGCCGGCACTTTCGGAAGAACTTTCCAAAACTTGGTTTTGTAGCTTTCCCAATCGCCGAGGATTTCCTTCGACTGCGTGCTCTCCGTCACTTCGAGGTGCTTGTAGATGAGTCCCTGCAGCGCGACGATATCGTCATCCGCGCCAAGCCGCTCGATGGCGACGAGCTGCGTGTTGAGCTTGTCCGCAAATTCATTTTCGAGATCGAGAACGTAGGCGACGCCACCCGTCATGCCCGCTCCGAAATTTTTTCCGGTTGGTCCGAGAACCACGATCGTGCCCCCGGTCATGTATTCGCAGCCGTGGTCGCCGATGCCTTCGACGACCGCCGTGCCGCCGGAGTTACGCACGCAGAAGCGCTCGCCCGCCCGGCCATTGGCAAACAGCTGCCCCCCGGTCGCGCCATACATCACGGTATTGCCGAGGATGCTGTTTTTGTGCCCCTCGAAATTCGCTCCCGGTCGCGGCTTGATGATGATCTCGCCGCCGCTCATGACCTTGCCGACGTAATCGTTCGCCTCGCCCGCAAGGATGAGCCGCACGCCGGGCGAGAGAAACGCACCGAAGCTCTGGCCCGCGCTGCCTTCGAGCTTGAGGTCGACGGTGGCTTCGGGAAGACCCGCTTCGCCATGCTGGTAGCCGATTTCTCCGGAAACCTGCGTCCCGATCGAGCGGTTCGTGTTGCGCACCTTGTACTCAAGACTGATCGGCTGTTTGTCGGTGATGGCCTCCTTCGCGTCCTGCAAAACGATCTCGTCGAGCGTCTGATCTTCGGGGCCGTCATTGTGGTCGCGCGTGGCATGGCGAACGATCGTCGGATCGTCCTTCGCAACGTCCACGATCAGCCGGGACAGGTTCAAGGTATTCGCCTTCGGGTGATCCGGCACGTGCCGCTGGCGCAGGCATTCCACATGACCGATCATTTCATCGATCGTGCGGAAGCCGAGACGGGCCATGATTTCACGCACTTCGCCGGCGACGCCGTTGAAAAAGTTCACGACGTTCTCGGGTTTGCCCTTGAACTTCGCGCGGTATTTATCGTCGAGCGTGGCGACGCCCACCGGACAGTTGTTCAAATGGCACTGGCGCACGTAGACGCAGCCCATCGCGATCATTGCCGCGGTGCCGAAGTTGTATTCTTCCGCGCCCAGCAGGGTCGCATAGATAATATCTTCGCCGGTTTTCATGCCGCCGTCGGTGCGCAGCGTCACGCGGTTGCGCATGTTATTCAGCATGAGCACCTGGTGGGTTTCGGCAACGCCGAGCTCCCAGGGGCCGCCCGCATTCTTGATCGAACTGAGCGGCGAAGCGCCCGTGCCGCCATCATGCCCGCTCACCAGAATGATATCCGCATGCGCCTTCGCCACGCCCGCGGCGATCGTGCCGACGCCGGCTTCGGACACGAGCTTCACGCAAATGCGCGCGCGCGGATTGACCTGCTTGAGGTCGTAAATCAACTGCGCCAGATCCTCGATCGAGTAAATATCGTGGTGCGGCGGCGGGGAAATGAGCGTCACGCCCTCGACCGAATGCCGAAGCTTCGCAATGTAGGCGCTCACCTTCTGGCCGGGCAGCTGGCCGCCTTCGCCGGGCTTTGCGCCCTGCGCCATCTTGATTTCGATTTCCTTCGCGCTCGCAAGATAAGCGGCCGAAACGCCGAATCGGCCTGACGCGATTTGTTTGATGGCGCTGTTTGCCCAATCCCCATTTTCGCGGCGTTTGAAGCGCGCGGGATCTTCGCCGCCCTCGCCGCTGTTCGACTTGCCGCCGATGTGGTTCATCGCGATGGCAAGAGTCTCGTGCGCCTCGGGACTGAGGGCGCCGAGCGACATGCCGGCGGTCGTAAAGCGGCGCCGGATTTCCTCGATCGTCTCCACTTCCTCGATCGGCACCGGGCCGCTTGCGAGCGGAATGAATTCCAGCAAATGCCGCAAGGCATTCGGACGGGTGGCCTTCACCGCGTCGACGTATTTTTGATAGTCCTCGAGCTTGCCGGCTTTCTCGGCGCCTTTGATGCCGACGTAGGTATGGAAATTCTGGATGACTGGCGGCGTGACCGCGTGGACTTCGCCGCCGCGGCGGATGCGATAGTAGCCAGGGTCCTCGAGCTTCCCGGCCTCGACGGGCACCGCACCGCCATAAGCCATCGAGTGCCGCGCAAGGCTCTCCGTCGCGATTTCCGTATAGCCGACGCCTTCGATCTGCGAACAAGTTCCGGTGAAGCAGTCGTCGATCACCTTGCTGGAAATTCCCAGCGCCTCGAAGATCTGCGCGCCGCGATAACTGCTCACGATGGAGATGCCCATCTTGGACATGATCTTGAGCAGGCCGTTCTCGAGCGCCGAGCGGTAATTCGTGACGGCGGCGCTGAAATCGACTTCGCCAGCCGCGCCTTTTTCCACGATCTCGCGGATCGTTTCGTAGGCGAGATAAGGATTCACGCAACTCGCGCCGTAGCCCACGAGACAGGCAATCTGATGCACGTCGCGCGCCTCGCCGCTTTCGACGATGACGCTCGCGCGCATCCGCTTGCCGACATTCGTGAGGTGATGATGAACGCCGCCCATCGCCAGCATCGCGGGAACCGGGACATTGGCGTGGTCGACTCCGCGGTCGGAGAGAATGAGGATGCGCGCGCCGCCGTCGATGGCGGCTTCCGCCTCCGCCTTGATGCGGGCGAGCGCCTTTTCCAAACCGGCCGCGCCTTCGCTGGCCGGCCAAAGCGTGGAAACGGTCGCGGCGGCATGCGGCGCGGGCAGCGCCTTCAAGCGCTCGAGTTCCTGATCGAGGAGAATCGGCGTTTCGACGACCACCTGCTCGGCATGCTCCGGCGTCTCGCTGAGCAGATTCCGACGCCATCCGAGGACGGTGTGCAGCGACATCACGAGCTTTTCGCGGATCGGGTCGATCGGCGGATTCGTGACCTGCGCGAAGAGTTGCTTGAAATAGGTGTAGAGCAGCCGCGGCTTGAGCGAGAGCACGGCGATCGGCGTGTCGTCTCCCATGGAACCAACGGCTTCCGCGCCGGTCTTGAGCATCGGCTTGAGAACCATGTCCACCTCTTCGCTGGAAAATCCGAAGGCGATCTGGCGCTGCGTGAGCGTGAGAATATCCACGTCGCCGGCCGGCATCTTGATCTCCTCGGGCTTCGCGAGCGGAAATTTTACGAGATACTTCTGGAGCCACTCCCCGTAGGGCTTGTGTTCGGCCAGGGACTGTTTGATCTCGCGGTCGCGCAGCAATTTTCCGGCGACCGTATCGACGGCGATCATCTCGCCGGGCGCGAGACGGCCCTTTTCGATCACGCTGGCCGGTGGCAGGCCGGCGACGCCGACTTCCGAGCCGAGGGTCAGGATGCCGTCGTTCGTAAGTTTGTAGCGCGCGGGGCGCAGGCCGTTGCGGTCGAGGCACGCGCCGATCGTAAGACCGTCGGTGAAGACGAGCGCGGCGGGACCATCCCACGGCTCGCAAATGCACTGGTGGTATTCGTAATAGGCGCGCAGCTCGGGCGACATTTTTTTGTCCGAGCGCCAGGCGGGCGGCACGAGCACGGTCATCGCGTGCAGCGGGCCGCGACCGGACATGGCCATGACTTCGAGCACGTTGTCGAGACTGGCGGAATCCGAGCCGCCCGATTGGATGATCGGCTTGAGCAATTCGATATCCTTGCCCCAGAAATCCGCCTGCAGCTCGGCCTCGCGGGCTTTCGTCCAGTTGCGATTTCCCCGCACGGTGTTGATCTCGCCGTTGTGCGCCATCATGCGGCACGGCTGCGCGAGCGGCCACGTCGGGAACGTGTTGGTGCTGTAGCGCTGGTGATAAACGCACATCGCGGTCTCGAAATCGGGATTCGTGAGATCGGGATAAAATTTCTCGAGCGAGGACGAGACGAGCAGGCCCTTGTAGACAATCGTCCGGTGCGAGAAGGACGGAATGTAGAAATTTTTGATGCCCGCTCCCGCGACGGCGTCCTCGATTTCGTTACGCGCGAGGAAAAGCCGGCGTTCGTAATCGTCGTCGGCCATGCCCCACGGACGGCCAATCAGCACGTGCTCGATGCGCGGCAGAGTGGTCTGCGCCTTTTCGCCAAGCACGCGCAGGTTGATCGGCACTTCGCGCCATCCGAAAAGGAAGAGCTCCCGCTTCTCGAGCACCTCGGCGGTGATCGCCTTCGCCTTGGCCTGCGCATAGGCATGGTCAAACGGCAGGAACATCACGCCGACCGCGAGATCGCTCTCCTGGAAGAGCTGGTGGCCGAGCCGCGCGACTTCCGGCGTGAAAACCTTGTAGGGAATCTGCGTCATCACGCCCGCGCCGTCGCCGGTCTTGGCGTCGGCATCGAGCGCGCCGCGATGCATGAGCGAGCAGATGGAGCGCAGGCCGATCTTGAGGATGCGATTCGACCGCTTGCCGCTGACCTGAGCCACGAAGCCGACGCCGCAGGCATCGTGTTCATGCTCCGGCGAATAGAGCGAGCGTGTATCGGTCGGAAAGGCTTGGTTCATCGACATCTGTAAGTTGCGGTTTGAGATCGGTTTAATGCGGGTGGACGCGTCAATTGCACACCTGAGCAATTTTCATTCCACCAACAGGGAAACTACCACCCCGCCGGAACCACGGCAACCCTCGTGTGACGAGGATTTTCGGCGGCGCGGACTCGCAGCCGCCCGGCGCACGAGTGGACGCCAAGTTTTTTCACCCCCGCCACCACGAGGCCAGCTCCGCGCGGGTGCGGACGCCGAGCTTCCGGCAGGCGGCGTGCAGCTGCGCCTTCACCGTCCCGACGCTGCGGCCCAGGGCGGCGGCGATCTCGGAGTTCGATTTGAGGGCGGCGGCGAGGGTGGCGACGGCGCGCTCGGTGGGGGTGAGGCGCTGGAGCGCGGCGAAGTTCGGGGGCCGGGCGGGCGGCGCGGGGCCGGGCTCGGTGAAGAGGATCATAAAAGTGGGGTCGCCGAGGGGCGAGCCGGTGAGGAAGAGCAGCCTCACGGTGGCCTGGAGGCCCGGCGCGCCTGCCGGGGCGACGAAGCGCTCGATCACACGTTCGTCCTGGCTGCCGGCGCGGATGAGATCCCGCCATTCCGTTTGCATTTCGCGGCAGGCGGCGAGCAGCTCGGGCGGCGGCGTGAAGGCGGCGCGGCTGGTTTTTTGCTGGCGGAGGGCGAATCCGCCGCGCCAGACGGCGGCGGATTCGCGGGCGGGCTGGTTGTGGTAGAGCGGCCGCAAGTCCCAGCTCAGCAGGGCGACTGGCATCGGGAGGCGGTCGGCGAAGTGCTCGAAGCTGGAGCGGGCGAAGCGCTCCTCCTCGAGTTTCGTCACGCGCCGCCGGGCGCGGTCGATCCCGGCGTGGAGGGCGCCGAGGGCGGCGATTTCCTCGTCGCTGAAATCGCCCTCGGCGGCGGAGCGATGCACGCTCATCACGCATTCGAGCATCGGCATCCCGTCGATCGGATTCCAAAAGCAGAGGCCCACCGCGTGCCGCCAATCGAACGGCACCATGAAGTCGCGGTAGAAATACGTCTTTTCCAGCTCCTCCGGCGGCGGCAGCACGCCACGGGTCGGGAGCACTTTGAGGCCGGGGCGCTGCATGACGTAGGGGATGCCGGGGTGATCCGCCCATCCCTTGGGCGACTCGGCGGCGCGCAGGCGGGCGCCGTCGGAGTTGAGCCAGAGCGCCACGTCCACCCGCGAGCAGCGCAGGGCCGCGCTGGCAAAGGCGCCCGGCGCCGTGGCCAGCATGAGCCGGTAGGTGGCGCGCACCCATGCGTCGCTGTCGGCGGCGGCGCTGAGCGCCTCCCACGCGCGGGTGAGCCGGCGCGAGGCGGAGGCTTTTTGCCGCCGCGCGAGAGTCCGTTGCGCCGGATGCCCCTCGGATTTTTTCATGGATTTCCCTGCCAACGTGGCGCGCGCCAGTAACGAAGCGGCGGCGCCGCGGAACCAAGCCACCCTTTAAACCTAAGTTCAGATGACGGCAATGCGCGTTTTTCAGACAATGCGTGGCGCGCCGACGAAAGCGGCGCGCTGCATTCCAAACAGAAAGGAACACCATGACCGCGCCTCGCATCCCGTCGGGAAAACAAGCCCGCCGCCCGTCCGCCATCCGCCATTGCCTCGTCGTCGCGCTCGCGGCCCTCGGCGGCATCCATTGCGCCTGCGCCGTCACCTACAGCACCGTCGATCTCGGCACCCTGCCCGGCAGCGGCTCCAGCGCGAGCAGCGCCGCCTTCGCGGTGAACAATGCCGGTCAAGTCGTCGGCGAGTCGAACAGCAGCGTCGGGCCGGCGAACACCGTGCACGCTTTCCTGTATTCCGGCGGCGTGATGACCGACCTCGGCGCGTTGACCACCGCTCCCAGTCGCGGCCTCGGCGTGTCCGACTCGGGCCTCGTGACCGGCTACTCCTATTTGGGCAGCAGCGCGAACCACGCCTTCCTGTATGATGGCACGCTGCACGATCTCGGCTCCATCACCTCGACCAGTGGCCCCAACAGCGACGTCAGCCAGGGCTACGATGTGAACGATTCCGGCGAAGTCGTCGGCTTCTCCTACACCGCCAGCGGCAACACCCACGCCTTCATTTCCTCCGGCGGCGTGCTCACCGACCTCGGCGCCCTCGGCGGCACCTTCAGCACCGCCTTCGCCATCAACAACGCCGGCCAGGCCGTCGGCTACTACGCCTACAATAAATCCGGCGGCGGCACCGGTTACCGCGCCTTCCTCTATTCCGGCGGCGTGATGAGCGACCTCGGCCTCTCGATCAACCCCGGCTCCGACGCCGACTCCCGCGCCTTCGCCATCAACGATGCCGGCCAGATCACCGGCTGGGCCCATATCGGCGGCAACGGCGCCCAAGCCTTCATCTACTCCAGCGGCGGCGCGATCACCAGCCTCGGCAGCCTTGTTCCCGGCAATCCGGGGAACGCCTCCAGCGCCGGCTATGCCATCAACAATGTCGGCCAGGTCTTCGGCGTCTCGGAGATCGGCGGCGGCGCGCAGCACTACTTTCTTTCCACGGGAGGCGTGATGCTCGACCTCACGAACGCCATCGTCCCCTCCGCCGGCATCACGAACATCAGAATCCCCACCCCCGAAAATCCCAACGGCAATCCGGGAAACGCCAGCGTCCTCAACGACTGGGGCCAGCTCGCCGCCGTCGGCAGGATCGACGGCCACGACCACGCCCTCCTGCTTAACCCTGACACGCCCTTCACCACCGCCTCCGCCGGCAGCCAGACCGCCATGGTCGTCGGCGGGATAGGCTACGACCTCGTCCCCGCCGTGACGAACCCCGGCGGCCTCGGCACCACCGCGCAACTCCTCGGCGGCACCGCCGGCGCGAACCAGCAGGTGGTCCTCACTTTCACGGGTGGCGGCAACTTCGGCGGCGAGGCCAGCGACACCCTCTCCCTCTCCGGCACGGGTGCCAGCCCCTTCGTCCTCCAGCTCACCTACGATGAAGCCCTCGCGCAATCGCTGCCCGGCGGCGAGCTCGGCGTGAGCCTCCTCTGGCTCGACCCCGCCGACAGCACGTGGAAAAACGCCGTGCTCGGCAACAGCGACGCCGCCGTGACGGGCCTCACCGGCTTCCAGGGCGACGGCGCCTACGACCCCGCCACCGACTTCGTGCTCGGTTACTACGGCGTGGACACCGCGACGAACCGCGTGTGGGCCGTGCTCGACCACAACAGCACCTTCGGCGCCGGCGACGTGAGCGCCGTGCCCGAGCCCGCCGCGTGGGGCGAGCTGCTTTCCGCGTCGTGCCTCCTTGCCGCGGCGCTGCGGCGCAGGCCCGCAAAGCGATAACTATTCCCTCGCCGGGCGCTTGACCGGATCGTAGTCGGCCGCGTGGTAGGAGCTGCGCACGAGCGGACCGCTGGCCACGTATTCGAAGCCCTTGTTCGTGGCGATTTCGCGGTAGAGATCGAAGGTCTCGGGGCGGATGTATTCCACCACCGGCAAATGCTGCGGCGTCGGCCGCAGATACTGGCCGAGCGTGAGCACCTGCACGTTCGCCTCGCGCAGGTCGTCCATCGACTCGAAAATCTCGTTCTCCGTCTCCCCCAGCCCGAGCATCAATCCGCTCTTCGTCACCACGCCGGGGTCCATTTCCTTCGCGCGCTTGAGGAAGTCGAGCGAGAGCCGGTATTTCGCGCGGGAGCGGACGAGCGGCGTGAGGCGCTCGACGGTCTCGAGGTTGTGGTTGAAGACGTGCGGCTTCGCGTCGATCACCATGCGCAGCGGCTCCTCGCGGCCGTTGAAATCGGGCGTGAGCACTTCGATGATGATGTCCGGATCGACGCCGCGCACCGCCTCGATGGTCCGCGCGAAATGATCCGCGCCGCCGTCGGCGAGATCGTCGCGCGCAACCGCGGTGATGACGACATGCTTCAAATTCAAGCGGCGGATCGCCTCCGCCACGCGCTGCGGCTCGTCGGCCTCCAGCGCGAACGGCTTCGCCGTGTCCACCGCGCAAAATCCGCAGGCCCGCGTGCACCGCTCACCCGCGATCATGAAAGTCGCCGTTCCCTGGCTCCAGCATTCCCAGCGGTTCGGGCATTGCGCGCTCTCGCAGACGGTGTGAAGCTTCAGGTCGGAAATCAGCCCCTTGGTGGAGAAGAAAACCGGATTGGACGGCAGGCGCACCTTGATCCACTCGGGCTTTTTCGTCTGGTGCAAACTGGAATCAATCTTGGAGCAGGACATCGTTCGCCGTGGACTGTGGCGCAATATCGCCGCGAAGGCAATTGGTTGAAGCGAAATGGTGAGCGATGGACAAATTTCGAGAAAACGGTCGGACGCGGTTGTCTTGGAAAACAACTACCGCGCCCGCACCGATCTTCCCTCCAGCGCCCGCTGCAAAGTCAGCTGATCCGCATGTTCCAACCCCCCGCCCGCCGGCAGTCCCTGCGCGATGTGGCTCACCGGAATTCCGAACGGCGCCAGCACCTCGGAGAGATAATTCGCCGTCGCCTCGCCTTCGACATCCGCGCTCAGCGCCAGAATGATTTCCGTCGGCTGTTCCGCGGCGATCCGCGAGACGAGCGCGTCGATCCGCAAATCCTCGGGGCCCGTGTTTTCCAACGGCGCCAGTCGCCCGCCGAGCGTGTGGTAGCGCCCCGCGAAAAAACCCGTGCGCTCGAGCGGCAGCACGTCGGTCGCCGTCTCGACCACGCAAATTTCGCGCCCCGCCCGCTGCGGATCGGCGCAGATCACGCATTCCGCTCCCGTCGCGAAAAAGCCGCACCGCTCGCAGGCGCGCATCTCGCGCGCGGCGACGGATAACGCGTCGATGAGCGCCTCGGGGTGTGCATCCGGCGAAGTCGCGAGCCAAAGCGCGATGCGCTCGGCGCTGCGCGGCCCGATCGAAGGGAGCCGGCGGAGCTGCCGCGCAAGCTGCTGGAACGGCTCGGGATAATCGACCGGCTTCACGGATGGGAAAAAGCCCGATTGAAACGCCGCATGGGAAAATCACGAACGCCTCGGCAAGACATCCCTGCCTTCAAATTGGCCGGAGCGGCTGGCCAGCGTTTCGGAGCGCGATTGGCGGCGTCCACGTAAATCGAAACCTGTGGCCTAGCTGATTTCCACGAGCGAGGATGCGGCTGGCTGCACGGACGTCTCGCCGCGGCGCGCCCGCTCGGTGCGCAGCACGAAGGCATCGAGCCCGGCATCGGGCAGACCAGGCACGCGGGCCTTGCCGAATTGCTCCATCGCGAGATCCCATTTCTTTTCACGGTAATAAATGACGCCTTTCCAGAAATGATCGCGGCTGCGCGTGCGCTCCGGGGACAGCGTATTCACCGGCGCGAGCATTTCATAGAGCTCGATGCGGCGGCCGTCCGCGCGTCGCAGCAGCTCGATCGGGCGGCCTTCGACGAATTCCGAAGCCGTCGCATAGGTCTCGGGACCAACCAGAATGCGGCAGCCGTAGTTCGCACACGCCGCGCAGAGCCGCCGGGCAAATTCCACCGTCGTGCCCGCGACACTGAACGAGCCAAGGCGCGTGCCGCCATAGGCCGCCGCGATCATCGGACCGGAATTGATGCCGACGCGGAAATCCAGCCGCTGGTGCCAGCGCGCATCGCATTCCTTGTTGAGAGTGTCGATGCGCGCGACCGTTTCGAGCGCCGCCCGGGCGGCGGCGATCGCGTGATCTTCCCGCGCCAGCGGAGCTCCGAAGACGACGCGCAGGCTTTCGCCATTGCATTCGTCGAGATAGCCGCCGGCATCGACGAGATAGTCGGAGACCGTCTTGAGGTAGAGATTCGTCATCGCCACGTAGTCCGCCGGGCTCAAGGCCTCGAGCAGCTCGACATGGTTGTGCACTTCGCAAACGATCACGGTCGCGTTCTGCTCCGCGCCGGGGAAATTCAGCGGCTGGCTGGAATCGACGAGCCGGGCGAATTGCGCCCGCGACAGCCGCAGCCCGAAGAGCCGCTGCAGCACCCGCTTGCGGGAACCGGAATCGCTCCCGCCGTAGGCGAGCCCGATGGCAAAGCTCAACAAGGCCATCAGGACCGCCGTCCAAGGCGAATAGAAATCTCCATAGAGCGCGAAGACGGCCGAACCGGTGAGAATCAAAACCGCCCCGGTGAAAGCCACGATCGTTTTCGTGGCCGGGCGGGCGAGGTCGGTCGTCGTCCAGGCGAAGGCGAAGGCGAGCAGGGAAGCCGCGATGAAAACCACGGGATGCGCGATCCATTTGAGCGGTCCGGCGGGTGAAAAACCGGCCAGCCACTGCGCGGTCCATTGGTCGAGCGTGTGCAGCCAGCCGGTGGCGTCGATCACTCCGATCGCCAGGATCGAGACGGCACCGATCAGCAATGTGGCTTTGAAATATCTCATGGGGAAGCGCTGGAGTCTGCCTCATTCGGGCGGCTGTGGCGATAGGATTCCACGACCCAGTCGCTCAGCACGCCGTCCGGATCCTGCACGGCGCGCCACGGAATTTCGAACTCCCGCCGGCCGCTGTTTTTTCGGATGAGCTGAAGCCCGAACTGGTAATCCTTGAACAGCGTCTCGCAAAGCTCCCGCACGCCGAGGCCTTCCGCCAGCGCGCGCTGGACCAGCCCGTGCGCGGCTTCCGCCTCGAAGGTCAGCTCGATCTCATGCTGCGCGCGGAAGCGTTCGGCGAATTGCGTAACGATCGCCGCGAGGGATTTCTCCTTTTCCGCATGTCCGGTCTCGAGCAATCCCCGCAACGTCGCGGCAGGCTCGTCGACGAGCGCTTCGCTCACCGTGAACGAGCGGATCCCCGAGTCGGGCAGCTCGTATTTGTAGTCGCGCAGCAGTTTCTCGCAAACCGTCAACAGCCCGCGCGCCCCGGTTTTCTCCTCCTGCGCACGTTCCGCGATGCGCCGCAGCGCGCCGTCCTCGAAAAGCACCTCGACGCCGTAGGCCTGAAACGCCCGCTCGTATTGGCGGATGATGCTGCCTTCGGAACGCTTGAGAATCTCGAACAAATCCCCCGCCTCGAGCGGATCGCAGACCACGCGCACCGGCAGACGGCCGATGAATTCCGGCTCCATGCCGTAGGCGACGAAGTCCTGCGTCGTCGTCTCGTGGAGCAGATTTGTCGCCGCCGCCAGCGGGGCCGGCTCGGCGTGGAAACCCATGCTCGATTGCTTGAACCGGCGGCGAACCTGCTCGTCGAGCTTGTCGAACGCTCCGCTCACGATGAATAAAATGTGTCGCGTATTGATCGACTCGCGCTTCGCCTCGCCGCCGTTCCGCTTCATTTCAAAAGCCGCCTGCAGCTGGGCTTGCAGGTCCATGGGATTGCGCACCGGCACCTCCGTTTCCTCCATGAGCTTCAGCAAGGTCGTCTGCACGCCGCGCCCGCTCACGTCGCGTCCGGAGCCGTTCGCGGAGCTCGCGATCTTGTCGATCTCGTCGATGTAAATGATGCCGTGCTCGGCGAGTGCGACGTTGCCATCGGCCTTGTGCACGAGCTCGCGCACGAGATCTTCGACATCTCCGCCCACGTAGCCGGTCTCGCTGAATTTCGTCGCGTCCGCCTTGACGAACGGCACCCCGATCAGCTCGGCGACATGCTTTACGAGGTAGGTTTTTCCCACGCCGGTCGAGCCGACGAGGATGACATTCTGCTTCGCGTATTCGATGACCGCGTCCTCGTCCTCCTCGCGCAATTTCCGGGCGTAACGGGCGTGATTGTAATGGTCGCAGACCGCGATGCTGAGCACCTTCTTCGCTTCCTCCTGCTTGATGACGAAACGGTCGAGATGTTTCTTGATGTCGCGCGGCTTGAAGTCGAACTCGAACAAATCCACGGCCTCATCTTCGTCCTCGTCGTCGATTTCCTCGTCGACGTCCTCGCCTTCGGGCGCGGGCGCGTCGGCCACTTTTTCCCCAAAGCCGGAGCGAAGAAACTCGGTGAGCTTTTGGTGAATTTCTTCGGGCGTCAATTTCGGCAGGTCGCTGCTCATGCCGGAAATGTAACGCGCGCCGGTCCGCTGGCAACCGCGTTGAAGCTTCAGCGCGCCGGGCTCTTCAAAGTGGACTCCGCAAGCGGCTTGAGCTTTGCCAGCCAATCGTCGGGCGGAAGCGGCCGGGATTTGGCAAATCGCCGCAGCAGCACGGCCCCCGCCGCCTCGTCGCCAGACTTCCAGGACCGGATTCCGCCGACCAACAAGCCGAAACTCTCGTAGTTGGAGCTCGAAGACACGCCCGGAGACGATGATGCCGCCAGATTACGAAAGAAGCGTCCGAGCGCCTGCGGCACCGGCGCCGCGTCGAAGAGCGCGTCGCCTTCGAGCTTCTTGAAGGTCTCGGCGGTTTGCGATTCCTTGCCCAGCAAAACGCAGGCAAGCCCGAGATGGGCCAGCGCCCAGTTTCGCTCCGGTTGCCGAGCGCCAGCCGCCTCCACGGCCGCGGCGAATTTCGCCCTCGCGTCATCGAACCGTCCGGCATTCAGCGCCTGCTGCCCCTGCTCGATGAGCGGCGCTGCTTCGGTGCGGAGCGGCTTCGGCTCATGCATTTTTCCAAACCAAAAAAACCAGCCGGCGCACGCCATGCACAGCGCGGCTGCGGCGGTCCAAAGCAGGCCGGGAAAAAGCCGGGTGCCGCCGGCCTTCATCGCGGGACGGGGCGAGGACCCTCCTCGCTCGGCGCCGCGTTTTTGCAGCTTTTGGCGCGCGTATTGGAGGTGCGTGAGCAGCTCCTCGTAGGATGCGTAGCGCTCGTGCGGTTCCTTGTTCATCATGCGGTTGATGACGTAGGCGGTCTCGTCCGAGACCCCCGGCGCAAAGGCCTGCAGGCTCACCACCTGATTCTTGATATGCTTGAGCACGACCATCGATGCGGTCCTCGCGTCGAAGGGCGGCCGTCCCGCGAGCGCGTGAAAAAGCGTGCCGCCGAGACTGTAGATGTCGCTGCGGAAATCCTCCGGCCGGCCGTCGAGCTTTTCTGGCGCCACGTAGAAAGGCGTGCCCCAGATTTCGCCGGCCTCCTGCGCCTCGTCGGAAAGCACGCGCGCGAGGCCGAAGTCCACGATCTTCGCCAGATGCGGTCCGGCGAAGAGAATGTTCCCTGGCTTGATGTCGCGGTGAATGAGATTGCCCTCGAAGGCAGCCTGCAGGCCCTCGGCGATCTGAATGCCGATCTCGAGCACCTGCGCCTCGGCGACGCGCGTCTGCAGGAGCATGAGGCCGTCGAGCGACCCCTTTTCGACGAGTTCCATCGCGAGATAGAATTGCCCGTGATCTTCGCCGAACGAAAAAACCTTCACCACGTTCTGGTGATTGATGGCCGCCGTGGCGCGAGCCTCGGTCGCGAGCTTCGCCCAATCGGCCTCGGTCGCGCCCGCGCTGCGCTTGAGAATTTTCAGCGCCACCTTGCGCTGGAGATTATTGTCGAGCGCCTTGAAGACGGCGCCCATGCCGCCCTCGCCCAGAAGCTCGAGCAGCGTGAAATTGTTAAAGTGGACGCGCGCGCGCATCGTCGCGTGGCAGGCCGGGCAGTCCACCTCGGAAAATGGCTCCTGCTCCGTGACGTCGATCGGTTGACCGCACGAGGGGCAGGGCTCCACGATCTGCTGCATCGCTTCCGACATAAGGATGGTTTTAAGTTTGTAAGTTTTAAGTTTTAAGTAAAGCCATGCGCGCGGACCGCATGCTTAAAACTTACAAACTTAAAACTTAAGACTCTCATGTCCGTCCACCACGTCACTCCCGAGCACGCCGGCGAACGCTTCGATCGCTTCGTCACCTCGCAGCTGCCGGACCTCTCGCGCTCCCGCGTGCAGGCGCTCATTCTCGCGGGAGACATTCTGCTCAACGGCGCGATCACCCGCGCTTCCGAGCCGCTAAAAACCGGCGACGAAATCGCGGTTTCCATTCCGGACTCCGCGCCCTTCACCGCGCTGCAGGCCGAGGATATTCCGCTCGTCATTCTTCATGAGGACAGCGACATCGTCGTGATCGACAAGCCCGCCGGCCTTGTCGTTCATCCCGGCGCCGGCAATGCGACCGGCACGCTCGTCCAGGCGCTGCTGCACCACTGCCAGGATCTCTCCGGCATCGGCGGCGTCGAGCGGCCCGGCATCGTGCACCGCCTCGACAAGGAAACGAGCGGCTGTCTCGTGATCGCCAAAAACGACGCCGCCCATCAATCGCTCGCCGCGCAATTCGCCGGGCGCACCGTGGAAAAAATCTACCTCGCGATCGTCGAAGGCACCTTGCGCCGGGCCGGCGGGGTGATCGAGGCGGCGATCGGCCGGCATCGCTCGAATCGCCAGAAAATGGCCGTCGACCTCACCGGGAAGGGCCGCGAAGCCGTGACGAATTACCGCGTGCTCGCGACGGGCGACGGCTTGAGCCTCATCGAGTGCCGACCGAAAACCGGGCGCACGCATCAAATTCGCGTGCATCTCAAGCATCTCGGCCATCCCCTCGCCGGCGACCCGGTGTATTGACGGCGCGGCCTTTACGCGCGTCATCTTTTGCATGCGTGGAAGCTCTCGTTCGATCATCCGCGCGGCGGCGAGAGACTCTCCTTCGCGGCGCCGGTGCCGGCGGATTTTCCGCTCGTGCCGCCGGAAACGCCGCGCCACCATTACAAGCAATGGACCGCCTGAAGACCGCCATCGACGCCGCCCTGCCGCTGCTGCGCGAGATGCAGTCCGGAATCGGCCGCAAACCGACCGCCACAGCGGATGCCGTCGAGCGGCTCCGCAGGCTGAAGGCCATTAATCTTCCTCCTCCACTTCCTCTTCCTCCCGAACCCCTCGCGGATGACGGAGGAGGAAGTGGAAGAGAAAACACGACATCGCCCGCGATCATTTCCACACAGGAGTGGACGATGGATTCCTTGCGCGAGGCCGCGCGGCGCTGCACGGCCTGTCCGCACTTGGTCCGCTCGCGCAAGCAAGTCGTCTTCGGCGTCGGAAATCCCGCGGCGGACTTGATGTTCGTCGGCGAGGCTCCGGGCGCGGATGAGGACGCGCAAGGCGAGCCGTTCGTCGGTCGCGCGGGCGAGCTGCTTACGAAAATCATCAAGGCGATGAATTTTTCGCGGGAGACGGTTTACATCGGCAACGTCCTGAAATGCCGGCCAGACATGCCGCCCGGCTCGACGGGGAATCGCAAGCCGCGGCCCGAGGAGATGGGCGTTTGTTTTCCGTGGCTCGAGAAACAGATCGAGCTCATCCGGCCGAAAGTGCTCGTCGCCCTCGGCGCGACCGCCGTGGAGGGATTGCTCGGCGAAACCCGCCCGATGCGCGACCTGCGCGGCCGCTGGCTCGACTACCGCGGCATCCCGGCGATGGCGACTTATCACCCCGCCTACCTGCTGCGAAATCAATCGATCACCGAGAAGCGCAAAGTCTGGGAAGACATGCTGCTCGTGCTGGAAAAGCTCGGCGCGCCGATCTCGGACAAGCAGCGGAATTTCTTTACAAAATAGCCGCGGTTTCGGTTCGCGCGGCGATTTTCTACCGTCGCGACAGCCGGTAAAACAGCACCGACCCGAGCGCGATGAAGATGATATTCGGCACCCAGATCAGGATCAGCGGATGGGCGGCGGCGTTATCGCGGAAGGTGTTCGCGACGATGATGAAAAAGTAATAGAAGAACGCGATCGCGAGGCTCAGCGCGAAGCCGGCGGACGTCTCCTTGCGGTGGGTCGTGATGCCGAGCGGCACGGCCACCAGCGCGAACGCGAGGCACGCGAGCGAAGCGGAAAAGCGGCGATTGTATTCCACCTTCGCCTGGAGCACCTGCCCGTCGGCGCCCTGCTCGATGAAGTCCGAAAGCTCCGGGAGCGTATAAGTCTCGAGGCGGCGCCCCTTGGCGTTGTCCTCATACAGCGCGTCGAGCGGGATCGGGAACGTGCCTTCCTGCATCACGATGCCATGCTGGATCTTGTAAATGTCGCGCGGGTCGTCCGCGTCGCGCTGCTCGAAGCGCGCGTCGTAAAATTTCAGCATCAGCCGCTTGTTCGGCTTGTCGGAAACCAGCTCGCCGCTCTTCGCGTAGATGACCTTGAGCGGGATGCCGGCCTTGGGATCGATCTCGAAGATGGTGAGATTCAACAGCGTGTTGCCTTTTTTGGAGCCGACATACACGCGGCGGTCGGGAAATTGGTCGACCACGTCGTCCGCGGCGAAAAGCGAGATCGGATTGCTGGTGGCGACTTCGAAAAGCGAGTCCGCCATGCGATGCGCGGCGCGCGGCGCGATGTCCGCATTGATCCAGAAGCAGAGGCCCGTGAGCGCGAGCGTGATCACGAAAATCGGCACGCAGATCCGCGGAATGCTCACGCCATTCGAGCGCAGTGCGATGAGCTCGTTGTCCGCCGACATGCGTCCGAAGACCAGCAGCAGCGAGGTCAGCAAGCCCCACGGAATCGAGAACGTGAGCGAGAAGGGCAGCACGAACGCCATGAACGCGACGACGATCTCGAGCGGGATGTTCTGGTTGATGAGACGATCGAGGAGCTCCTTGAGCAGGTTGCCGAGCACCAGCACGACGCTCAGCACGATGACGCCGATGAGCATCGTAATGAACACGTTCTTGCCGATGTAGCGGTCGATAATCTTCATGCGAGCCGCCAATGCCTACGCGCTTCGCGGGCATGAGTCAAAAGAGGAGTTGCGCGAGCGGCGCGGGATCGCTCAGTGCGTAAAATCGCGATTCGGTCGCGCACGCACGGATTTTTTCGGCCCTTCCCGAGAAGGCGGTTCAGGATTCGGCTCCTCCCACGATTGAAGGACAGGCTCGGAAAGCGAAAAGGGATCATCCGTCGAAAACAAGCGGCGAATCCAAGGAGTCTCGAAGGCATTCCGATTCCGTTCTCGAAATATTTCGAGATCAAAAACCGGCTCGGAGACCGGCCGGACCTTGTCGCGATGAACTGGCGAGGCCGCCGGCTCAGGGACATGCGCAATGGCTGGCGCCACACCCGATGCCGACTCTCCAAGTCCCTCGTCCAAAGAGAGTCCGGGCGTGGAGGCCGGCACGGCGGTGATCACCGTCGTGGATTTCGAGGCGCCCACGGCCCGGGCATAGGCGGTGACGGCGTCGAGGATCGATTGCGCGATGCGCTGGCGGTATTCCGCGGTCGCGATGAGCCGTGCGTCGTAGGCGCTGTCCACGAACCCGCCCTCGATCAATACGCCGGGAATGCGGATATTCCGGATCACGGCGAAGCGGGCGCGCTTCACGCCGCGGTCGGGCACCGGCAGGCGGCGGCACATGGCGGAATGCACCGCCGCGGCGAGCGCGATGTTTTGGGAGTCGCAGGCGTTGCCGGGATTCAAATTGAAATCGCTGTAGCGCAGGCTCCCCTCGTCCATGGAAGGCACGCCGCGCGGCGCGAGCGCGTAGGTCTCGATGCCGGTGCCGCCGTAGGTGTTGCTCTTGTTGAAATGCACGCTGATGAAGAGCGCGTTCGGAAAATGATTCGCGAAATTTGCCCGCTCCTCGAGCGGGACGAACACATCCGTCACGCGGGTCATCTTTACTTGAAACCCAGCCTTCAGCAGCAGCGCGCGGGCGCGCAGGACGACGTCGAGCGTGTATTGTTTCTCACGCCCGAGAGACCCCACCGCGCCGCTGTCGTGACCGCCGTGGCCGGCATCCAGCACGACCGTGCGCACCGGCGCGGCGCCCGCGATTTTTCCCGGCCGCATGACCGGCTCGATGATCTTGCTCACGTCCATCGCCGAGATGTAAACGGCGTCGGTGCGGGTGCCATCGACACGCCTGCTGCGCAAAGGGAAGCAGGTCACGTATTTCACGCCATTGATATGGACGTCGGTCGTGCCGGATTTTCCCTCGATCACGCGATTGGCCGAGGTGAGGCGAAAGCTCGCTCCGTCCGCCCCCGCCTGCGTCATGCGATAAAACGCCGCGACATCCGAGACCGGCACGTAGCGGCGTTGATTCATGAGCACGATATTCCACGTCGCCGCGCCGGCGAGGCCGGGCAGCAGGGCGAGGAAAAGGAAAACGAGCGGGCGCATGAAGGCGCTCAAGGTGGAAACGGCGGGCGGCGTGCGCAAGGGATTTCCTGTCGCAGCCGCCTCGACAGCGGAGTGGCCGGGGAGTTATCCTGCCGATGTGGATGCGAGCGAAACCCTGCCGCCGGAATTGGAGCGATTCTGGCGCATCGACGACGGCCTGACCGCGATTCAGCGCGCGGAAGCCTACGGCATCGACCTCTCGCTGTTCGACGAAAATCCGCGGCTCACGCCCGCCGAGCGTCTGCGGCAGAACGACATTATTCTCAACGAGACCGAGGCGCTCGCGCGTTCTTATACTCGCCAGCTCGAGAATCTGGATAGCGTCACGGTGCTCGTCCTCACGCTCGCCGCGCTCATTCATGCCAAACGTGCCATGGGGCGGCCGCAGTCTCGCTCTGCCTGGTAATTTTCCGGCACAAGATTATCGGCTTGACATTTGAAAACCCGCCTGCAAAACACCGCCCATCATTATGAGAATCCGCAGGGGCGATAAGGAATCCGCAGGGAAGTAAGCCGCAACCCCTCTCCCGCCTCTCTTCGCATCGGGCCGCCATCCGGGCGGCCCTTGTCGTTTCCGCCGCACGTCTCGCTCCCGCTCCGAGCCGTCCCGGGCTCCCCCTGCACGTCTCCGGGCGGTTTCGGCATGTCTCGGGACCATCCCGAGACGTGTCGCCATCTCTCCGTTTCCCTCTCGCCCCCGCCGCGAGACATCTCCGCTTCGCCCCGACACGTCTCCCGCCCGTTCGGAGATATGTCGCCGCCGTTGCGGGACGCGTCGGAATCGTCCCGGGGCGTGCCGCCGCCGCCCCGACACCGCCCTTTCCAGAGTCACCACCTCGCAAATCCAACCCTCCACCCCGTAAAACCCATGGCCAAGACCTATTACCTCCCCAAGGACGATTCCGGCAAAGCCGCCCTCCTCGAGCACTTCCGCGACACCATTCCCGGCTACTCCGCCGTCCTCGGCCTCCCCGCCGCCGATCTCTCCGCGCAGGCCGCCGACGCCGCCTACTTCCGCTGGCTGGTGAACGAATGCCTCTCCTCCCGCGCCTACGCCCAGGCCATCACCGCCTGGCGCGACTCCCTGCGCGACGGCGACACCCCCGCCTCCCCGCAGGCTCCCGTGCCGCCCTCCGCTCCCGCCCCGGCCGCCGTGCCCACCGGCATCGTGCCCCGGTTCCTCGCGCTGGTGAAGCGCATCAAGGGCCACCCCGCCTACACCGAGGCCGTCGGCGAGTCCCTCAAGCTCGTGGGCGACGAGGCCGCCGGCCCCGATGCCGAGACCGCCCAGCCCGACCTCACCGGCGCGAAGGTCGTCGCCGACGGCGTGCGCATCCCGTGGAAAAAAGGCGCCTTCGACGGCATCCGCATCGAGGTGGACCGCGCCGATGGCAAGGGCTGGACCTTCCTCGCCATCGACACCCGCCCCGACTACGCCGACACCGAGCCCTTCCCCGCCTCCGGCGCCGTCTGGAAATACCGCGCCATCTACCTCCTCGACGACCGGAAGGCCGGCCAATGGAGCGCCGCCGTTTCCGTCACCGTCGGCTAAATTTCGCTGATAATCACCACCATCAAAACCAACATGAAACTAACTTATCCAAATCTGCTTGCTCTCTGCTCCTGCATGCTTCTCACCTTTGTCACATTCGCTGAGGGGCAACCTTTGACGACTTTTCAGTTTATACCCGGCGATAACGGAGTTTTTGCAGCCGCTTATCGGGATACTCAATTCGCCGTGGAACCATCTACCGATAGCGGCTCGCGCAGCATTCACGTGCAGGACACGGGCACGGACATTTCTTGGTCTTCTTCTCCCTGGTTTCTTTCAACCGATACGCAGGCGACCTGGGACATCACGGACTCCTCTTTATTTTTCTCAGGTGGCATTTCCATGACAAAAGACAATGCCCCCCCAATCCTCAATAATACTCCGCTCAGTTATATACAGTTTTCAGGAACTCTACACACCAACCAACCCGTCAAGCTCACGCTCACTTACCAAACAACCACCCCCAACAGTGCGAACTTCGTCGTTAGCCACTCCGATAATAGCTTGGCGGTCTACTCAACTAATTCTAACTCCACGGCAGAAATTTTTCTCGATGGAAATCACGACTACCACATTTACGGAACCTTCACCTTCACTCTCGTGGGTCAAGACGGCACAATCTCTACAGACTTCTCGTCGCGTATAGATATCACCCCTACCGCCGTGCCCGAGCCGAGCGAATGGGCCGCGCTGCTCTCGGGCTTCTGCGCGCTCGGCATCGCCGGTCGCGAATGGCGCAAGCGCCGCCGCGTCGTCGCATAACGGCATCCACGGCGGCCGGGCCGGCCGCCCTCCAGCCCGGGAGGGCGCGCGGCCCCGCGCGCCGACTTGCTCGACATCCGCCCCGGCGACGCTTCGATGCTTTCGCTCTTGATCCGCGCCAAGCGCGCCATGGGCCGGCCACGCGATCTGTACGCCGTGCTGGAACTCGAAGCCCTCCGCAAGCGGCTGCGCGAAAATTGAGCAGGATCTCAGCTGTGGGGCAGGCGGCTCGCCCGCCCGGGAATCGCAGGCGAGCCGCTTGCGAGACACGGGCTTGCACGGCCTCCACCGCTTGGCCAAAGTAGCCGTTTCCCATGGTCGAGATTTCCAAGAGCTACGAGCCGACGGCGGTCGAGGAGAAGTGGTATGCCCGCTGGCTGGCGGACGGCTGCTTCGCCGCGAATCCCTCGTCGGCGAAACCCGCATTTTCCATCGTCATTCCGCCACCGAACGTCACCGGCGTGCTCACGCTCGGCCATGTGCTCAACAACACGATCCAGGACATCCTCGCCCGGCGCGCTCGCATGCAAGGCCACGAGGTGCTCTGGCTTCCGGGCACGGATCACGCCGGCATCGCGACGCAAACCGTCGTCGAGCGCACGCTGCGCAAGACCGAGGGCAAGACCCGCCACGATCTCGGCCGCGAGGAATTTCTGAAGCGCGTCTGGGAGTGGAAGGAAAAGCACGGCGGCATCATCATCAACCAGCTCAAGAAGCTCGGCTGCTCGTGCGACTGGGGCCGCGAGCGGTTCACGATGGACGCGGACTACGCACGCAAGGTGCAGGAGGTCTTCGTCGATCTTTACAACAAGGGCCTGATCTATCGCGGCAAGCGCATGGTGAACTGGTGCCCGGTCTCGCTCACCGCGCTCAGCGACGAGGAGGTCATTCCGAAAAAGCAGAAAGGCTATCTCTACCATTTCAAGGTCGAGGTCGTGGAGGAACCCGGCACGTTCCTCGAGATCGCGACCACTCGCCCGGAAACGATCATGGGCGACAGCGGCGTGGCCGTGAACCCGAAAGACCCGCGCTACGCGCATCTCATCGGCAGGCACGTGAGGCGTCCCCTGCCCTTCGAGAACCAGGCCGAGCTGCCCATCGTCGGCGACGAGGCGGTGGATTTCGAATTCGGCACCGGCGTGCTGAAAGTCACTCCCGCGCACGACAAGGTCGATTACGAGATCGGCCAGCGCCACAACCTGCCCGTCATCGACATTCTCAATCCGAACGGCACGCTCAACGAACTCGGCGGCGAAGGCTTCGCCGGACTCGACCGCTTCGAGGCGCGCGTCGAGGCGGTCGAGAAGCTCCGCGAAGCCGGCCTGCTCGTGAAGGAGGAGCCCTACGAAAACAACGTCGGCTTCAGCGAACGCGCCGACGTGCCGATCGAGCCGCGCCTCAGCGAGCAATGGTTCCTCAAATACCCGAAAGTCGCCGAATCCCGCGCCGCGGTGCACGATCATCTCATCCGCTTTTTTCCCGACCGCTGGGAAAAGGTTTACGATCACTGGCTGGAAAACATCCAGGACTGGTGCATCTCGCGCCAGCTCTGGTGGGGCCATCGGATTCCCGCCTGGCGGCGGGAATCCAATGCGAAATGCGAAATGGGAAATGCGAAATGGGATTCTTCATTGCCCATTTCGCATTCCGAATTTCGCATTTCCCTGGACTCGCCCGGCGAGGACTGGGAACAGGACCCCGACGTGCTCGACACGTGGTTCTCCTCGTGGCTCTGGGCGCACGGGACGATGGACGACGCGACTCGCGCGAAATTCTATCCCACGAGCGTGCTCGTCACCGGCCCCGACATCATTTTCTTCTGGGTCGCGCGCATGATCATGGCCGGCCTGGAATACATGGGCGAAATCCCGTTTCGCGACGTGTTCTTCACCGGCATCATCCGCGACAAATCGGGACGTAAAATGTCGAAATCGCTCGGCAATTCCCCGGACCCGCTCGAGATCATCGCGAAGTTCGGCGCCGACGGACTGCGCTTCGGCCTCATGCGCATCGCGCCGCAAGGTCAGGACATCAAGTTCGACGAGCAGCAGGTCGTCGAGGGCCGCAACTTCTGCAACAAGCTCTGGAACGCCTGCCGCTTCCGCACCATGCAGGGTCCGATCGATCCTGCCGCCGATCCCGCGCAACACACGCTCTCGATCTTTTCGAAAGACCTCCTCGCCAAGCTCGACGCCACCATCGCGCGCATCGACGAAGGCTACCGCGCCTACCGCTTCAACGACGTCGCGCAAGCCCTCTACGACTTCGTCTGGGGCGAGTTTTGCGACAAGTTCATCGAGACCGCGAAAGCCGATTTCCACGGCGGGGATGCCTCGCGAAAAGCCGGCACGCTCGCGACCATCGACTTCACGATCGGCCGCGTGCTGCGCCTGCTGCATCCTTACGCGCCGTTCCTGACGGAGGAGCTCTGGAACGACCTCGGCTTCGGCACGACCACGATTCAATTCGCGGAATGGCCCACGCCATCGGGTGCCGTCTCCGAGCCGGCGGCGGACACGATTCACGCCGCGATTTCGCAGGCCCGCAATCTCCGCTCGACCTACAATCTGCCGTCGAACAAGAAGTTCGCCTGGGCCATCCGCCCTTCCGTGTATTGGGTCAATGGTGAGCTTCCCGTTTTGAAAATTTTACTGAATGCCGAACCGCTCGACGTCCGCGAGGAAGCGCCCGCGGGCTCGGCGGTGTGCGTGACGCCTCTGGGCGAAATCTACCTTCCCCTCGCCGGCATCGTCGATGCCGACGGCGAGAAAAACCGCCTCGCCGCCGAGATGGAAAAGGCGCGGGCCGAGATCCAAAAAGTGCAGGCCAAACTCTCCAGCGAAACCTTTGTCCAGAATGCTCCCGCGGCCGTCGTCGAGGAGCACCGCGAGCGCCAGCGCGGCTGGGAGGAACGCCTTGCTGCCATCGACGCGGCCCGCAAAGCTCTCGGCTGATCGCGCGCTTACTCTCATGGATAATCTTTTCGTCTTCATCATGGCCGGCGGCACCGGCGAACGTTTCTGGCCGATGAGCCGGACCGCCACCCCGAAGCATCTGCTGCGGCTGCTCGGCGACCGCACCTTGCTCGATGACGCCGTCCAGCGCGCGCTCGGCGTCGTGCCAGCGGATCGGGTTTTCGTCCTGACGAATCGCAACCAGCTCGCCGCCTGTCGCGCGGCCGCCCCGTCGCTGGGCGCCGGGCAATTCCTCGCGGAACCCGCCAAGCGCGACACCGCGCCCGCCGCCGCATTCGCCACCGGTTTTGCCCGCGCGAAGAATCCGAACGCGATCTGCGCTTTGCTTCCCGCGGACTCGATGATTCACGATTCCGCCGCATTCGCCCGCCAGCTCCGCGCCGCCGCGCAGGCCATCCACGACTCGGAAGCGCTGCTCACATTTTCCATTCCGCCCACCTTTGCCGCGACTGGCTACGGCTATCTCAAAATGGGAGCCGCTCTGCCGACCTCTCCCGAGGCTGGCGAGATGAACGTCGTCGAGAGATTCGTCGAAAAACCCGACGCCGACACGGCGGAGGAATATGTCGCGAGCGGCGACTACGGATGGAATGCCGGAATGTTCGTCTGGCGCGCGGCGGCGTTTCTCGCCGAATGCGAGCGACTTCAGCCTCCCCTGGCGGAATTCATTCGCGATTTTCCGGCTGGCGATCCGGCGGACTTTCTCCGTCGGCGGTTCGAGCATCTGCCGAAAATTTCCGTCGATTACGCGATCATGGAACAGGCGAAACAAGTGCTCGCCATCAAGGCGGAGTTCGATTGGGACGATGTCGGCGCCTGGACGGCCCTGCCCGCGCATCTCGGCCAGGATGCGAAGGACAATACCCTCCGCGGCTCGCACGCCGTCCTCGATTCGCACAACAACATTGTCATCGCGAATTCCCGCACCGTCGCGCTCTGCGGAGTCAGCGACCTCGTCGTGATCGAGACCCCCGATGCCGTGCTTGTCTGCCATCGCAACGCCGTGCAGCGCATCAAAAATCTCCAGCCCCTCCTGCCCGAGGAATTACGCTGAGACCGGGCTCCATGATGAAACGCTCCCGGCTTTTCATGATCGGGTCGCTCACCCTGGCCATCGGCGCCTGCACAAAGCCGCCGCAAACGGCGGTTCAAAAAGCCGAGGCGCTCCTCGCACAAATGACGCTCGATGAAAAAATCGGGCAAATGACGCAGGTGGACAGCGAGGCGCTCACCGGACGCGAGCAGGACATCGCGAAATATTTTCTCGGCTCGGTGCTGAGCGGAGGCGGCTCCAATCCCTCCAAAGGCAGCTCGTCACAGGCCTGGAAGGACATGGTCGCGAAACTCGACGCGATCGCCCTGCAGACACGGCTTCGCGTGCCGCTGGTCTATGGAATCGACGCCGTGCACGGACACAACAACGTCGATGGCGCCACCATCTTTCCGCACAACATCGGACTCGGCGCGACGCGTGATCCCGAGGCCGTCGAAAGGGCGGCGCGCGTGACCGCCGAGGAAGTCGCCGGCACCGGCATCGACTGGACTTTCGCACCATGCGTGGCCGTCGTGCGCGACGAGCGCTGGGGACGTTCCTACGAGAGCTTCGGCGAGGATCCCGGGCTCGTCTCCACGATGGGCGCCGCCGCCGTCCGCGGCTTGCAGGGCGTCGATCTCGCCGCGCCGTCTTCCGTCTTGTCCTGCACGAAACACTTCCTCGGCGACGGCGGCACGACGGGCGGAAAAGACCAGGGCGACACCCGGGCGGATACCGCGACCCTGCGCAAACTCTACCTGCCGCCCTACGAGGCCGCGATCAAGGCCGGCACGCAATCGATCATGGTTTCCTACAGCAGCTGGAACGGCATGAAGATGCATGCCCGGCACGACCTCATCACCGGCCTGCTCAAGGACGAATTGAAATTCCGCGGCTTCGTCGTTTCCGACTGGGCCGCCATCGATCAAATCTCGCCCGACTACAAAACCTGCATCGAGCAATCCATCAACGCCGGCATCGATATGGTGATGATTCCGCACGCGCTCGCCGCTCCGCCGCCCGACGCGCCGCCCGGCACCGCCAAGCTCAATACCTACTCCGACTTCATCGGGGATCTCAAAGAGCTCGTCGCCGAAGGCAAGGTTCCCACGTCCCGCATCGACGACGCCGTGCGCCGCATCCTGCGCGTGAAATTCGAACTTGGTCTTTTCGATGCCCGCAAAGGCTCGCCGGAGCTTTTCGCCGCGATCGGAAGCCCCGAGCATCGCGCCATCGCGCGCGACTGCGTCCGCAAATCGCTCGTCCTGTTGCAAAATCGCAACCGCATCCTCCCCATATCGAAACAGGCGAAACGCATCGGCTTGACCGACAAAGGCGCGAACAATCTCAACGTCCAATGCGGCGGCTGGACGCTCGATTGGCAGAATTTCAATGGCCTGACGCTCAAGGGCGCTACCACGATTCTCGCGGCCGTCAAAGCCGCGGTATCTCCGCAAACGCAAGTCGTTTACTCTCCGGACGGCACCGGCCTAGCGGCCTGCGACGTCGTGCTCGCGATCGTCGGTGAAGATCCCTACGCGGAATTCAAGGGCGACCGTCAGGATCTCAACCTCGACGCACCCGACTTGCAGGCCATCGCGACCGCCCGCCAATCCGGCACACCCGTCGTAGCTGTCCTCATTTCGGGACGGCCACTCGTCATCGACGCCCTTCTCGCTTCATGCGACGGCGTCCTCGCCGCGTGGCTCCCCGGGTCGGAAGGCCGCGGCGTGGCGGACGTGCTTTTCGGCGACGCCAAACCGACCGGAAAACTCCCCTGCAGCTGGCCGCGCTCCATGGCGCAAATCCCGGTCAATGCCGGCGACGCAAACTACGATCCCCTATTTCCCTGCGGATTCGGGCTGAGCTACGAATAAAAAATTACCGCGCTGCGGCCGCGGGTGGATTTTCCTGCCGCAATTCCTTCACGATCTTGTCGAGGATCGCTTTGTAACGCGCGCCCTGAATATCGAAGAGTTCCGTATCGGAATCCGCGCCGAACGTGTGCCGCACCGCAATCGAGCGCGTGCGCAGCGCGAATGTCGTGGGATTTTTCTCGATGATGTAAAGCGTCACCCGCGTCGTCGTATCGCCGCCGTCCTGCCAGTTGCCGTAAAGCACATCATTCATCGTGCCGCCCTTGCGTTCGAACACGACGTGCCCATCCGCCGCTCCCTTGAATTCGAAGCCGTGCCGGGAAAAGACATCCTCCGCTTTCTCCTCGATCTGCGGCTCGAGCACACCAGTCACCACGACCTGGGCCTGTCCGTTCGGCGCGCCTCCACCCATGCTCGAACAGCCGGAAAAAGCCACCGCGCACCAGCCAAGAATACCGAACGAAACCCCACGCATCATTTCCGACGATTAACACACAGCGCGGCCAAAATGAAGCGGCACGATGCGGCCCATCGGATTCGTCTCCGCAAGTTCCCGCGAAAAGAAGTTGAGTTTCGCCCCCCGCTTTTGGATATTCCCACTCCCTCCGCTTCGTGCGGAGACTCCAATTGCCTCGTGGTGTAATGGTAGCACTGCAGATTCTGGATCTGTTTGTCATAGTTCGAATCTATGCGAGGCAGCCACTTGGGACCCAAGGAATTCCAACGAAAATAGCTCATGGAGCAATTTGGTGGTTTGGTAGTTGCTTGGTATTTTTTCCTCCATCCTCTGCTAGCCCCCTCTCCGTCAATCTTCGAGTCGAGCTAGAAAATTGGCAGGGATCAGCAAGTGCTTTTTGCACATTACCGCGAACTCGTGAAGCCCACGGCTGCCACCGCGTATTTTGGCATCATTCCGAACGCGCCGGTGAACGTAATTGCTCTGCCTGGCGTGGCTGCCTAAACTCCGCGCTGGTGCACGTTATCTCCCGAAGAAAGCTGAACGATTTTGCAGCCATTCATCCGGATTGTCATGCTGGACTAGCAGCATGGTATCACGAGATGCGACGTGCAAAGTTCGATAACATTCAAGCTGTCCGGGCTGTGTTTCCTCACGCGGACAAGGTTGGCAAATTTACTGTGTTCAACGTCGGCGGAAACAAGGTGCGTCTCATTGCAGCGATTCATTATAACCGAGGAAAGGTTTACATTCGCCATGTTTTGACGCATGCTGAATACGACAAGGAAGCTTGGAAATCATGAGTGCCGCACAACTTGAACGTCTGTCCGCTGACTGGCAGCCGCTTGCGTCGCTGGTCGCGGTTCCGCATTCCGAAGCCGAATATGCCCGCCTGTCCGTCATGCTCGACGAATTGATCGATGCTGTGGGCGAGGATGAATCCCACCCCTTGGCCGGCCTCATGGATGTTATTGGCACTCTCGTTGAAGTCTACGAGACCGAGCACGTAGCTGAACTCGCTTAAAACGGCAGCAACCCTTGAAGATTGTTTTCTTGCCGCGAGGCAAGGAAATCGCTGGACGGCTTGCTCCACAAATTCGACAACGGCCAGGTATTCCAATCCCAAGGCTCTCGTAGAATACCCTCCCGTCTTAGCCAGATCTCGAACTCCGCCGCGTGTTTCTCGAATGTGCGTCGAGAAGTGTCTCTGGGCGCTCTTCTCCCGCCCGAATCCGCTATCCACGCAGATCGCTTGATAGGTCTCTTTTTAAATCAGCATGTTCACGGAAAAGCTGATCTCCACAAGTTACATCGCTTTGGTGAAAAGCTCATTCTTCGAGCTATCCGTCGAGAAGGCAGCCAAGGTTGGAAATTACCTCAAGAAGAAACAATTTCTGTGAAAGCCATTTCTCAGAACGAAGAGGCTCAAAACGACAATGTGTGGTCAACGGTCGGAAAATGGGATCACGCCGATGAGATCGATCGGCGGCTTGGATGGAAAGATCGATAGCCACATACGAGAATCCCGCTGCCAATCCGCCGCCAATTTTTCAAGTATTTTTGGCAGCAAACGGGGACAAATGGAAACTATCACCCACAAACATCAACAGCCCACAGAGCCTTTATTTAAGCCATTCCAAAGGTTTTCAGAGTGGCAGTGCCTACGGGAATCGAACCCGTATACCGGCCTTGAGAGGGCCGTGTCCTAACCGTTAGACGAAGGCACCGTTTCCTGCAGCGCAATGACAAATCACCCGCTCGCAAGTTGGGAAAGAGCCGGGTAATTTGCCGCAGATGAAACTCTACGTCAAGATTTGGTGTCCCTGGTGCATCGACGCCATCGACTGGCTGAAAAACCGCGGCTATACGTTCGAGCAGATCGACGTCCTCGCCAGCAAGCCCGCCTACGACCGCATGATCGAATTTTCCGGCCAGCGAAAAACTCCCACGCTCGAGCTCGAGAACGGCGCCATGTTGCCCGACTTCGACGTGCGCCAACTTGAGAAATTTCTGGCGGAGCATAACATCCAGCCTGGATGATCTCCGAACTCCTCATCGTCGCCGGCGCCGTAGCGCTCAGCCTCGCCCTGCGATCGTATCGCCACACGCTGCTCCATCGAATCGGAACATTCGGCCTGCTCTTCGGCGTCTCGTTCCTCATCGGGTGGCTATTTCTCGAAAGCGTCTGGATGGGCATTGCCCTCGCCGCCACCTGGCTTCTCGTTCCGTGGCTGGAAATCCTCACCCGCGCCCGCACGCTCCGGGTGCCGATCGAGCGCGAACTCCGCCGCCGCGCCGCGCCGAATGCCGAGGCTTTTCCGAACCTGCGCGACCTCACGGATGAAATCGAAACCGCCGACTTCGAGCAGATCGATGATCTCGGCTGGGATCACGAGGAGCAGCGGCAATTTTTCCGCGTTTTTTATCAATTGAAAAGCGGCACCGAAACCGCCCTCTGCCTCGTCGAGCAAGGCCAGGTCGCCTTTTACTACATCGCGATCACGTCGCGCGCCCAAAACGGCTCAACCTACCTCACCTGGAATTATCCTTTCTCCTACGGTCTTCAGCTCGATCCGAAATTACACTTGCATCGCTGCAACTCCGACACCGATTTCCAGCAAATGCTCGCGGAACACCGCCTTTTCCTCGACCGCGAGCGGATTGCCATTGACGCCATCGTCTCGCAGGAGCCCGAGACTCTCGGCCCGCAAATGGAGTCCGACATGCGCCGCCAGATCGACCATAACCTTCGGTCCGGCGTCCTCAAACGCGATGGCGAACATTTGATCCGCTACTCGGCCCGCGGATTGCTCTTCCTCTGGTTACAATTCCTCCGCGACCTGGTGAGACTTTCCTGAGCTTCCCCCGCCCGCGACACCATCCATCCATGAATACCCTGCCCTTCCCGCGCCGCAGCATCGACAAGGTGATGGCCGACGAGCGCGCCGCCGCCTTCACCAAGCGCAGCCTCAAATCGAGCGCGAAACTGGCGGGCCTCAAGCTCGCGGTCTCGATGATGGATCTCACCACTCTCGAAGGCAAAGACACGCCCGGAAAGGTCGCCCATCTCTGCGGGAAGGCGATCAATCCCGCGCCGCCGGAATACGGCGTCCCCTCCTGCGCCGCCGTCTGCGTTTATCCGAATCTCGTCCGCGCCGCGAAGCAGTTCACAAAAGGCTCGACCGTCAAAGTCGCCGCCGTTGCGACCGCATTTCCCAGCGGCCTCATGCCGCTCGCCGTGAAGCTCGAGGACACTCGCATGGCCATCGAAGACGGCGCCGACGAGATCGACATGG
>JAATET010000119.1 GCA_015655545.1 Chthoniobacterales bacterium | reverse complement strand
TTGTATTTTGCCCCGGGCTGGTTGAGCAGATCGACCTCGGAATCCGTAAAGGCGTGAACGGCGTGGCCGTATTTCACGATCTCATAGTCCACCTGATTCTCCCGAAGCTGTTTTTCGAAGTCCGCCAGATCGGCGGCGGCTTGATAGGGATCATCCGCTCCACACAACGCGAGCACTTTGGCCCGCATCGACTTGCCCGGAGTCAACGGACGGGCATCGAGTCCGCCGTGAAAACTCACCACGCCCCGAAGGTCCAATCCATCTCGCAACATCTCGATGACCCCCGTGCCGCCGAAACAATATCCGATCGCGGCAATCCGCTCGGGATCCACTTCGGGAAGCTTGCGGCAGGCCTCGTAGGCCGCGCGCCCGCGCTCGCGAAACAACATTCGGTCGTTCTTGTATTTGGCAACTTCCTGGGACCATTCAGGAACGGTCGAGAGATGAACCCCCTTGCCGTAAATATCCGCCGCGAAGGCGACGTAACCGAGCCGGGCCAGCATTTCGCAGCGTCTGTGGGTGTAGTCCGTCAAGCCCCGCCAGTCGTGGATGACAACGACGGCGGGCCGTTTCTTTGTATTGGCATCGTCGAAGACGACATAGCCTTGGAGCGGGCGGCCATCCGCGTCCTGGTAGTCGACATCCCGAGTCACGAGCTTGCCCCATCCGGATGCGCAGCCCATCACGATCAGCACTCCCGTCGCGACGCACTTTGACCCAAGAAGAATTCGATTTCTCATGTTGCTTGAAAAGGCTTTCTACCAATCGCCTCGAACCACGCCTGCGCAAACATGGCGTGTGGGAGGCTTCCCCATTTTCGAAAGCACGCGGCATGGCCGGACTGACCGTCCGCTTCGAGTTGGGTCACGATGTGATCAACGATGGGGTCGTTGTCGGGATAGATCTCGTAGCTCGCCGTGACCCGCACATCGACAAAGCCCGCCGCTCCAAGCCAGGTGCCGAGCTTGCGCCCGGCAAAGGGATCACCGCCGTTGCGAGTTTGCAACTTCTCCCTGGCGGTCAGCGCGGCCTGCAGTTCGGTGCTCCACGGCTCGAGGACAAATCCACCCCAGTCTGGACTGCGTAGCGCCGCAAATCCTCCGGGCTTGATGACGCGCCATGCCTCGGCCAACGCCCGTTGAGGTGTGGTGAGATGCTCGAACAAGGCATGAGAAAACACTCCGTCGAAGGAATCGTCTTCCAATGACAAGTTGTAAGCGTCCATCGTCTCGAATTGCACCGGCAAGGCATCGTCTACCGTCGGAAATTGCGCGCCTTCGCGATCCACTCCGACGACTTTTCCGACCGGACCAGCCGCACGTGCAATATCGAGCGTGATCGTTCCCGGCCCGCACCCCAGATCAAGAATGCGCATCCCTTCTTGAAACAGGGGAGCGGCGAATTTTCCGTGTGAGCCCAGCGAGCGCCGGCTCATGAACTGGATCGCTGCGGCACCATGTCCGGGCGTGTAAATTTCCTCCTTCATGTCCGGGCGCAGCGGCCGAGCGTCGATTTTGCCCGGACCATTTTCCCCAGGAACCCGGTTTTGACGAGATCGACGGGAGGTTTGAGGGCCGCGGCCGTCCGCGCCATTTCCAGGTTGAGGGACTCGATCTCGGTTTCCCTGCCGTTTCGGATGTCCTGCAGGGTGGAGATCAGCACGCCGTCGGATCCACGGCTGATTTTGAAAACCTGCTCCATCAGCTCGGCCTCGGTGAACGACACGCCCTCGCGTCCGGCCAGGACGACGCATTCGCGAACGATCTCCTGGGCAAGTTCGGCCACGGGTTCATCCCGGACGAAGATCCCGTTGTCGACGTCGAGCAGCGGACAGATCGAATTGAAGACCGCGTTCATGATCGTCTTTTTCCAGATGTCCCGCGGCATGTTTGATTCCGGATGGAAGGGAAATCCCGGCGTCGTCAGCGCCTCCACACATTCTTCCAGATCAGATTCAAGCCCCTTCACGACGCCGATGGGAGACGAGGCGATCGCCCGAAACGTCACGTCGTTTCCGGCCACGGTCTGGGCGGTCATGTAGAGAACGCATCGGCAGATCGAGGCGAATCCGGATTCGAGGAAGGAATTTTCGACTCCGATGCCGTTCTGCATGATCACCAGCGGGCCCGCAACCACTTTGCTTGCAAGCGCCGAGGCAATGGCCTCGTTGGCATGAGATTTGGCGGTCACGACGACAATGCCATCAAATTCCGCCAGCCCCGAAAGAGAAATGGTCTCGACCGGAACGGTGAGCGCGACACCCCCGCCGCTTCGAACCGTCACGTCCATTTTACCAGCCGGGACGTCGTCCCGGCCGGTTCGCACGGCGACCACGCTTCTTCCCGCGTCGGCCAGGTAGGCGGCGAGCGTCAATCCGACGGCTCCGCATCCCAGGATATAGATCTTTTTTGGTCCGTCCCGGTTGCTTTTCACGAGTCCAGAATGGCCTGCGCGTGGTCTCTTTAACAGATACAGCCGGTTGCTTTTATTGCTTTTACAGATTCCCGCAGAAAAACTGTGCAATATGAATTCGCCCTCGACTGCACCTGTTCAAACCCGGCGAAAGGCGCAGAATCGCCGCGTGCGCCGCGCTGGAAACTTTGCACAGGGGCCGCTATATCAGCGGCTCGCCGACTTGCTGGAAAAGATGATTCAAAGCCGCTCCTTGCGCGCCGGCGACCGGATGCCGTCGGTCCGGCAGTTCGGCGCGCAGCAGCGCGTCAGCGTGCCCACCGCGCTGCAGGCCTATGTGACCCTCGAGTCACGCGGCCTGATCGAGGCGCGCCCCAAATCAGGATTCTACGTGCGCGCACGGCTGGCGGACCTCGCGCCCGAGCCGGCGCGCTCCTCCCTCGCGCCCAGGATCACCACCCTGGAAGATCCCGATCCGATGGAATCGCTCCTGGCCGACCACGCCAATTCCAAGCTCGTGCCGTTCGGTGCGGCGCTGCCGAGCGCTTCCTTGTTACCCGGCATCAAGCTGACGCGCACGATGGCTGCGATCGGCCGCCGGCTCGGCGCGAACAGCATCGATTACGACATGGCCCCCGGCAGCGAAGCCCTGCGCTGCGAGTTGGCGCGTCGTTCGCTCGAATGGGGCTGCACCTTGAAGGCGGATGATTTCATGGTCACCGTCGGCGCGACGGAAGCCGTGTCGCTGGCCCTCCGCTCGGTTTGCAAACCGGGCGACACCGTCGTTGTGGAATCGCCGACTTATTTCGGCTTGGCGAACACATTGCGCGAATTGCAGCTCAAGGCGCTGCCCATCCCGGTGAATTGCGCCGACGGCATCGATCTGGACATGTTGGAAAAGGCGCTACGAAAAACGCGCATCGCCGCCTGTGTCCTGGTTCCCAATTTTCACAATCCCATCGGCTTCGCCATGCCGGATGAACGCAAGCGGCGGCTGATCGAATTGTGCGCCCGGCGAAACATCTCGATCATCGAGGACGACACCTACGGCGACCTGCCGCACAAAGGCGCGCGGCCCCGCTGTTTGAAGGCGCTCGAGGATTCGGTGATCCTGTGCGGCTCGTTTTCCAAGAAGCTCGCGCCGGGCTATCGGGTCGGTTACATCGCCGCCGGAAGATGGCAGCCGCGGGTGCGCGCGCTCAAACAAACCAGCACGCTGATCGGCGCGCTCCTGCCCACGCTGACCATCGCGGAATTTTTGAAAAACGGCGGCTATGACCGCTACCTTCGTTCGGTCCGGCAGGCCTACCGGCACCAAGTCGCGCGAATGAAGGAGGCCGTCGTCGAGAACTTTCCAGAGGGGGTTTGTTTGTCCCGGCCCAAGGGCGGCTATTTGCTGTGGTGCGAGCTTCCGGGCAGGGCGGATGCCGTCAAACTCTTCAAGCAGGCCCGCGAGGCGGGAATCAGCATCGCCCCCGGCCCGATGTTTTCTCCGACCGGCGATTTTCGAAACTTCATCCGCATCAACTGCGGCCACCCGTGGAGCAAGTCCATCGAGAATGCGGTGGGAACCCTCGGCCGCCTGGTGCGAAAGCTGTAAGCCAATTGAATGCCAGCATCAACGCCCACCGGGGCATTCTCTATGCGCTGCTCGCCTACGGCGCGTGGGGACTTTTCCCAATCTACTGGAAGGGCTTCGGATCCGTGCCGGCGGTTGAGGTGATCTCGCATCGGTTGATCTGGTCGCTCGTTTTCCTGGTGATCCTCGCCGCCTGCGTGTATGGTGGCTGAAGCCTTTACATACTTGTAAAGAAAGGGCTCAGACTGGGCTCAAGATCGGAATCGACTTAGAAACGGTTCAATGGCTCCTCGAAGTGCAGCCTCGCTAGGAATCGCCACCGGCCTGTTCTTCCTCTCCAGTGAGACGGCCTCCCGCCTTGTGAAATGGACCTTTTTTGATATATGGTAGAAGCATGAACGCCACTTTGACCATTGATTTGGACTCTGAAGTGCTGGAATTCGCCGACCGCGAAGCCCAGCATCGCCAGACCACCCTGCCCGAAGTGGTCGGCGAGCAGCTTCGTGTGATGGCTCGAAATTGGCGGGAAAGCCAGGCGGGAAAAACTCCAATTACCGATGCACTGCGCGGGGCGGTGAAATTGCCGCCCGGTTTCGATGAGGCGGCCGCGTTGACCGAAGAGTTGCAGAAGAAGCATGGCTGAAAATGTGTTTCTGGATGCCAACGTGGTGTTGGATCATCTGGCAGACAGACAGCCTTTCGCGGAATACGCTCATCGGCTTTTTGCCCTTTTCAGAGGATAATGGGCGTGCCTCACTCAAAATAGCCGCCGTTTTCGGCGTCCAAGGGGCCAAACCAGCTTTTTCTTTTACAGCTTCACCGTCAAACCCTCGGCTTCTGCCACCCTGCATTGCCGGGTGCGCGGTATCGGTGGTCGCTCTGTTGACTTCGCCTCAACCGCACATCTTCTAGTTATATTATCGTAACAATAATCAAAGTTGCCCGCTAAGGTGCTACGCTAGCACCAGCCTCTTCACTGAGCAGTGCGTGGATTCGCTTCAAAACCATTAACAACGTTAACACAAAGTTAGTTGCTCCGGCGAACACTGCCACACTGATTACTTTTCGGACAAAGCCGAAATCCAAAAGGCCGCCCAAACAAAGGATAGCCAGCAAGATTCCCACTAGAACCGAATAAGAAATATTCGCGAAAGTATCGTGCAGCACTTTGAGGCGAGTCTGAACGGCTGCCTTTATCGCGGGATCAGTAGTGACCGACGTATTTTCTTTGCGTATAAGATCGAAGAGAAGAACTAAAATATTAAACAGCAAGCCTGTAAGGATCGAGAAAGAGGCGAGCAATATCGGAACCGATGTGTCACTAAGTAGAATTCCAAAGCATGGAAGCGTAATTCCAAGAATTATAGGAATCACAAAAAACACAAAAATGTCGGAGGGAGAAGGCTGATTTGATCCTCCGTCAGTTAGTGTTTTCCAGTGATCACGAAGAATTTGTAATATATTTATTTTAGCGAACATGATTGCCCTCCAAGACAGTCCAAAGATCACTCTCAACCCCGGCAGAAATTTTTCGAATATCTTCGAACACCGGGTGGCCATCAGCGTTTAGCTTTACTCCCGTAATATCGAAATATGAGCGGATGTCATTCGGACTTCTCACATCGATCTGCCGAGTCTTACCGTTAAGTTCCACCTCTATTATTGCTTGTTGAGGCTTAAATCCCGGAAACTCTACAATAGACAGCAAATCAGTCGGTGTTTTGGCAGCAAATAAATTTCGAAGCCCATCCGTGACCGTAGGCATAAACTTGTCGCGTTTAGCAACAATGGAGTATTCCGCGTAAAAATCTTCTGAATTCTTGCCTCCCAACTTGTCAGTCTGGTCTTTTGGAATACTAAACTTTTGACATGCAAAACAGTCTGGTTCGAGGGGTCTTTTAAGGGGGACTTGCTGTCTTTGAAAAATTGCTGGAGGAGGTTCAGTAGATCCAATCCTGCGATCTTCGATAGAATTTCCCGTTTTTGCTTCCCTTTCAATGCCACTTCGATGCTGTAGGTAGCTAGAGAGACTTGGGGGCGGGATCGGGCCATAGGGTCCTTTACCAGTACATACTCCCTAGGGTAGTATTTTTTAACTTTTAACTATTATCGCTGGTAGGTGATGTCATGTGAACGGCGAAACCGTTATGGTAACCATAGCAGCCGCCACGAATAGTAGGGCCGTCACGTAGAAACTGATCATGCCGGAAAACAAGAACCAGCATTTTGTTCCTCAGTATTATCTGCGGGGATTTGGGAACACCAACGAAAAGCTGATCCGGCTTCTTCATTTGGAATCGGGCAGAGTCGTCCACACCGCTTCGATTAAAAATCAGTGTTCCGATGCGTATTACTACGGTGAGGACAGCCCCATCGATGCTGTTTTACGCGAAGCTGAGACGAAGGAAGGCGAAATCTTGGCGCGGATTGTTCGAACGCAAAAACTCCCCGAACGTGACACGGTGGAAAGTCACCTACTCTACAAAATGGCGGCTCTCTTTTCCGCGCGAACCCCTCGTGCGGCCGAATCGGTGGGAAATATGGTCGATGCCGCGTTGAAGCAAACTTTTCGGATGCTCTACGATGCTGGAGAACTTCCGCCTGCTCCGCCGGGCGTTGATCCAGAGTCCATTGAATTGACAGTGCAAAACGAGTGGAAAACCAGCATGGCGGTGATGCCTGCCCTTTCTGGATTTATTCACCTGCTCGACTTGAAACCAAAAATTCTTCGCCCGCCTGCGGGTCTCGAATTTATAACAAGCGATCACCCCGCCGTGCTTCTGAACCAAGCGTTATTTGGAAAACACCCATTTCAAATTGCCTTCACGGCAATGAAGACGCAACGCCATGTCGGCTTGACTGCGAGCGGAGGGGACTCGGTCACGAAGACGCATGTAGATTCCGAGAAACTGGCGATTGCGAGAACGGAAAGCTCGCGCGATGGGAAAATCACTCTCTAGATCGACACCACGCTCGACGAACCAATTGATGAGCGGGGGACTGTGCGTCCACATCATCTCGTCAAGACTGACAGTGCCGACATCTGCACCATGCTCAACTAAAAGCTCAATGATATCCAACCGCCGTTGAGCCACAGCCCTCGAAAGACACATATCTTTCCTGCATTGACTGGGATCGGGGAACAATCACTTAGCTCAGAAGGAGATTTTCGTCCGGTGGCTTGAGACACTCAGTCGTGAATCCAGCAAGGTATATCGTCTTCCAAAACCGATTGCTCGGGTGCGAAAAATTGTGTCCGGCAATCGCGGCGCTGGATGCGAGGTTGATGCCGCAGAACACCACATCAAGGCCCTTCGCGAGAAGGGATGTTCACGCGAGCCACGGCCATCATCATTCCCGGCACGATTTTGTCGCAATTCGGGATGCAGACCACGCCATCGAAGCAATGAGCGCGCAGCATGGTTTCCACCGAGTCGGCGATCAATTCCCGCGAGGCGAGGGAATACCGCATGCCCCCATGTCCCATCGCAATGCCATCATCGACTCCGATAGTGTTAAACTCGAAGGGAACCCCGCCGGCTTCGCGAATCGCCGCGCGGACCTTGCGACCAACGACATCGAGATGCACATGTCCGGGAATGATCTGCACGAAGGAGTTCGCGACCGCGATGAACGGCTTCTCCCAGTCTTCGTCCGACTCGAGCATCCCCGTTGCTCGCAGCAGGCTGCGATGAGGGGCGCGGTGACTGCCTTTCTTGATCGTGTCGCTGATAGCCATGGGGAGTCGGTGTGGCGCTATTTTTGGCCGTAGTAGGCCGCGAAAACGGAGTTGCGATGGAGAACTTCAAAGGACGAAAAGCCGCTCTGCCGCAGTAACTCGAATTGATAGTTGAGTGATCGGGGTGAGTCTTCCTTTTCGATGTAGGCGAAGACTGTGTCCCGATATTCCTCACCGCGGAGCGCGACGAGATATTCGCCGTATTGCTGCCACATGAGATTTTGAACCTGCGGATCGTCGAACCAGACCAGATCGGAAACATAAAGGCGTCCGCCCGGCTTCAGCCATCCATGGAGTTTTTGGAAGACGTGATTCCAGTCGGCATCGTCACGCAGGTGATGGAGCACGGCGCCCGCAACGATGGCGTCGAAGCTTTCCGGCTCGAACTTCAGGTCTCGAAGATCGATCTGGAGGGTCGATACGCTCATTGCCCCCGCCGCACGCATCCGGGCGGCGGCACGCACCAGCATCGGTTGACTGAGATCCACCAGGTGACAATGCAAAGGGCCCGTCTCGTTCAGCACGCGCAGCGTGAAGTTCCCGGCCCCGCATCCGAGGTCCAGCGTGGAGTCGCCGGCGTGCAGATGCATTGCCGCGGTCTTCGCCACACGCGTAAGCACCACCGGAGCATCCATTGTCGCCTGCTGGCCCGTCTCCAGATTACTAAACCGCTCCACGTCATGGTCGAAGCGATTCCGGATCTCGGTGACGGTTGATTTTTCATTCAATTCCGACATGCCGCGGAACGTATGACGAGTAAGGGGACTCCGTGAATTGCTATAAATAAACAACAGTGATTCAATATGCGTATGAATCGTCCGTCTGTTATCGAGTTGGAGTGTTTCGTCGCCGTGGCGGAGGAATTGAATTTTTCGAAGGCGGCCAGACGTATGAATCTCACGCAGCCGCCACTTTCGCGGCACGTTCGGTCTTTGGAAGAAAAGCTCGGAAGTCGACTCTTCGATCGAAATACGCGCTCGGTCGCCTTGACTCCGGCCGGCGCCATGTTCCTGCGCGATGCCTCCGTCATACTGGTGGCACTGGACTCCGCGGCGGAATCCGTTCGTCGGGCGGATATGGGAGAGACGTCGCGCCTGCGCATCGCGTTCGTCGGGGCGTTGCTCGACGAGTCGTTTGTGCGCGTGATTCAGGAGTTTCGTAAATCCCACCAGCACTGTCAGGTGCATCTCTCGGATCTGCCTCCGGGTGGTCAGATGGAGCGGATCGAAGATGGGGCGGTGGATATCGCATTTGTTGGCGCCCGTTCGCGACGACTCCCACGTAATTTACGGAGCTTCTTGTGGAAGCGGGAATCGTTACTGGTTGCTCTTCCGGAGGATCATAGCCTCGCGTCATTGGGCGCAGTGCGGCTCAAGGAATTGAGCGACAGTCCGTGGGTCATGGTCTCCCGGCGAGCCGCTCCCGAATTTCGCCTTCAGTTCGATGAGCTTTGTCGCGAACAGGGGTTCAAACCTCGGATTGTCGAGGAGACGGATCGAGTGCCCGCGGTGCTGACCATGGTCGCCGCAGGGCAGGGGATCAGCCTGCTGCCGAGCGGCGTGTCTCATCTGCTTTCGGCGGGCGTTCGCTTCTTGCCGGTATCCGCTCGGAAGCGCCCGATGCTCGAGCACGCCTGTCTTTATCGCGCGAGTCCGGACTCGGAAGAGGTGACGGATTTTCTGAGCACGCTCAGAAAGGTGTCTCGAGCGGCTTGAAGTGAGTTGAGCAAGCGACACTTCCGAACAGAGACGAAGGAACATTGTCCCAAGAAGGTTGCAGAACCTATCGTCCCCCTCTGCTCTTGTCCCACTGCTATCCCTTGTCGTATGCCACTGGACAAAATATCTTTCTGAAGCTGTGGCCATATTGCGAGGGCATTTTTTCCGCGTCACTGCACGAATTCTCTGTCCATTGGAGGTCGCTGACCTTGGTCTTAGCCTATAAATATATGAAAGTATTGTCTGTTGCCGGTGACCGCGTTGCCATTCTTCTCGATGGCGCCGCTACCAATCAAAAATATACGATCATGGAGGCCACCCTTCCTCCCGATGCAGGACCTCCTCCGCATGTCCACCACAGGGAAGACGAGACGATTTCTGTGTTATCAGGCGAAATTACTTTCTTCTGGGGCGACACAACTAAACTCCTGAAAATGGGAGAATTCATTTTTGCTCCAAGAGGTATTCCCCACCATTTCAAAAACACGGGAGCCGAGGATGCGATCCTTCTCGAGACCGTCTCGCCTGCTGGCATCGAAGTCTTTTTCGAAGCAGTCGGACATCCACTTTCTGATAGAAATGCTGCCCCTTTATCTCGAACTCCGGAAGATATTACTCGCATGATCGCGCTCGCGCCCTCTTTCGGTATCGATATTTTGACGAACCAAGCTAACAAGGAGCCGTAGCGGAACTTCAGGCGCGACGTGGAGTGGCCGAGTTTACATTTTTTGTAAAAATTCACATACATGGATCACGCTTATATTCTCTGGATAGCGACTTTTGCCTATGCCCTCCACATCGTTGAAGAATACATGTTTGATTGGAAGGGATGGGCCATCCATGTCATCAAGCTGCCTGTCAACTGGATCCACTTCGCCATCGTAAACGGCGTAGTTATTGTTTTAGGCATTTCCTGTTCGTCAGTTGCCTGGTCACTGCCAGCCTACGCTCTCTGTCTTCCGGCCTTGATGCTAATTAATGCGACATTCTTTCACGTTCTGCCTTTTCTCGTCACCAAAGGCAGATTTTCACCGGGGCTCGGGACAGCTATCATCTTATTCTATCCGATTTCGATCTGGGCGTATTATGGAGCGTACCGTGATGGGGTTCTCTCCACTTCCACATTGATACTTTCTTTCATCGTCGGCGCCTTATTGATGGCCTCTCCCATCGTAATGCTGAAGTTGAGGCTGCGTCCCTATTTCAATCAGGACAAATAAGCGCTGCAGTTCCCCCTCCCTCGCCGTAATCGTTATCACCGCCTCCGTCGTGGAGAAATCTGCTGCATCCTTGTCCGATAGGATTGCCCCAGTCCGTTTTTGGCTTTACGGAGGTTCGTGCGGTTCTTCCTCGACGATCCCGAATTCGACGCGCAACTCCAGCGCACGGTCGCGGCAATCAATGCCAGTTCGGCGGACATTGGGGAGGCGTTAGCTGCGGCAAGTCGGGTTGTGCCGGGCGATCTCGACGACTGGTTTACGCAATGGTCCCAGCTTGCCGGGATGACTGGCGAGAGAGCCGCGCTGGCAGCGCGTAAGGGATGTTCGATCACGGCAAGGAAAGGCTATCTCCGCGCGACGGAATACTGGCGGCAGAGTATCTTTTTTATTCGACATGATCTCGATGATACCCGGTTGCAGAGTGGCTATCGTGCGCACCGCGCAGCTTTCAGGGCGGCGATTCCGTTTTTACCCTGGGCGGTCGAGACCGTAGAAATTCCGTTCGAGGGAGCTCGCATGGGTGCCTATCTGCTCCGTCCCGATGCCGATTTGACTGTCGCGCGGCCTACGCTGCTCATCCCATGCGGCTACGATTCCACGGCGGAGGCGGGGTATTCCAACACCGCATACATGGCACTCCCGCGCGGTTATAATGTGCTGCTGTGGGATGGGCCCGGCCAGGGCAGCATGCTTTACGAACAGCGCGTGCCCATGCGTCCGGACTTCGAGGCCGTGCTCTCGCCAGTGATCGATTGGCTTTTGGGACAACCGGGCGTGGATGCCGACAGGCTTGCACTGATCGGCCGCAGTTTTGGCGGGTATCTCGCTTCCCGGGCTGCGACTCGTGAGAAACGCCTTGCCGCATTGGTATGCGATCCGGGCCAAGTGGAATTCGTATCGCGCATCGTGCCCAAGATGTTCGACGAAGCGACATGGCAACGGCTGATGCAAGGCGATGCGGATCTCGATCGCAGGCTGGAGGATCTCCTCGCCAGCCCTAGCAAACGCGAGTGGTATGGCGCGCGCATGAGGACAATGGGGGCGGCCAGCGTGGGAGATTTTCTCCGGCTGCAACCCGCCTACTCAATGCAATCCATGGCTTCCGACATCCGCTGCCCCACTCTCATCACGGATGGCGAAGGCGACTTCGCTTCACAGAGTCAGAAGCTTTTCGATCTTCTAACGTGTCCCAAAAAACTCGTGCGCTTTACGGAAGCCCTAGGTGCCGGTGGGCATTGCTGCGGGTTGGGCCAGACCTTGTGGGAGGAAACCGTTTTCGACTGGCTCGATGAGACGTTCCAATAGTTCTATCGGATTGGACGTATGAACACACAAATCATCCTCTCCGTCTCCCGTCACACGCTTGCCGGCACGATGTCGTTTCCTGAGGTCGTCGCGTCGCTCCTTGAGGCGGGCGTCGAGTATTATCACGTGGACTACATTTCGCGCCGCAAGACTTTCTACGGCTCGGATGGAGACGTAGCCTCGACCGCCATCGACTACGAAGACCTCCCACACGTAGCCGCGGACTTTTGCGTGGAAGGCGTTCGCGAGGCAATCCGCGACAGCCAACTCAACGGCCAGAAATTCCGCGACTTCACCCATCGCGTGATGGACGCTGGTGTGCAGGGCTACATCGCCTTCCTCCGCGGCAAACGAGTGACCTACTGGGGCCGGCAAGGCGACCAGCACACGGAGTGGTTCCCGGATGCAAAGAACTGATTCCTGTTCTTCCATCCTCGAGATCGCACAGAAGCTCAGCCTTTAGACGAACGAGGTATGTCCTGATGCCCCGACTCGCTTCACGCAACGTTTTCCACCCTTCGTTACATCTTGGCCGTTCGACTTTCCGGGGGGTGTTCGGTTCCGCCGCTGGGACTCCATTGTGGTTGTCAATTATCGAATCACACCCGAAACTCCCAAACCGTGAAGGCGATCCCGGGGACCTTGCAGGAGGGCGGTGCGTCGTTTCAGACGACGCATTGGACGCTCGTTCTCCAGGCCGGGCAGGACAAACAGACTGCATCGCGTGACAAGGCGCTTTCGGCATTTTGCGAATCCTACTGGCCACCGCTTTACGCGTTTTTGCGCCACCGCCGATACGCTTCCGCGGACGCGCAGGATCTCGTGCAGGCCTTTTTCGTCCACCTGTTTGAAAAGAACATTCTGGATCGTGCCGACCGTGAGAGGGGCCGGCTGCGCACGTTTCTTTTATCGTCGCTGCAGAATTTCCTGATTAACGAGCACGACCGGACCACGGCGCTCAAGCGGGGAGGCAATTTCAAAATCCTGTCTTTGGACGATTCGCTGCCGGAACTCGAAGCCGCCATGCCGGCCGCGGCTCATCTGGACGACACAGGCTGTTACGATCTGGCCTGGGCGACGAGTGTCGTCGCGCGGGCCTGGCAGAATCTGAGCGACGCCTTGAATGCGGAGGGAAAGTCCCGGTGGCTTGAGGAACTCAAACTCTTTCTGGCGGGCGGAGCCGACGCGCTGCCAAACCAGGAGGAGGTGGCACAACGCATGGATGTCCCGGTCGCCACTCTCCGCACGTGGATTTCCCGTCTGCGCCAGCGATACCGGGACGCGTTGCGGGCGGAAGTCGCCAGGACGGTTACCAATGCAGACGAGATCGACGAAGAGCTGAAGTATCTTCATCGGCTGCTGGTTTCCTGAAGCCTCATCCAAACCGGGTTCCGATGATGCCTGACGACCACAAATTCGGCGGACCGGATGGAACGGTCGAAGCCCGGGCGTCTGACACGTGTCTGACCTGCGGACGATTGCTGACGCCCCGCGGCCCGAACGGAGAGTGCCTGCGCTGTCTGGTGGAGCTGGCATTTCTGCCGGATGACGAGTCGATCGCGACGACGGACGAAACGGAAACGGGAAGTCGCCCGGCGCCGGTCGCGCTTCGCTACGCTCACTTTGAAATCGAGATGGGCGACGACGGTTTTCCGGCGGCGCTCGGTGCGGGCGCGATGGCCGTGACTTACCGTGCCCGGGACACCGTGCTGGATTGCACGGTCGCCCTCAAAGTCATCGACCGGCAGGTTGCGGCAAGCCCCATCGCGCGCACGAGATTTTTGCGTGAAGCCCGTGCGGCGGCGCGCCTCTATCATCCGAACGTCGCGCGCGTCAGTTATTACGGGGAACAGGACGGGGAGTGTTTTTCCGTGATGGAGTTCGTCGAGGGAGAGACCCTCGAGGAGCGCGTGCGGCGGGAAGGTTCTCTGCAGCCCACGGTCGCCCTCGAGGTCACGCTTCAAGCCGCCCGCGCCCTGGCTGCGGCGGAGTCGTGCGGAGTCGTGCATCGAGATCTCAAGCCGTCGAACCTCATGATCGCGTCACGACAAGGGGAAGCCCGGACCGGTGATTCCCTGCTCGTGAAGATCATCGATTTCGGAGTCGCGAAATTGATGGAGCCCGGACTCGAGCAGACTCGGGCCGGTTTCATCGGCACCCCCGCTTATGCGAGCCCCGAGCAATTCGCGGGAGCCGAAGCGAGCATCGACACGCGCTCCGACATCTACTCCCTCGGGATCACGCTCTGGTATCTTCTTTCCGGGAGGACGCCGTTCACGGGCCGCACGCTGGACGAGATTCGGAACAGGCAGCGTGACGAGCTTCCCTGGGGTCAATTGGAGGCGGCAAAAATCCCTGCCGACGTGGCCGGCCTGTTGAGGATCATGCTGGCCGTCGATCCCGCCGAGCGCCCGCAGTCCGCCCGCGAGCTGCTTGCCGCCGTCACTCGATGCTGCGAGAGAGTGCGGGGCGAATCGGAGCGAACCGACGCGGATGCGCGGCGCGAAGAAGGGTTCTGGACGGCGGTGCTGCCGTTCAAATTCAGCGGCGATCCGGAGATCGCGGCCTTCGCCGAGGGGCTGACCGAGGAGATCATCGCCGGCTTGTCGCGCTTTCCCTACCTCCGGGTGATCGCGCGAAGCTCCACGGCGCACTACCTCGCGGAATCGGTCGTCGTTCGCAAGGTCGGCAACGAACTTGGCGCGCGCTATCTCGTGGAGGGAAGCCTGCGCCAGGCCGGAACCAAGCTGCGGATCGCGGTGCGTCTGGTGGACACGGAATCGGGAGCGCACCTTTGGGCCGAGACCTTCGAGCGCGACTGGCGGAAGGAAGGCGTCTTCGAGCTCCAGGACGAACTCACCGATCGCATCGTCGCCCCGGTCGCCGACGTCTACGGCTTGCTTGCCCGGGCGATTTTCGCGACGACGGACGTCAAGTCGCCGGAAGCGCTCGCACCGAACGAAGCGGTCTGGCGATTCTTCCTCGCCCAACAGCGGGGCACCGCGGAGGACCACCTGGTCGCGCGCATCGCGCTCGAGCGAGCCGTCGAGCTGCAGCCCGGCTACGCGGACGCGTGGGCGGCGCTGGCGGTCGTGTATGTCGACGAACACCGGCATATCTTCAATCCCCGGCCCAATCCGCTGGACCGCGCCCTGCTCGCCGCCGAGCGAGCCATCGATGCCGCCCCGGCCAGTCAAATGGCGAATTTCGGCCTCGCCGTCGCGCAATACTTCCGCGGCGATCTGGACGCCTTTCGCGTGAAGACGGAAATCGCGCTGAGCCTCAACCCCCGTTGCAGCTACACCCTCGCGTGCCTGGGCCGGCTGTTCTGCTATTCGGGGGAATGGAAGCGCGGCATCGAGTTGTCGAGGAGGGCGATCGCGCTCAGTCCCCACCATCCCGGCTGGTATCACTACGGCCTCTTCATGAACGAATACCACCGGCGGCGCTACGCCGAGGCGCTCGCGGAGCTTCAGGGGATCAACAACGCGGACTACTGGGTCATGCACCTGCTCACGGCGATTACTCACGCCCGGCTCGGCAATCGATCCGCCGCGCAAATCGAGGTCGAACGCACTCTTCAGCTCTGCCCGGAGTTCGAGCAGTTTTTCGGCCGGGCGCACATGCGGAAGTGGATGCCCAATCAACCCGACCTGGTGGAGCACATCGTGGAAGGCGCAAAGCTCGCGGGCTTTCGTCTTCGGCCCGAGAGCGCCGGTCGCGGCGATTGATTCCGGCAGCCGCCTGGAAACGCTCCGAAAGAAATTTCGTCGTTTTTGAAATTCGCCGATCGGGGAGCTGTAGAAAGAAGTGGCAGATGCCTTTGAGCCACCTCGAACGGATGCTTCTTCGGCGCCGCCATCCACGCAAAACCTTAAAAACACCATGAACAAGAAAATGAAAATCGTCGTCATCGGCGGCAGCGGCCGCATCGGATCGAAGGTCGTCGAAAACCTTCGCCGGCGCGGCCACGAAGTGATCGCAGGCTCGCCCTCCACGGGCATCAACACCATCACCGGAGAAGGACTGACCGGGGCGTTGGCCGGAGCGCAGGTCGTGGTCGATGTCGCAAACGCGCCCGTCTGGGAGGACAAGGCCGTCCTCGAGTTCTTCGAGACGTCGGGCAGGAACCTCCTCGCCGCGGAAGCCGCCGCAGGCGTCGGACATCACGTGGCGCTGTCGGTCGTCGGCACCGAGCGCCTGCTTTCGAGCGGATATTTCCGCGCGAAGCTGGCGCAGGAGGCCCTGATCAAGGCGTCGCCGATTCCTTACACCATCGTTCGCGCCACGCAGTTCTTCGAATTCGTCGGCGGCATCGCCCAGGAGGCGACCGAGGGAGACACCGTTCGGGTTCCCGCGGCCCTCATGCAGCCGATCCTCTCGGATGACGTGGCCGCCGTCGTGGCGAAGGTCGCCCTGGAGGAACCGCTGAATGGCATGGTCGAAACGGCAGGCCCCGACCCGATCCGCCAGGACGAACTCGTCCGCCAATACCTCGAGGCAACCGGCGATCCGCGGACGGTCGTCACCGACCCGGGCTCCCTTTATTTCAACATCGCGCTCAACGACCGAAGCCTCACGCCGGGCGACCATCCGATCCTCGGTCCCACGCATTTCAAGGACTGGCTCGCCAGCCTTCCGAAACAAGCCGTATCCGCCTGACTTCGCAGACCGCTGGTCGTTTGGGATGCAACCGCATCCCAAACGGCCGGCGAGGCGCAAACCTCACTCCACCTCGACCATGAAAGCTCTGTTTGCCCGTTGGATGGCCGGTCGTCTCGAAAACCGTGCGCGTTCGCTCCGTCGCTCACTCCGAGATTACCAGCGGCGTGAATCCGCCGGCATCAACGTGCTCGAACAACGCTCGCGCGGCCTGCGCCTCTACGCCGCATGGGCTCAAAAAGGGAAGCCGATCCGCATTCACGAGGCGCCAGTGAGCCTTTCGCTGCCGGCGGTCAGCAAGCCGTCGTTTCGAGAGGTCGCGAAAGCCGCCGCATGATTCGCATTTCAACGAAACCAAAAACCATGAGTTCCATCGATCCATCCCAAAATCCGAAAGTCGAACGCCGCATCCGCGAGTTCCTCAAAGCGCTCAACTCCAGCGGCGGCAAACCCATCGAAACGTTGACGCCCGCCGAAGCGAGGAAGGTCCTGGTGGACGCCCAAGCGTCCGTCCCGCTCGATCTGCCCGCCTGCGACATCGAAGAGAAAACGATCACGCAGGATAACTTGGAGGTGCGCCTCACCATCGTCCGTCCCGCCGGAAGCCAAGCGGTTCTTCCCGCTTTCCTCTTCGTCCACGGCGGCGGCTGGATTCTCGGCGACTTCCCGACCCACGAGCGGTTCGTTCGCGACCTCGTGGCCGACAGCGGGTTCACCGCCGTCTTCGTGAACTACACCCCGTCGCCCGAGGCGCATTACCCGACCGCGATCCACGAAATCCATGCCGCCGCCAAATGGGTCGCCGCCCACGGCGAGGAGATCAAGGTGGATGGCAGGCGGCTGGCCATCGTGGGCAACAGCGTCGGCGGAAACATGACCGCGGCGGTGGCGCTCCTGGCGAAGGACAGGGGCGGACCCGAACTCAAATGCCAGGTGATGCTCTGGCCGGTCACGGACGCGAACTTCGAAACCGAGTCCTATCACGAATACGCGGCCGGTTATTTTCTCTCGCGGGCGATGATGCAGTGGTTCTGGGACGCCTACGCGCCCGATCCCGCAAGCCGTCGTGAAATCCATGCCTCGCCGCTCCAGGCGACGACGGAGCAACTGCATGGACTTCCGCCGACCTTGCTTCAGGTGGCCGGAAACGACGTCCTGCGCGACGAGGGCCTGGCCTACGCGCGCAAGCTCGATGCCGCCGGCGTCGATGTCACCGTCGTGCGCTACGAAAACCTCATCCACGACTACGGGCTGCTCAACGCGATCAGCCACGTGCCGGCCGTGCGCGACGCCCTGCACCAGACCGCGGAGATGCTGAAGAAGCACCTCACTCAAGGCGGCTTCGTCCGAGAGAATCAATGAACCCAAAATCGATATGACCACACTCCAGCAACCCATAGGCTCCGGATTCGGCATTACCTCGACGGCCGCCGAAGTCATCCATGGCATCGACCTGGCGGGAAAAGTCGCGGTCGTCACGGGCGGCTATTCCGGTCTCGGCCGGGAGACCGCTCGCATCCTGCTCGGCGCGGGCGCGCGGGTGATCGTGCCGGCGCGCGATGTGCCGCGGGCCGCCGCGGCGCTGGCTGCCGTCCCCGGCGTCGAGATCGCGGCAATGGACCTGCTCGATCCCCCCTCGATCGACGCGTTCGCGGAGCGGCTCGATCGCCAGCCCCTGCACCTGCTGGTGAACAATGCCGGCATCATGGCCTGTCCGCTCACGCGAGACAGCCGCGGACTCGAGCATCAGTTTGCCACGAATCACCTCGGGCACTTTCAGCTCACGGCCCGCCTCTGGCCGGCGCTCCGTCGGGCCGGGGGCGCGAGGGTCGTCTCGGTCTCGTCCCGGGGACACTGGTTCTCGCCCGTTGATTTCGACGACCCGAACTTTGAGCATCGCGCCTACGATCCCTGGCTGGCCTACGGCCAATCGAAGACCGCAAATATTCTCTTTGCGGTCGAGCTCGACCGTCGCGGCCGGCGGGAAAATGTCCGCGCGTTCTCCCTGCATCCCGGAGGCATCGTGGAGACGGGACTCGCCAAGCATATGACGCGGGAGCAAATCCGCCAGGCGGGCGGGCTCGACGAGCACGGCAATCCGGTCGTCGATCCGGCCAGGGGATTGAAAAACGTCGAGCAAGGCGCTTCCACCATCGTGTGGTGCGCCACCAGCCCGAAGCTCGAGAGCCTCGGCGGCGTGTATTGCGAAGACAACGACATCGCGCCGCTCAGCGAGGGTGATTCCGGACAGACCGCGCCCACCGTGGACGCGTTCAAGCGCGGAGGCGTCAAACCCTACGCGATCGATCCGGCCAACGCCCGCCGCCTGTGGGAGTTGAGCGAACGACTCCTCGGCATCTCCACAGATTTCCAAGAGTCATGAAAGCGCTCACGGGAAAAATCGCCGTTGTCACCGGCGCCTCGAAAGGGATCGGCGCGGGCATTGCCAATGCGTTCTGCGCGGAAGGCGCATCCGTCGTCGTGAACTACGCATCGGACCGAAAAGGCGCCGATCGCGTCCTGGCCGAGATCGCCGACGCCGGAGGCAATGCCATCGCCGTCCAAGCCAACGTCTCCGATCCGGAGGACGTGAAACGGCTGTTCGCGGAAACCAGAAAAGCGTTCGGCCGGCTCGACGTGCTGGTGAACAACGCCGGCGTCTTCAAGTTCGAGCCGTTCGAGGCGATCAGCACCGCGGAGTTCCACCGCGAATTCTCGACCAACGTGCTGGGGCCGATCCTTACGATCCAGGAAGCGATCCGGCAGTTCGGGTTCGAAGGCGGCCGCGTCATCAACATCAGCTCCCTCGCCGGCAGCCATTCCCTGCCGAACGGAATCCTCTACTCGGCCACCAAGGCCGCCGTGGAAAATTTGACCCAGGGACTGGCGGCGGAACTCGGGCCGCGCGGGATCCGCGTCAACGCGATCGCGCCGGGCTACACCCGCAGCGAAGGCACCGAGTCCGAGGGACTCCTGGGTGAAGAAAGCGTCAGGCAATACATCTCCCTCACGCCGCTCGGCCGCCTGGGCGAGCCTGCGGATATTGCCGCCGTGGCCGTCTTTCTCGCATCCGATGCCGCCTCGTGGGTCACCGGCGAAACCATTCGAGCCGGCGGCGGCGCCCGCTGAAATGAACAACGGCGGGAGTCTTCAACCTCCACTCGATTGAGCACTCCATGCCGACCATCGAATTCATCGAGGAACAAAAGGCGATGGCCGTGGAATGCACCGCGGAGGCACAAAGCCTCCTCGACGCGTCCCTGGCCGCCGGCCTTCCGCATTACCACGCGTGCGCCGGCCAGGCGCGTTGCTCGACGTGCCGCGTGCTGGTCATCGACGGCCTGGAATCCTTCGGTCCGCGCTCGGCGAAGGAAGCCGAGCTCGCCGCGCAACGTCATTGGCCCGATGCCGTGCGGCTCGCCTGCCAGGGCTGTCCGTTCGGCCCGGCGAAGGTCCGCCGGCTCGTGCACGACTTCATCGACGCCGATCTCGCAAGCTGCCAGGCCGATGGCTGGCCCGCCGCGGAGGAAAAAAAGCTGGGCGTGCTTTTTTGCGACATCAGCGGCTTTACCACGATCGCCGAGGCCCAGCTCCCGTATGACATCGTCCATTCCCTCAACCGGTTCTTCAAGCAGCTCGGCGATCCGATCTTCGCCAATCACGGGGTCATCAACAAGTATCTCGGGGACGGCATGCTTGCCCTCTTCGGGTTGGACAACCCCACGCACGAGGAGTGCGCCCGCCACGCCGTCCGGGCGAGTTTGCGGATGCTCGCCGCCGCGCAGCACGTGAACGGCTATCTGCAAACTCACTTCGGATTTTCCTTCGAACCCCGCATCGGGCTTCACTACGGCTCCGTCGTCGTCGGTCAGGTCGGACATCCCAACAAGATCGACTTCACGGTCATCGGCGACGCGGTGAACACCGCCAGCCGAATCGAAGCGTTGAACAAGAACCACGGCACCCGCGTGCTCGCGTCCGAAGATCTGGTCGCACCGATCCTGCCGTCGCTCGAGGTCGGCCGGCGCTTTGAGACCACGATTCGAGGGCGGAACGAGAGCGTGCGACTGGTCGAAATCCTCGGCTTCCTCGAAAGCGATCCCGTCTTTCTCGTCCAGTCGACCTTCGAGATCATCGCTCCAAAGGCGGATGCCTTCGCCGCGGATTTTTACCGGCGCTTGTTCGCGCGGCATCCCGAGATCGAGCCGCTCTTCGCCCGCGTCGAGATGGCCACCATGCGGCTCATGCTCATGCGGATGATCGGCGTCACCGTGCGCGGCCTCCACAATCTTCCGCAAATTCTCCCCGAGCTCCGAACGCTCGGAATGCGGCACGCGGGTTACGGGGTGCGCGCCGAGCATTTCGATTTTGCGGAGGACGCCCTCCTCCACGCGCTCGCCTTGCATCTCGGTGAGGCCTTTGCGCCGGAGGTCCGGCAGGGATGGCGCGACGTCTTCGACCTGATTCGTCGGGCGATGCTCAGTAGTTTTCCGCCGGCGTCATCACAATTGGAAAAGTCCCAGCCGAACTCTATTCAAGAGGAAGTCACATGATGTCGAAAATCTGCGTCTATTCGGGCTCCAGCTTCGGTGCCTCCACGGAATATGAGAAGGCGGCATCCGCTTTCGGAGCCGCGTGCGCACAGCGCGGCCTGGGCATCGTTTACGGCGGAGGAAGCGTGGGGCTGATGGGGATTCTCGCCGATTCCGCGCTCGCCGCGGGCGGCGAGGTCATCGGCGTGATTCCCCGCGCGATGATTGCAGAGGAACGGGCTCACCGCGGGCTCACGGAACTTATCCCGGTCGATTCGATGCACGAGCGCAAGCATCGCATGGCCAGTCTCGCCGACGCTTTCGTGGCCCTGCCCGGAGGAATTGGCACGCTCGAGGAAGTCATCGAGATCTTCACCTGGCTTCAGCTTGGCCTGCACCTCAAACCGGTCGGACTTCTCAATGTCTGCGGCTTCTACGATCTCCTTCTCAAGTTCCTCGCCCACATGCGCAAAGAGCAGTTTCTTACATGCGCCCACCACGCCATGCTCGCCGTTGAGAGCGACTCCGGGCGGTTGCTCGACCGCCTGGCTGCCACCCAACATGTTCTCGTTCCGAAGCCGATTCACCACAAATCGAACCCTGGTTCCTAGCTGAAGGCTTCTTCGGGGCGGCGGTGGCGGTCCATGGCTGGGACTTTCATTCCGGATCCTCCAAGAAACCTCGATGCTTTGAAATTCGCGGGTTCCGAAGCTGTAAAAGGAATTAGATATGAATGCCCTTGCTCCACATCTCGGACTTACAAATAGGAACACGCGCTGCCACATGGAGATCGAGCCGCGCCGTCGCCTTCTTATCCGTGTCGCGGTCGGTGTCATTTTGATTTTGAGTTCCATTCTCCCGGCCTCGGGTGAAGACGAGGCCAAGGTCACTGATCTGATGACCAAAAGCCTGGCGAACGTTCCCGGAAAGGAAGTCACCATGATCATCGTCGACTACCCTCCGGGCGCCGCTGATCCAGTGCATCGTCACAACGCCAGCGCCTTCGTCTATGTTTTGGAAGGATCGATCGTGATGCAGATGAAAGGCGGAGCAAAAGTGATGCTCCATCCCGGAGACACCTTCTATGAAGACCCGAAAGGAATTCACCTCGTTGGAAAGAATGCCAGCGACACCAAACCGGCAAAATTTCTGGTATTTCTCGTCAAGGACAAGGGTGCCCCTATCCTCGTTCCAAGCCGCGAATAGTCATATGTAGCAACCATGTTCGGCGCAGGGCCCGCGCCGCAGATCGGATCACTCTTTGAGCGATGCAACGTTTCCCACAAAGGGTGCTTGCGCTAAGAGGGCATCAAATTCCTATACCGATCTGGTTCCTCGTCCAACCACTCGGGATTTTGAGCCGTGGCATCAAAGATCGAGCGCGTCTTGAAAAGTTCATATTCCCCACGCGATGCCGCCTCTGCCGTTTTCGCGAGCAAAGCGGATCGATCCTTCTCGCTCATTGGCTGGAATGTGCGTGCGGCTTCGAAGGCTTGCTCGAGAATTTTCATGCTGTCGATGCCGGTGATGACAACCGACGTCGGTTCATTGAGTGCATAGTGGAGGCATTCGATAGCCGTCACCGTTCCCGATTGAAGAATAAGGCCCTGTCCAAGCGACTTCATGCCGAGGACACCCACGCCCTCGCTCACCAGCCTGGGCACCACCTGCTTTGCAAAGCTGCGGTAGTGCGCATCCATGACGTTGATCGGCATCTGCGCGGTATCGAAGGCGAAGCCATTGTCACGGGCGACGTCGAGCATGTGCAGATGGACATGGGGATCCTTGTGGCCGGTAAAGCCGATGAAACGAAGCTTGCCCGCGTCGCGGGCCTCGATCAGCGCGGAATTCGCGCCATCGGAATCAAAGACGCGGTGGGGATCGTCGAAGCGAATGATTTCATGGTGCTGGACAAGATCGATGCAGTCGGTCTGGAGCCGACGCAGTGACTCCTCGAGCTGCGTTATGGCGGCGGATTTCGTGCGCCCATCGATCTTGGTCATGAGAAAGACCTTGTCGCGGTAGCCGTCCCGCAAGGCGCGCCCCATGCGTTTCTCACTGGCGCCTTCATTATAATCCCAGGAATTGTCCATGAAGGTGATGCCGCGGTCGATCGCGGTGCGCACGATGCGATGGCTGAGTGCCTCATCCACATTGGGAAGGGCGAGGTGCCAGCCGCCCAAACCGATGGCGGAAACTCGTTCACCAGTCTTACCGAGATCGCGATAAATCATTTCCGAACTCATGGGTATGGATTGGGGTTACGGCGGCCCGACCAATAATCAGCCGACTACGACTTCGTCTTTCCTCCGGATTTCTTTTTTCCCGCGGTGGATTTTCCGCCCTTGCGGCCTCCCTTTTTGGAAGGCGCCTTGTTTTCCGCCTTTCCCCGGCCGCTTCCGCTCTTCTTTCCTCCGCCGCTCGACTTGTTGACGGTGGCCCAGGCGCGGCGCTCGGCTTCATCCTTGGAAGCCCCGCGCTTCTCATAACCTTCTTCGACGTGCTCCGCCTTCCGCTTCTGCTTGGCGGTGTATTTGGATTTATCCCCCTGAGGCATACCTTGTCTTCGTATCCCGCCGGTCTCGTGCGCGGATTTTTTCGCGCACACGCATAATGGGATGTTGAAGCGATTCTCCAGACATGAAGGCGTTTGGGAACATGTCGCCGTGGGGCGATGTCGAAGGCGAAGTGCGAGTCATCGTCGAAACGCCGAAGGGAAGCCGCAACAAATTCAAATTCGAGCCCGCGTCCGGCCTGTTCGAGCTGGGCTCACCAATGCCGGCCGGCGTTGAGTTTCCCTTCGAGTTCGGATTCATTCCATCGACACTCGCCGACGATGGCGATCCGCTCGACGTGCTTGTATTGATGGATGCACCGACCTTCGTCGGTTGCCTCGTCAAGGCGCGCGTGGTCGGCGCAATCGAGGCTGTGCAGAAAGAAAGGGGCAGGCGAAAGGCGGAGCGAAATGATCGGTTGGTCGCCGTCGCACAAACGTCGAGAAGGCACGCCACAATCAAGTCGCTCTCGGACATCCCCCAGGAAACACTTTCGGAGATCGAGCATTTCTTCGCTTCGTATAACGAGATGAAAGGAAAGCAGTTCAGGATTCTGGGCCGCTCGAATGTCAGGAAGGCGCTCAAGCTCGTCCAGCGCGCAATCGATAAAGCCGGCAATGGTGAAGTTTAAGGAAGTCACCAAGATCGTGCTCGACGAGAATCGCATGCTCGTCCTCGCCGCCCAGGTGCTTCTCGGCTTCGCCTTTCAGGCCGTATTCCAGCCGGGCTTCGCGCGCCTGCCTCCCGACGAGCATCTCGTTCATTTTGTCGCCTTCGTGTTTCTGGTCGCGGCATTTGCGATTCTCCTCATGATTCCGGCCTTCCATCTCGGTGCCTGGAACGGGCGGGACGGGCGCCGTTTTCTGCACTTCGCCACCGTGACGCTCGGCTGGGCTCTTCTTCCCTTCACCATCGCTCTCGGCCTTGAGATTCAGATTGTGGCGGGAAAGATCCTGAATCCTGCGGCGGGGGCGCTGCTGGCGGTCGCGGTCGTCCTTCTTTGTCTCCTCGCTTGGTATGTCTACCCGCTGATGCGGGCGCGAAAAACGCCGCATGAGCATCTCCAGAATGATGAAATGAACAACCAACTCCCGCCCCTCAAGGACCGCATCAATCAAGTGCTCACGGAATGTCGCGTGGTGCTCCCCGGCACGCAGGCTCTCCTCGGCTTTCAATTCATCGCCTGCCTCACGGATGCATTCGACAAGCTGCCGAAGGGATTGCAGGTCGTTCACCTCGGAGCCCTTCTGGCAATCGTGGGAAGCGCGCTTTCGCTCATGCTACCGGCCGCATTCCACCGAATTGGGGAGCATGGCCGCGACTCGGAGGAATTGCATGCGCTCGCGAGCCGCTGTCTGCTTGCGGCATTGGGATTTCTGGCCGCGGGCCTGACGTTGGATCTTTTCGTCGTGTCCGCGCAGATCTGGAACGCCCATATGCCGGCGTTTCTCTCGGCAGGAGTGACGCTTCTGCTTCTGGTTACGGTCTGGTTCATTCTGCCGGCGATTTTTCGCGCCCGATTCCAAACGGCCGATCACGCCCGCGGAAACGAATCCTCTGTCCAATGAGCACGAAAATCAAAGACCTGCTGCAAACACTGGCCGACGGCGTCGAAGGATTCACGAATGCCGCGAAATCGGTGAAGGATCCGCATCTCAAAATGCTTTTCGAAGGCTTCGCGGCCGAGCGCCAGGAAATGGCCGATGAGCTAACAGTCTTCGCCGACGCCGATTCGAACGACGAAAAGCCGACCGTGGCCGGCACGCTGCACCGGGGCTGGATCAACCTCAAGGGAGCTCTCACCTCCGGCGACGACCACGCCATCCTCGCGGAGTGCGAGCGCGGCGAGGACCACGCCGTCGAAATGTTTCGAAAAGCCGTGGCAGAGTCCGTGTCCGCCGAGGCCGCGAGCACGATCGACTCCATCGCGACGCGCATCCTCGCCGTGCATAATCAGGTCAAGGAACTGCGCGACGCCGCGAAAGTCAGCTAATCCTGAGATGCTTTGAGAAAGCGGACGAGGCGCGACGGAGAGATGTCCGCCCGCAGCCGGTGCCGGATGTGCTCGAGCGCAAAGTGCGAGCGTGCGGAAGTCTCCGCAGCGACACAATCGCGGGGCACGGCCAAATCGTAATCCCGCATGTAGGCATCGTTGGCTGTGTAAAGAACGCATAGGTCGGTCGCGAAGCCGTCGTGAGGCCCGTCAAGGTGAGTTGATCTCCCGCGCAACGCGAAGGCCGCTTTCGAGCGCTCCGTGGACAGTCCCGGAATGTCCGGAGAAATCGGTCGCCTCGCCCGCGAAATAAAGCCGCCCCTCGATGGGTTGCGCAAGCATCCGCGCCGCCTCGATGCCAGCGATCCCCGGATAGCTATAGGCCCCGCGACTCCACGGATCGGCCATCCAGTCGTGATGGTGGACCTCGATGAGGTGCCGGCGGAGGTCCTCGATGCGCACATCGAGCATCTTCGAGAGCGATTCAACGACGCATTCACGCCTTTGTTCGCCAGAAAGCTCGCCGAGTTTCAGCGCAAGGGGACCGCCGGTCCATCCCACCAGCAGATTTCGCGGTGCCGGCGTGGTCCTCCACCAAACAGGAACATCCAATCCGTCCGCCATCACGAAGCCTTCGGGCATGTTCCTGCTTGATAAAAGAACATCGTCGAATTCCAGGACGAACCGCTGCACCGCGCCCATTTCCAGGTGCATCAACGCCTCGAGCTTGTCCTTCGGCAACTCGGGCGCGAATTCGATCTGCCGGGACTTGAGAACGCCCAGAGGCACGGTGATTACGACGCATTCGGCCGCATGGTTCCGGATTCCACCCGGCGTGCGGCAGCGCACCTCGACACCCTCGCCATTCCAGGCAATCCTTTCCACGGCTGTCTCAAATCGCAGTTCGTTCTCCGGTTGTCCCGCGCGAAGCCAGTCGACCAGCGCTCCGTAGCCAGCCGTCACTCGAAAAGCCTTCTCGCCTTCGATTTCTTCCGCCGCGCGATCAGCGAGAGCCACGGCCTGTGCGCTGATCCTCTCTGCCTGCGCGGCATTGAATCCCTCGACGAAAGCGCGCGCGATCGATTTCTCGGAAGGTGATGCCTGCGCATGATCGAGAAATTGCACATAGGAAATCTCCGGCCCTGCGGGAATCTGCCCATCGACCTTCTCGATCGTTTCCCAGAATTCGGGAAACGCTTTGAAGCTCGCGCCCTCTTTGCGCCATCGTTGTTCGGACGCCTCGAACAAAGGCAGACCGGCTGCCTTGAGAATGGAGCAAAGGCCCGGCGGCCTTCCGTGAACGAACTCCGCGCCCAGCTCCACGCCCGCTCGCGTGAAGACGCGCCCCCGGCGCGGGATCGCGCCTCGAGAACGCGCACGCCAAGTCCGGCTGCGCGCAATTCCCGCGCCGCGGCCAGACCGGCCACACCGGCGCCTACAATGACTACGTCGGCGCGGTCATCAGGCATCGCTCGAATCTCCCGGACCCGCACCACTCCAAATCCTGACCAGCGGTCCTCTTTCTCCCGACAGCGGGTCGGTCGGTATGTCCAGTTCCGCGACCCGGGCGGCAGCTTCCTCCGGGACGACACCGGAATCCTTTCGGATCTCATCGACCTCGCAGCCGGCGGGATATGCCCCGACGCCCTGGAAATCAGCCGTCTGCCACAGCCGTTGATGTGAGACACCCGCGGGAATAACGACGACATCGCCGGCCGAGAGCCGTGCGGTGAAGCCTACGTCGTCGCCGAAGCGCACATCGGCTTCGCCGCGGAAGACGCCGATCACCTCGTGGGAGGTGCTGTGATAATGTGGGTAGTCATAGATCGTGTAACGCCAGGCGGGAGGCCAGCCGTTGCGGCGAAATGTCTCCTCGAATCGTTCCGCCAGTTGCTCGCCATTTCCCTCGAGCGTGTCCCGGAAAATCAAAAGCGGTCGTCCGGGGTTGTTCGGACACCAGCGCGCGGGAGGTAGATAATGGGATTCTGGATTTTTCAATTCTGCTTTCGTTTCTTCCGTGCCGCCTTGGCCCCTTTCTTTCCCAGCGCCGTTCGGGGGGGCCTTGGGCAAATGTGCCACGGTCTTCTTTTTCCTGGCTGCAGCCGCGGCCTTCCTGATGTTCCTTCCTGCCGCAGTCTTTTGCTTTTCGCTCATGCGAAGGGATCGACGGAAAGTGTGTCGTCGCGCGTCCCGTCACGCTTCATCGATGGTCTCGAAAAGGAACTCCTACGGCCTGACCAGGAGCGTCGCGCGGGATGCAATTTCCCAACATTTTCCGTCTCGCCGCAAACAGAAGCTGGCAAAAATTTCAGCGTGCCCCTTTCGCTCTGCGGAAAATTGCGTATCGGTTCTGTCGTTCCCTATGAACGAAGATCCCCCACGCCCTCGCTGCCTGACCCGTCGTGGTGCGATGGGACTCTTGCTCGGGGCCGGGGCGGGCGTGGCGTTGACGAACATCGAGAGTTTGAAATCTTTTGTCGAACGAGTCGATTGGCAGAAACTGGTCGACAGGCTCGAGCCACGAATGCCGCCGCCGATTGCCTCGCTGCCTCATTTCAAAGAATACCGGGCCTTCCTTTCCTCATTGAGTCTTCGTCACGTCAATCTGGACGATGTCATCGCATCTCATCAAAAGACGCGCAGTGGCATCAGTAATCACCTGCCGCCCCGGGAACTTTGGCCAAACCTTGCGGACACCCTGCGGGTTGCCGATCAGCTCGTGGAAAAACTTCGATCGCCCGTTCGGCAGGTCATTTCCGCCTACCGTTCGCCCGAATACAATGCGAAGTGCCCTGGCTCGGCGGCCCACTCCCAGCATCTGCGCAACAATGCGCTCGATCTGGTTTTCGAGGCATCGCCTCGCGACGTCGCCGAGGCCGCGCACGCCCTGAGGACTCGTGGATTCTTCCGAGGTGGCATCGGCGAATATCCGGGTTTCGTCCACATTGATACCCGTGGTCACGACGCGGATTGGTCCGGTTAATCCGACCAGCCCGCTGCGTGTTGCTTTCGACATCTAGTGGAAGTCATGAGAGCCGGGCGTGCTCAATTCCGGCATGGCAAGAGGCTCGATCTCGCGTGCCTTGACGTGGATGACGCCGTCCTGATTTTGAATCACTCCGCATATTCGCAGAAACGTCTCCTGCGTGATGCACAGCCGCTTGCGTTCGAAGAGCGCAGGTTCCACGACCGCATTGGCGACTCCGGTTTCGTCCTCGAGGCTGACGAAGACGAAGCCCTTGGCCGTTCCCGGTCGCTGGCGGCAGATCACCATGCCGGCGATCCATGCCCGCTGGCCGTTGGCGAGCGATGGCAAATCCGCGGCTGGCCAGACGTCCGGGAGGCTTTCACGAATGAGCGCCATCGGGTGGCGTCCGGTCGTCACTCCGGCGCCCGCGTAATCGGCATTCACGCGCTCGAAGGCATCCATCGGGCGTAGCGGCATGTCCGAAATTCCGGTCTCCGGAAAAAGATCGTCCATCCTCGCCGGGGCTTCGATCCTCCACAGCGCCTCGCGCCGATGCTGCCCCAGGCCATTCAAGGCTCCGAGCCTCGCAAGGGCACGTGCGACATCCTTGTCCGGTTTCACGCGCCGCTTGAAATCCTCCACCGAAAGAAAAGATGATCGAGAGCGCTCGCGGATAATTCTCTCCGCGGTTCCTTGATCGAGGCCACGCACCATGTTGAGCCCGAGGCGGATTGTCGCATCATCCTCCACCGTGCATAGCGCTTCGGAGTCGATCACCGAAACCGGTCGCACCCTCACGCCATGGGCGCGCGCGTCGTAGACGAGCGTCGAGGGCGAATAAAATCCCATCGGCTGGTTGTTGAGCAGCGCCGCGTAGAATTCCGGCGCACGGTGCGCCTTCATCCAGGCGCTCGCATAGGCGATGTAGGCAAAGCTGATCGCGTGACTCTCGGGGAAACCGTAGACCGCGAACGCCTCCACCGACTTCACGATCCGCTCGGCCACTTCCGGCGGCACACTTTTGGCCGCCATGGCCCGGCGCAATTTGTCGCACACCGCGATCATCTTCTCGTGCGAGCGGTGGAAGCTCAGCGCTTTCTTGAGTTCGGCCACCTCGCGCCCGCCGAAGCCGGCCAGTCGGATCGCCATCGCCAGCATCTGTTCCTGGAACAGCGGCACGCCAAGCGTGCGCTCGAGCAAGGCCTTCAACTCCACCTCAACGACGCTTCCCTTCTCGACGCCAAAATAATCGACCTCCTCGCGCCCCATTCGCCTCGCGAGATACGGATGCACCATGCCGCCCTGGATGGGGCCGGGGCGGATAATCGCGATCTGGACCGCGATGTCGTAAAAATTCTTCGGCTTGAGGCGTGGAAGCGTTGCCATCTGCGCCCGGCTCTCGACCTGAAAAAGCCCGATTGTATCCGCCTCGCCCAGCATGGCGTAGGTCTTCGGATCGTTTTCCGGCAGGTTGTAGAAATCGTAGACATCGTTTCGCCGCCTGTGTGCAAGCGCGAACGCATCCTGCATCACCGACATCATGCCAAGGCCGAGCAGGTCGATCTTGATGATGCCGAGGTCATCGCAATCGTCCTTGTCCCACTGCGCCACGACTCGACCGCGCATGGATGCGCGCTCGAGCGGCACGACTTTGCCCAGCGCATTCTGGCAAATGATCATGCCTCCCGAATGCTGCCCGAGATGGCGCGGTAGTCCGCGGATCCGTTGCTGAAGGCGCAATGCCGCGGCCACGCGCGGATTCTCCGGCAGCCCCGCGCGCCGCATCTGCTCGCGAAAGCCTAGCGTGTGCGGAAAATCGCCGTTCGCGTAGAGCTTAGAAAAACGGTCGAGCGTCTCGGGCGGAAAATTGAGCGCCTTGCCGATCTCCCGCATCGCGCTCTTTCCCCGGTAGGTGATGACATTCGCCGTCATCGCCGCTCCATGCTCGCCGTAGCGCCGGTAAACCTCCTGAATGACCCGCTCGCGCCGATCACCGCTGGGCAGATCGAGATCGATGTCCGGCCACGATTTTTCCTGACCGGGTGCGGGCGGAGCAAGGAAGCGTTCGAAGAGAAGCTGGCATTTGAGCGGATCGCAGGCCGTGATGCCGAGCGCGTAGCACACCGCGCTGTTGGCCGCGCTGCCGCGCCCCTGCACGAGAATGTCGTTCTCCCGGCAAAAGTCCACGATGTCGCCGACGATGAGGAAATAGCCGGAGAAGCCGAGTTCGGCGATGAGGCGCAGCTCCTTTTCGAGCGTTTGCCGCACCTCGGGCACGATCTTTCCGTGGCGGTGCTTCATGCCTGCAAAGCTGCGCTCCCGCAGCAGGGCGTTCATCTCTTCATCACCCAGGCTTCGGAAGCGCGGGAATTCATAGCCGAGATTCTCGAGCGTGAAATCCAGGCGGTCCGCGACGCGGAGCGTGTTCTCGATGGCTTCCGGCCTGTCCGCGAACAGGGCCTCCATCTCCTGGGGACTTTTCAAATGCCGATGGTCGTTCGGCCCCAGCAGACGTCCGGCGGCATCGAGATGAGTGTGGTGACGCATGCAGGTAAACACATCGAGCACCTCGCGCTGAGCGGGCCGCGCATAGAGCACGCCGCCCGCGGCCACAGTCCGAAGCCCGAGGGTCGACGCAAGATCGTCGAGCGCATCGAGGCGGATTTCCTCACCGCGGGTATTGTGCCTCTGCATCTCGACGACGACATTGTCCCGCCCGAAAGCCGCCACCAGACGCTCCGCGGTTTCCCTCGCGCCGGAGAAATCCTCCGCGTCGATCCTCCGCACGATGTCTCCTTCCTCATCCCCGTCAGTGCGATCAACCCCTCCGCGAATTCGCCGAGCTCAGCCCAGCGCACGGCGCTCTCGTGCTTGGTGCCGCGCAGTTTTGCCCGCGTGAGGAACTGGCAGAGGTTCTGGTAGCCGGACCGGCTCGCCACGAGGACAGGCAGCACCGAGCCGCCTTCCATGGTCAGCTCGGCGCCGACGCGCGGCTTCACTCCGCAGCGTCGCGCCTCCCCGAACAAACGCGGTGCGCCATAAACTCCATCGCGGTCGCACAGCGCGAGCTCGGCGATGCCAAGCTGCGCGGCTTCCCTCGCGAGATCCTCGGGAAGCGATGCGGCCCGCAGAAAGCTGAAAGCGCTGCGGGCGTGCAGCTCAACATACGTCATAGGAACCCTCCACGGTCCATCGGCCGCCGGGTCGCCATGCAATGCGAAGCAACTGGCCGTCGCCCGCCTCCACGTCCCACTCCATTACGCGCCAGTTTCTGTCCCACCAGCCGCCCGAAAGACCAAACGGCCCGCGCGTGTTCACGACCGGGCCGTGACCCTCGATCCACGACGGGCGTCCGTTCGCATGCTTCACCGCAATATGTCGCGCCCGCCGGTGGCGGCGCAGGGGGAGTCCTCGCAAGGACAAGATCGGAACATCGTCGCCCGCTTCGACAAATTCCATCGCGCGAAAAGCGCCCGGCTCGTGTGAATCCGCAGGCTGCGGCACGCCAACGCCGGCTTCGCCAACCAGTGCCTTGAGCCGCGCGAGGGTCTCGCCGAAACGATTCGGATCGCGCAGCGAACTTTCAAAGAGGTGGAGCTGTTTTCCTGCCGCGGCCGCCGCATCCACGCGCAGACGCACGCCCACGGGCTGATGATCGAGCGTCAATTCCTCGAGGTGCGTGGAGAGAATCCGAAACCACGCATCCGCGTCCGCAGTCGGCGTGGGGATCGAAAAGGTTCTCGTGTATACCGGGCCATTGTCGGTTGGAAGCGTGAGCGTCAGAGCCGCCGCCACTCGATGCATCGCGCGGAGCCGGCTCGAAAGGCAATCCACGAACCTGCGCAAAAGAAACAGAAGCGGTTCGGTGGTCTCGATCGCATAGTCGAAGTCGAAGGCCTCGACATGGCGCTCCACGGGCCGTTCCAGCCGCAGAACACGCTTTGATCGGGCGCTCGCATTCCGACGCAGCCGCGCCGCTTCCGGTCCGAGCCGCTCGATGGCGCTTTGCGCAGGCAGTTTCAAAAATTCCCCAACCGTGCGCACTCCCCAGTCCTCGAGAATTGCCGCCAGCTCAGCCGAAGGCTCCAGCACATCGATTGGCAGTGCCGCACAAAAAGGCGCACCGTCGTAAACGACGTTCACGGGATCTGCGCGGCATGCCGCAAGCCAGGCATGATCGGGACGATCGGCAACTCCGACCCGCGCTTCAAATCCCTCCGCCGCGCAGCGTGCGACCATTTCCTGCGCCAGGCGCTGCCAGCACACACCTTTCGCGGCACCCGACAAATCCAACGTGCAAAGTCCGGCCCTTGTCGCCTCGACGCGGGGAGAAAATTCCAGCGCCAGTTCGACAAGCAGCGCATGGCACGCTGCCTCCTGCGCAATCGAGCGCGACACGATGCGCAGCGCGGGACAACGCGCCAGAGCCTGCGCAGGGGTCAGACCCGGCTGCACTCGCGAAATCTCGGCGGCGCTATTGATCTCGAGGATCGTGCCCTTGGCCGCATCACCGTCCACCAGCCCGGCCGGGCTCGCAACGTCGCGCCATCGCAGCGCCGCCTGCAGGCGGAATACGGGGAGCCACAGCGCGGCGAACATCACGCAATCCTCCGCAGGGCTTCGCGGGTTTTCTGGCGAACGCGCACGGGCATGCGGGCGACGAGATCGCGCCGCTTGATCCGCATGACGTCCAGATGCAGCGGCGCCTCGACTTCCATGCGCACGCGCGCGCCTTCGACCATTGGCCGACGGGTGAGAGCGACCAATGCGACGCCCGACTGCTCGACCACGCGCTGGAAGCGGTGCCACACATTGGTCGGGATGCCGCGAAGCTGCGCGGCGGGCACGCCCTGAAAATCGAGGATGATCAGCGGAAGATTTCCGTCGCGCAGGAGCAGGTCCGCGGCGCGCAGCGCCTTTCTCGCCTCGGTGCAGCGCACCCACAGCAGGCGGCGCAGCGCCGCAGCGTCCCAGTCGGCGGGCTCGAACTCATCCGCGGCATCGATGAGCCCGATGTGCCATCGCTCACGGCAAGCCGTCTCCAACAGCGCGGAGAAAAACAAAGCCCCGTGGCCGGTCGAGCCTGAGAACTCGCTGACGGCCCCCTTGAGCAGGCCGCCCACGGCTTCATCAAGAGCGGCCACTCCCGTTGGTATGCATTCCGACGGCACTACCGCAGGCTGCTGCGCAAGCTTTGCCCGCAGAGCGCGAAACGTCTCGAGTTTTACGAGCTTGTTGTCATGGACAACGGACATCGCGGATCAGTCCTCGGAAAACACCGGCGATTTTGACCTCTTCGACCGGCGCGATCAGGTCGCGGTAGCCGGGATTGCTCGCTCGCAATCGCACCTTGCCTTCCTTCGGCATCGGAATGATGTGCTTGAGCGTGGCTTCGTGCGCGTCGCCGACGAGCACGGCCGCGATTTCCCCGGGCTGGCATTCCACGCCGGGCCGCAGCAGCACCTTGTCGCCGTCGAGAATGCCGTCGCCGATCATCGAATCCCCTTTGACCCGCAGCAGGAAATCCCCCTTCCGCCACGGCAGCATGGCGCTTTGATCGACGAATTCATCGGGATCGCTCACTGCTTCCGCAAGAGGTCCCGCCGGGATCGATCCCAGAAGTGGAATGCCGCCTCTGCCAACGGTGTGACGCCCCTGCTCGGTCAAGCGAATCACTCGCGGACGGCCTTGGGCCCCGCCACCGGAAATCATTGCCATGCCTTTTCTTTCCAAAATTTTCAGGGTGGGCGTGAGGCTGCTTTCCGCGGCCAGTTTCAATCGCACGAGCAGGCCGGGAACAAGTGCGGGCTCCCGCCGGTCTTCAAACCACGCCACCGCCTCCAGGATGCGCTTTTGCTGCCGGCTGAGTTCCGCTCTCATATCGTGATATATCACGATATCTCTGCCCGAAGCCGCCGCGAGAGAAATTTCAGACACTCCGCAAGGCTACGCCGTCCACACGGACAAAAACGGTCCAATACCTGCACTTCAAACATCTTCACGGATTGCGAAGAGCGAACTCCCTGTTGCGAAACTGAAAGCGAGGCCCACCGAGAGGCGATCGGCGCAAGTCCCCCCAGAGCGATGACTTGCAAGTTTTGCACCGGGCGGCTGCGAAATACACGGCATGCCCGCTTTACCGCCACGCCACACAGGTTGTGTTTGGCGAAGGAACTGCCGAAGCCAAAATCCTGCTCGTCGGCGAGCAGCGCGGGGATCAGAAGGATTTGCAGGGACGACCATTCGTCGGTCCTGCGGGGCGAATGCTGGACAGCGCCAACTGCCATGCCTGGCCGGTGGTCCGCTCGCTTTCGTCGCTTGCCGGCCTCGACGGACTGGTGCACGCGACCGCTCCTCCCGCGAGCAAACAGGTCGAGAAACGGTATCGAGCAGGGCCGAATGCCCAGCGACGAGCGATTCCCTACCGAGTCACCAATCTTCATTCCATGAATACAACACTTCAGAATAAAAAAATCGCAATTCTGGCAGCCGACGGTTTCGAGCAAGTGGAACTCGAGGGGCCGATGGAAGCGCTCAAAGCCGCGTCAGCGGATGTGAAAGTCGTTTCATTGAAACCGGGAAAAATCACGGGCATGAATCACACCGAGAAAGGCACACCCGTGGACGTGGACTTGACGGTGGATGAGGCCGATTCCGCGGACTTCGACGGACTGATGATTCCCGGAGGCCTCTATAATCCCGACGCCCTTCGCTCGACGCCCGAGGCGGTGGAATTCGCGAAGGGCTTCGCCGAGGTCGGCAAGCCGATTGCGGCCATTTGCCACGGACCATGGGTTCTTATCGAGGCCGGGATTGTCGAAGGCCGCCGCGTCACCTCATGGCCAGCCATTCAGACCGATGTGCGAAACGCGGGCGGCGAGTGGGTCGACGAAGAGGTCGTGGTGGACAATGGCCTCGTGACCAGCCGAAAGCCCGACGACATCCCCGCCTTCAATCGCAAGATGATCGAGGAATTCGCCGAGGGAATTCACCCGGCGGCCGTCCATTGAGGAAACACGATGAAAAAGAATTCGTTCTGGAACGACGATTTTCACATCGAGGAATTTCCGGTCCTGCAGGGTGACCACGATGTGGACGTGCTCGTCGTGGGCGCGGGCATCACCGGTATCACGACTGCCTATTTGCTCAAGCAGGCGGGATGCCGCGTCGCGGTCATCGATCAACAAGGCGTAGGCGGCGGAGAAACAGCCCACACCACCGCTCACCTGACCCAAGTGACAGACACCCGCCTCAGCGAACTGGCCTCGAAAGTCGGCGAAGATGCGGCGCGCGCGCTCTGGGAGGCGGGACGACTGGCCATCGAGCAAATCCGGGATTTGACGACAGAACTCGGAATCGAGTGCGCCTGGGGCGAGGTGCCCGGTTACCTGTTTGCTGCGGAGGACAAGGATGTGGCGGTCGAAGTTCCAGACCTCGAGAACGATGCGCTGCTCGCCACGAAATTCGGCTTCGAGGCTCACCTGCTCGAGAGCGATCCCTTTTTCGGGCGGCCCGCCGTACGATTTCCGAATCAAGCCAAGCTCCACCCGACGCGGTATCTCGCGGCATTGGCCAAGGAGATCCCGGGAGAGGGAAGCCATGTGTTTTCAAAAACCTCCGCGAGCGGTCTGGAAGCGGATGAGCACGTCCTGCGAGGCGACAAAGGGACGATCCGCTATGGGACCTTGGTCGCGGCCACTCACGTACCCATCCAGGGCGCCAAGGGAACTTTCGCCGCCGCGCTTTTTCAAACCAAACTTGCCTCCTACTCGACCTATGCGATCGGCGCGGAGATCGAGCCGATGCCCGAGGCTCTTTTTTGGGATACCGACTCTCCCTACCATTACTGGCGCTTCGATCGCAGAAACGACGGAGCCGGCCTCGTGATTGTCGGAGGCGAAGATCACAAGACAGGCCAGCAGTCCGACACGGAAGGCTGCTACGAGAAGTTGGAAAAGTTGCTGCGGCAAAAAATCCGCGGAGCCAGGCCGACACATCGCTGGTCCGGCCAGGTCGTCGAGACTCCGGACGGGCTGCCGTTCATCGGCGAGATCGCGGAACGGCAGTTTCTCGCAACGGGTTTCTCGGGAAATGGCATCACGCTTGGAACGTTTTCCGCGATGATGATTCGCGATGCGATCGCGGGACACCCGGAGCCGTGGACCGAGATATTCAACCCCCGTCGCAAGCGCCCCGCCGCGCTCTGGCATTACCTGCGCGAGAACAAGGATTTTCCCGTCCGCTTCGTCAAAGATCACCTCGCGGCGACAACGAAGCTGGAGGACGTCAAGCGAACCACCGGCGCCATCGTGAACATTGATGGGAAAAAGTGCGCCGTCTATTGCGACGAGCACGGCAAGCGCACGATCCTGTCCGCCACGTGTCCCCACATGGGCTGCATCGTCAAATGGAATGGAGCCGAGAAGACGTGGGATTGTCCATGCCATGGATCGCGGTTTACGTCATCGGGCGATCTCATGGCAGGACCGGCGGAAAGCGGACTTGAAACCGTGGAGTCCGCCGCGGCACAGGCGCATCATTGACTCCTGCGGACAAAAAGGCCGCCCGCATATCCGTCGCGCTGGCGCACGGGAGGCATGGCGTCATTGATGAGTTGTTCGAACCTGGCGTCCCAGTTGGCCTGGTTGCGTCTGGCTTCCTGAACAAAGGGCGAAATTCCGATGAGAAAAATGAGCAGTCGATTGACGGCGGAGAGTGGGAATGGAAGTGGCCGCACAAAATCGACGAAGAGCACGACGCGCCGTTGGGTCGAATCGTTCCACGCTTCGTGGTCGTGGGTGTCGTCGAAAATCAGAGACTTGCCCTCCTCCCAGCTTCGGTAGTCCTGCCCGACACGTATGCGGCACGTTTCGGGAGGCGTGGGCATAATCAGACCGAGATGATAACGAAGGACGCCTTTGAATGGACCTCGGTGGTGGGGAAGATGCTTGCCACCTTCGAGAATCGAAAAGAACGCGGTCTTCATGCCGGGATTGTTTTGAGAAGGCGCTCCGTTTCCGGACAACGGCTGCAGTTGTTCGCGGCTCGGTATCCATAGCCGTAGAGAAAGAAGGTCTTCCATTTCGAGTCCGCCGTGAGCGCGCGCTGATCCTCGGAAATGTCCTGAAAACTCGGGATGCCTTCGAGACGGCGGAGAACCTCCTCCAGTTCCGTGCGGATGTGGTGCCAATGGCTCTCGATTCCGGTGGCCCACGGAAATTCCGGAGCGGGAATGAAGGTCGCGTTCCGTGCGGCGAATATTTGGCGATGAGTTTTTCGTAAAGCACAAGGAGCCGGAAGCCGAGGCGGACCCACCATTTCCTCATGGAACCCTCGTGAATGCCGCCGACGGCGGCATGGGATGAACTGATCGCGGCCATTGCGGTATCGGGTTTTGTCTTCGAGTTCGCACGCCCGTCGGCCGCCGGAGGTATTCTATTGGGTTGTTTCGAGTGAGCCGCCATGTGGTCAATGTCGGGGCAAACCCTTAAAAGCGGTGGCCCCAAGCGGACCGAATTCTTCCTGTTATGAAAATTACAACCAAACTTCTGACAATCGCATCTATCTTCGCATTTTCATTCGGGGCGTGGGCACAAAGCAACGGAACGACGGGAGCCTCTGCGTCGGGCGTCTCTGGCTCCGCCGGCGGCAATACCGGCACAGGAGCCGCAACCGGCGGAACGAATTCGATGGGCGGCACGGCCAGTGGAAACGCGGGAACCGGCAGTACAACGACGACCGGAACCAACACCACAGGCCCTGGGTTTACCGGCAATGGCTCCGCGGCCGTGGGAACGCAAGGAACGAATGCTACAGTGAATGGGAACGTTGACACGGGGTCTTCACCTGCACCTTCTGCAACACCGGCTCCCGCAGCTACGCCTTAAAGGCTCGAATCTACAAAACGTGTGCCGCAGATGGTTCCGTCTGCGACGCACGTTTACTACGAGTTTGTCTTTGAGAACATCCGCAAGCCGGCGGGCCTCACTATCCTTCTTGGTTGAGTTATGTGAACGCTAAGCAGCGACAATCAGCATCTACGCAGTCGAGGTCTTCCGGAAGGCCGTGGACGAATCCATCTCCGCTGAAGCGGCAGGCACGATCGATTCCGTCAACACGCGCATTCTAATCCACGAACGCTGCATCCCGCGCCGGCTTGATGTGGGAGCCTCGGCGGTTTGCCCACACCTGCGTGAACTCCGCTCCGAAAAACAGGATTTGCGCGGAGTAATAGATCCACAAGAGCAGCACGATCAACGACCCGGCGGCGCCAAATGACGAGCCGACGCTGCTCATGCCGAGATAGAAACCAAGCGCGAACTTTCCGGCTGAGAACAGGACGGCTGTCAACAGCGCGCCGATCCATACATCTCTCCAAGCGATGCGGGCGTCGGGAAGGAATTTGAAGATCAGCGCGAAAAGCGTCGTCGTGATCGCCAGCGAGAGAATGATATCCGATGCGTGCGCAAGAAATTCGACGCCGGGGGCGATCCCTCCGACCCACTGCGCACAGAACGTGATCGCGGCCGAGAGAAGCAGCGAGACGAGAAGAAGGAATCCCACGACCAGAATGAAGCTGAAGGAAAGAATGCGATCTTTGACGACGCCCGCGATTCCCCGTCCCGGCCGCGGAGCCACACCCCAGATGATGTTGAGACTTGCCTGAAGCTGGCCGAAGACGCCCGAAGCGCCGATCAAGAGGGCGATTATTCCGGCGATTGCCGATAGCACCCCGGTCCTCGGCTGCGAGGCGGCGCTTCGCACCACGTCCTGCATCGCGAGGCCGCCCTGATCGCCGACTAGCCTGCGCAATTCCTCGAAAATTCGCCCTTGGGCTGCATCCCCGCCGAACACGAAGCCGGCAATCGCGATGGAAATGACGAGCAGCGGAGCGAGCGAAAAAACGGTGTAATAGGCGAGAGCCGCCCCGAGCGTTGGCACGTTGTCCGCGCTCCATTCGCGCACCGTTTGTTTGAAAAGCGAAAAGGCGCTCATTTTCCGCGAATTCATCGCGCTTATATGGATCGGGTCGAAGGCCGTGGATCTCGGAAAAGGATGGGCGTCAGACCCGGGGTGAGGACTGCTTGCGCGTGTCGAGATCAGCCTCGTCGATACCTTCCTCGACTTCCTCGGCCGCGAGATTGTTCTCGTCGTCCATTTCGAGCCGGGGCGCGCGCGAGCCGGTGTCCGCAGGCGCGACGCCAGCATCGGCGCGCTCGCCCTCCGCAAGGGTATCCTCGACGGCCATCGCCGCCTCGTCACGGCCCGCCAGCTCGAGGCGCGCCTCCCTCATGTCCGCCTCATTGCTTTCGTCGCGTCCATCAGCGGCCGCAAGATCCCGCGCGCGCCGCGCGATCATCGGATCGCTCACTTCGCCGATTCCGGCGCCACCTGCCTCCACTCGATTCGTCACGGATTTCTGTTTCATGGCGAAGAAGTGTTCGAAATTGGACGGGACGATGGCTGTGTCCGGTGGCGGACTCCAGAGTTCCATGTTTCCAGAAATCAAAGCGATACGCCGAAGGTGGAGGCGTCCTGCGATTCCCGGTTGTGAAAGATGAAAACTCCGCGCTTCCCGAACCTGCGGTCGCGGCGCGCGAAGCGGGTCTGACCTACGTTTCCAAAGACGACCTGACGATCCACCGCGCCGGTGCGAATGGGACATTCCGTTACATGGATGCGAAGGGACGTCCCGTGAAAAAGGCTCGTGCCCTCGCAAGGATAAGAGCCCTAGCGATTCCCCCGGCATGGACGGACGTGCGCATCAGCGCCAGCGAAAACGGCCATCTCCAGGCGGTCGGAATCGATGTGCGCGGCCGCCGTCAATACCGCTACCACCCCAGATGGCGCGAAGTTCGAGACAGTTCCAAATACGAGCATGTCCTCGCATTCGCCCGCATGCTTCCGCGCATCCGTCGCCGCGTCGCCCGCGACCTCGGGCGCCATGCGCTAAGCCGCGAAAAAGTTCTCGCAACCATCGTGAGTCTTCTTGAAAGCACGCTCATCCGCGTCGGAAACGAGGAATATGTCCGCAGCAATGGCTCATTCGGCCTGAGCACCATGCGCGACCGCCACGTCGCCGTGCGTGGCGCAACGATGCGGTTTCGATTTCGTGGGAAAGCCGGAAAAAACCATTCGATCCGGGTCACGGACCGCAGGCTCGCCGGTGTTATCCGGCGGCTTCAAGAGCTGCCCGGGCAAAGGCTTTTCCAATTTGAGGCCGAGGACGGCGTGCGGGATGTGGAGTCCGGCGACGTAAATGCCTACCTGCGCGAAATCACAGGCGCGGATTTTACGGCAAAAGATTTTCGCACATGGGCGGGCACGGTGCTCGCCGCAGCCTCGCTGCGCGAGATGGAGAAGTTCGACAGTGAGGCGCAGGCGAAGCGAAACATCCTCGCTGCCATCGAGCAGACGGCGGCGCAACTCGGCAACACCGCGGCCATCTGTCGTAAATGCTACATTCACCCCGAGGTTTTCGACGCCTATCTCGACGGCACACTCGCTCTTGTCGCTGAAGAGCGCGCGCGGGAAAAAATTCGTTCCCTGGCCGCCCTGCGTCCGGAGGAAGCCGCCGTACTGGCGCTCCTCCAGCGGCGCCTGCGCAGTGCAGCGAAAAAATCCCGCCACGCATGACGCGGTCGGCAAGGCACATTACAAATCCCACCGCCCGGCTTCCCGCGATTCATACCGTCCTTTTAATTCTGCCCGACGGTCCACCTCAGCCGGCAGCGGATGGGCAGCGCCCTTCAACTCATCGTCGGAGGCTCGGCGCTCGTCTTCGGAGTGCTCTTCGCGTTGGTCTCGCTGCTGCTGCAGGTGTTTGTCCCTTATTCTGAATACTCGCGCTATTTGAAATGGCTTACGCTGGTGCTGTTCGCCTATGTCGCGACTGTCTTCGCAGTGCGTGTTCCGTGGGGAGAAGCTCTCCAGCACACTTTCATCCCGAGCTTCACCTGGGGCAACGAAAGTATCGGTGCGATAGCGGCCGTCCTTGGAACGACGATCAGTCCCTTTTTGTTTTTCTGGCAGGCAGCCACCGAAGTCGAGGACGTGAAACGCCACCAAACCGAGAAGCCGTTGAAAAAGGCGCCACACCAGGCCGGCGATCAATTTCGCCGCATTCGTCTCGATACGCTCATCGGCATGGCGGCCTCCAACCTCGTCGCGTTCTTCATCATTCTGACTGCGGCAGTCACTCTTCATGCGCACGGCAAAACAAATATCGGTTCCGCCGCAGAGGCCGCGGAAGCCTTGCGCCCGGTCGCCGGCCAATTTGCCTTCGTCCTCTTCAGCTTGGGAATCATCGGAACGGGATTGCTGGCGCTGCCCGTCCTGGCGGGGTCCGCAGCCTACGCGGTGGGCGAGGCTTTCAGATGGCCGATTGGTCTCCAGCAAAAGCCCTGGCAGGCAAAACGATTTTACGCGGTGATCGCCGCGGCGATGATTCTGAGTGTCGGCATCGTCTTTGCGGGACTCGATCCCATCAAAGCTCTTGTCCTTTCGGCGGCCATCAATGGCGTGGTGTCTGTCCCGATTCTGGTCCTTCTCATGTTCATGAGCGGGAACCGGCGGATCATGGGTGAGTTCATGATTTCGCGCCCGGTAACCATCCTCGGCTGGGTCACAACCGGGTTCATGGGAGCAGTGGCCCTCGCGCTTTTCGCGAGCTTCATCTGGTAAGCTCGGCCTGTTTCCAACGGGGTTGAATCATCACGAAGTCTCGAGGCATCCACCGGGCACCAATCGCGCGAACCCATGGTCTATGGAACTCTCAACTCTCAAAGACCTTTACATTCACGAACTCAAGGACCTTTACAGCGCCGAAAAGCAGATCATCAAGGCGTTGCCGAAGATGGCGAAAGCCGCGACCAGCGCTGAACTCGCCGCGGGATTCAAAGAGCATCTCGAGGAGACGAAGGAGCATGCTGTTCGTCTGGAAAAAATCCTCAAAAGCCACGACCAAACGACACGCGGTCCAAAATGCAAAGGCATGGAAGGTGTCGTTGCTGAAGGCGCGGAAATGATCGAGGAAGAGGCCGACGAAGAAGTCCGCGATGCCGGGCTCATTGCAGCCGCCCAGCGCGTCGAACATTACGAAATGGCAGGCTACGGCACGGCTCGAACCTACGCTGAGCTGCTTGGTGACAAGGAAGGGGCCAAGCTCCTCCAGACGACCCTGGATGAAGAAGCCGCCACGGACGAGAAACTGACCTCTCTCGCCACTAGCAGCATCAACGTCGCCGCCAACAAATAGGCATCCCACACGCTTTGCCCTTTTGCTGTTTGAAAGCCAGCTTGGCAGCCATCGCACCTGCGAACGGGAACAAGAATGAGGGTCAAAAAGCGCGCCATTGGAACGCTGCTTCAGGTTGCATTCGTCACTCTTCTATCGACGAATGCGCCCGGACAATCACCGTCACCGACCCCGGGGGCGCAGGAACCGACTCCGGTCCCGAAAGCTGAAATTGTCGCGGCGACCGAGGCGGATCTTGCGACTCTGACGCCGCCTACCGCTACGGCCGACCAAAGCGTCTTTCTCACCGGAAACAAAAAGCGTCTATCGAGCATCGCCTCGGACATCGAAGCCCGATCGCCGACAGCGACTCGTCTTCTAAATTCCTCAGCCACGGGCGCCCTTCTCCAGTCCGAGGAGGCAGCGTGGAATTCGATCAAGGAACAACTGGCAAAGCTCAGCTTGCCATTGCCGCGTTTGCGTTCGCGACGGTCGCCAACATTATCGGATTCGCCAATTTGGCACTGTTCGTCGCGCACTCGATTCTGAGCAGCGCGTTCGCCGCGGTGTTGCTCTATACCATCATTCGCATCGCCAACGGCCTCGTGACCTTTGCGCTTTACGTGCCGCCGCTATCATTAGCAGCCGCGGTCCAGAAAAACCGCGGTCTATTGGAGCGACGCTTCTCATTTCTGCTGCACATTGCCGGTTTCGGAGCGTGGCTGTGGTTTGTCCTCGAGGAACTCTCGCTGCGGAAACCCTTGTGGGACCGGCTTGGATTTCTGCTGAACGATCAATTGAAATTTGGACCGGTCTCGGCGGCCACTTTGCTCGAGTTTGCCTTGACCGTATGGGCGGCGTTCCTCATCTCGCGCTTCGTTCGCTTTTTACTGGAAGAGGAAATCTTTCAGCGAGTTCGCCTCGCCGCGGGGATGCCATTCGCCATTTCCACCCTGCTGCATTACGCGATTCTCTTCGTCGGATTCTACCTTGCCGCCGCGATCCTCGTCGGCGACATGACCAAATTTACGATCCTTGCCGGCGCGTTCAGCGTGGGCATTGGGTTCGGCCTACAAAACATCGTAAACAATTTTGTCTCCGGAATTATCGTGCTGTTCGAGCGGCCGGTAAAACTCGGAGACGTCATTCAGGTGGGAACCGACATCGGGACGATCCGACGGATTGGAATTCGTGCGACCGTCATGCGGACGCAGGGCGGCGCGGAACTCATTATTCCCAACGGCAGGCTGATTTCGGATCCCGTCACAAACTTTACGCTTTCCGACCGGCGACGGCGAATGGATGTCGCGATTGCCACCCCTGCAACCGTCGATCCGAAACTCGTCCTCGATCTTCTGGTCGCAACGGCGGGCTCGACGGACGGGGTGAGTGAAACGCCGGCGCCGACCGCCGAATTAATCAAGGTAGCTGGAGGGATCCTGAGTTTTGAACTGCACGCCTCTACGGCGGCGATCGATGACTGGCTGAAGGTCCGAAGCGAATTAACTATCGAAATAACTGCGGCATTTCAGAAGGCCGGAATCGTGATCTCCTGAAGCTTGCGCATATAGGCATCAAGGCCGCGGGCCCGAGATCGTTCGAACCGTTGTTATGAAGTCATTGCGCTTTGCTTCTGTCGTATCCAGAGCAGGCAGGCCCGACGTGCATTTGATGCTTGTCGATTCGGCGAAGGACAAGGCTTTGCAAAAGGCGATCAAAGCTCACCGCGTCATGACGGTGCATCAAGCCGGCGATCGGCCGACTATGGAACTGTCGGCTTTGAAAAGAATGTATCCGGCCAGATATTCATTTTCCCCAAGTCCCTGAAAAACTTCGAAGGCGCAAAAATTGTGGGAGTGAAATACGAGCTCCTAGACGACGCACACGTATCAAGGTCGCAGCGATATCTCCCGCCGAAACCCGCCAAAGCGCGTTCGAAATTGGTCGCGAAGACGAATCGCAAAAACGGACCAAAAGCAGCGCATCGGCCGGTCTCCGAGAAAGTGGTTCACTTTCCTCGACAGGACTCTGAGGAGGAAGAGAACCAGATGGTATCGGACCTGAAAGACGGAATTCGGCATGCCATGCATCTCCTCGAACAAGGCAAGCAAGTTGCCGCGTTCAACATTCTAAAACAGCTCGTCTCGTAGCTACCACCACGAGAAGGGGCAGGTGCGAATATCTGTGCACCCCTGAAATCATGAGATCCATCTGGAAAGGCGCCATCACCTTTGGCCTAGTCAACATCCCCGTCTCGCTCTATCCCGCGACAAGACGCGAGGAGCTGAAATTTCGGCTGCTTCGCGGCTCTGACCTGAGCCCGGTCAATTACAAGCGGGTCGCCGAGAGCGACGGCAAGGAAGTGCCGTGGGACCACATCGTCAAAGGCTACGAATATGAAAAGGGGAAGTTCGTGGTCTTGAAGGAGGAGGATTTTACCCGGGTGGACATCGAAGCCACGCAGACGGTGGACATCCTGAACTTCGTCGCGATCGACGAGGTCAATCCCCTCCTTTTCTACAAACCCTACTACATGGAGGCGGCCAAAGGCGGGGACCGCGCCTACGTCCTGCTTCGCGAGGCGCTCAACGAAACCGGAAAGATCGCGATCGCGAAAGTGGTCATCCGCACCCGCCAGCACCTCGCCGCCGTAAAGCCGCAGGAGCATGGACTGATGCTCGAACTGATGCATTTTCCACACGAGATTCTCGACGCCTCGGAATTCAAATCCCCCGCCGAAAAAAGGCCCGCCAAGGCGGAGATGACCATGGCGAAGCAGCTCATCGCCAGCATGACCGACAAGTGGAAACCGGACGACTACACCGACGAATACCGGGACGCCTTGGAAAAGATGATCGAAGAGAAAATCGAGCACGGGGACCAGCAAGCTCCTGCCCCTTCCAAGGCCATGATGCCGCTGCCAACGAAAAACAGAATGACAACGGCGAGTCCGATCGCGAGCGGGAGTTGGCTCGCGATTGGCGACCGGGCTGAGGAAACACTCATTGCTCAGAGCCAAGGATCATTCCGTGAAGGAAGCGGATATTTTTCATCAGCCCTTTACGCTAGAAATTCCAGCTGACCCGGGCAATCGGGTGTCTCCCTGAGGCGGGATGCTACGCAAACATTTTATTCGCATGTCTTGGCGGATGAAAGTTGATCTTCTTGCCCGTCGAGAAAACTGTTAGCGCATTCCATGCCCGACAAATTCGCCGGCATAGCCTGCACGATGTGCAGCGCTGCAAGGCGGCGGGTTACAGCCCTTCCGACCAGCCATTCTCACCTTTAGCTCGATTAGTTTCAGATTACGCGTGGAACGATCTGCCGGGCTTGGCCGCGTCTCACGGCATTCCCGCGCTACGTTTCCCACAAAAGGTTGCGACGCGGTCGAAGGCCCATTGCAGCCGATCCGCTTCGCCTCAGCACTTCACAAAACTCCTTACGGCGGCGAGCCCAACCCATCTGGGCCGACCATCCACGCCAAACGGTAAACGGGCGCGAACCCCGGACCAGTTAAAAGGGCGGTTCAAACAGAAATCAAAGCTGCCGTTTATTTCAAAAATGGACCTTCTTGAAGGTGCCAGTAGGCAGCGCAATCTCCTGGTCGTGCTGCAAATTTGCTGCACTCTTGCGTAAGTCATTGATAATCAGGAGAGCGGGTGAAGGGAATCGAACCCTCGTATGCAGCTTGGGAAGCTGCCGTTCTACCATTGAACTACACCCGCGCGTGGATTGCTACTCGTAGGATTTAATCCACTTTTCCGGATTGATGAAGTCCTTCGAGCGCTTGGGATCGCCATTCGACCAGACAATGACCGTTTTTTGAATATCCGTGCTCTTGCTGCTGCCGGAAGGACCCTTGACCTTGCCATCGTAGTCGGCATCCATGGAGAGAAAGTAAGCTCTACCCCAAGGGTCCATGTAAGATCCCTTTCCTTCGACACGACCATTGCGGCCGTCTTTGGTGGCCTTCGGGATTTCCAGAAAAGTAATTGACCGCGGATTCAGCCCGGTCGAATCGCTGGAAGAGCTGGCGGGACTGAGCACATCCATGATGTCTCCGGTCTCCGAATCCTCGTTCAAATCCGCCGTTGCGTTGGTCGGAAGTTTTCCATATTCCGCCGCGTAATTGTTGATCGCATTCACGATCTGCGTCGCGTCGTTTTTCGCCTGCGTTCTTTTGGCGGAATTTATCGCCGCGCCGACCGTCGGGAAAAGCAGCGTCATGAGAATGGCGATGATCGAAATTACGACGAGCAATTCGATAAGCGTGAAGGCGTGACGGGAGCGGACGGAGGGGACTTTCATCGGTTAAAAATGGAACGTGTAAATGTCGCGTCCCACTGCTTGCACGCAAGCATTTTCTTGTGTTCGAGCGGATCGGCGCGGAGAGTGGCTGCGTGCCAGGGAACCCGCGGAGGAATGACAGTCCAAAATCGATCGCCTCTTCCGGTCCTCAGAAATCGCTCCGCCAGAGCATCCTCGACCTCATCGCCAGCCAGGCGATGGACAAGATCGAAATCTCGAAGCGGCTGAATCTCCAGCCTTCCGCGCGGCGTCGTTTGCGCGACCTCCTGGCCGAGATGGAGACCGCCGGACAAATCGTGCGCTTGAAAAAAGACCGCTACGTCGTGCCGCGCGACGCGGACCTTTTCACCGGCACCGTGCAATTTCACGCCAGCGGCGCGGCGCACATTCTCAACGAGGAAGCGGGCGGCACGGATCTCTACATCAGCGCGGAAAATACCTGGACCGCCATGCACGGCGATCGCGTGGTGGCGCGGATCACCAGCGGAAAGCCGCCCGGCGATCGTCGTCCGCAGGCAGCGCCGCCAAAGCGCGAGGGCCGCATCATTCGCATCCTCAAGCGCGCGAACGAAACCATCGTCGGCACGCTGCAGAAATCGAAAAACTTTTTCTACGTCGCCGCCGACGATCCGCGCTTCGTCCACAATCTTTATGTCCCCGCGCCTTCCGCCGAACTCGGCGCGAATATCGGCGACAAGGTCGTGGCCAAGCTCGACGACTGGCCCTCGCGCCACGTCAATCCCGAAGGCCATGTGATCGAGGCGCTCGGCCGCGCCGGAGCGCCCGGCGTGGACATCCTCTCGATCATCCGCAAATACAATCTGCCCCAGCAATTCCCGGGCGATGTCGTGCGGGAGGCGGAGCGGATCGAGCCCGTCGTCCCGGAGCAGGAAGCCGCGCGCCGCACGGATCTCCGCAAAAATTTCATCCTCACGATCGATCCGGACGACGCGAAGGATTTCGACGACGCGATCGAAGTGCAGCGCACGAAGGACGGCTGGGCGGTCTCCGTGCATATCGCGGACGTCTCGCATTACGTTCGCCCGAAGACCGCGCTCGACCGCGAAGCCGTCTCGCGTGGAAACAGCGTTTACCTCGCCGACCGCGTGATCCCGATGCTCCCCGAGGCGCTCAGCAACGGCATCTGCAGCCTGAAGCCTCAAGTGGACCGGCTGGCATTTTCCGTCTTCGCGGAGGTCTCTCGGCAGGGAAAAGTGCACCGCGTCCGCTTTGCCAAAAGTGTGATCTGCAGCGCGGCGCGGCTGACTTACAAGCAGGCGTTCGCCCTTTTGCAAAAACCGCCGACGGACGAAGTCAGCCGCCGCGTCCACACCGCGTGGGAGCTTTCCTCGCTGCTGCGGAAGAAGCGTTTCGAGCAGGGTTCGCTCGAACTCGATTTTCCCGAGGTGAAAGTATGGCTCGACGAACAAGGCAAACCCGTGCGGCTCGAGCGCGTGGAGAACGACATCTCCCACCAGCTCATCGAGGAGCTCATGCTGCTCGCGAACGAGTGCGTCGCCCGCGAGCTCAAGCTCGCAAGGCAGCCGACCGTCTATCGCATCCACGAGAATCCCGATCCCGACAAACTGGCCGAGTATCGCCAGACCGCGCTGGCCTACGGACTCAAGGCCGGCGATCTCACGCACCGCGAAAATCTGGTGAAGCTGCTCGCCGCGACCCGCGGGAAGCAATTCGAAAACGCGCTCAAGATCGGCCTGCTGAAAAGCCTCAAACGCGCGACCTATTCGCCCGAGCCGCTCGGCCATTACGGCCTGTCGAAGCCCGACTACACGCACTTTACGAGCCCGATCCGCCGCTACGCCGATCTCATCGTCCACCGCTCGCTCGAGCGCCATCTTGGCCTCACCAAGGCCGGCCCCGCGTCGAACGAGCTCGCCACGACCGCGGAATACATCTCCGGCACCGAGCGCACCGCCGCCGAGGCCGAGCGCGAATCGACACGGCTCAAGAAGCTCGAGTTTTTCCAGATGCAGATTTCCTCGCGGAAGGGCGAGTCGTTCCCGGCGCTCATTCTCGAGGTGCGGAACTACGGCCTCTTCGTCGAGCTGCCGGAATTCCTGATCAGCGGGCTCATCCACGTCTCCGCGCTCGACGACGATTTCTACACGCACGACGCCGCGCACGGGCGCTTCGTCGGCCGCAAGACGAAAAAGGTTTATGAAGGCGGGCAGACGATCGATGTGATCGTGGCGCGGGTGGACATGTTCAAGCAGCAGGTCGATTTCAAACCCGCCTGATTTTGCCCGAATTTCGACTTGTCGACCGCGAAACCTGCGCGATATTGCGGTGTTTTAGGGACTCACAGTTGTAACAAAATCGGAATGGACAATATCATCCTGGCCCGTGACTTGCAGATCGAACGCAAGCACTTCTTCATCGAATACCGCGAGAACGAACGCGGCAAATTCGTGCGCATCACCGAGGAGGCTCATGGCCGCCGGAACTCGATCATCATTCCGAGCACAGGCCTCGCCGATTTCGTCCGCTATTTCGACGAAGTCTCCAGCGCCGCCACGGCGGAATCCCAGCCCGTCTAGTTCGCCCTCGGCCGGTCGCGCCCGCTGACCGCCGCGAGGCTTTTTCACACCATCATCAGCCGGTGCGTTGACACTCCTGCCCTGCCTGATATCAAGGAGGGCTCCCTTTATCCGTAAATTCATGTCCAAGAAATCCTCGAAGAAATCCGTCAAGGCGTCCTCCACCGGCAAAAAAACCAAATACGTTTACACCTGGGGCGCCGGCAAGGCCGATGGCGACGGCTCGATGAAGCCGCTCCTCGGCGGCAAGGGCGCGAACCTCGCCGAGATGACCCGTATCGGCCTCCCCGTGCCTCCCGGCTTCACGATCACGACCGAAGTCTGCACGTATTTCTACGACCACAAGCGCACCTATCCGGTCGAGCTCCAGTCGCAGGTCGAAGCCGGCGTGCGCAACATGGAAAAGATCATGGGCTACAAGTTCGGCGACGCGAAGGGCTTCCCGCTCCTCGTCGCCGTGCGCTCCGGCGCGCGTGATTCCATGCCCGGCATGATGGACACGATCCTGAATCTCGGCCTCAACGACCAGACCGTCCTCTCCCTCGCCGCCGCCACGAAGAACGAGCGTTTCGCGTGGGATTGCTACCGCCGCTTCATCCAGATGTATGGCGACGTCGTCCTCGGCGTGCAGAAGACCGAAGGCGAAGACCACGAGCCTTTCGAAGTCGTCATCGAGACCTTCAAGCACGAGAAATATCATGCCGACATCGTCGACTCCGACCTCACCGCCGAGGACCAGCAGGAGCTCGTTAAGCGCTTCAAGGCGCTCGTGAAAGAGCGCACCGGCCACGTCTTCCCGAACGACCCTTGGGAGCAGCTCAAGGGCGCGGCCGGCGCGGTTTTTGGCTCATGGATGAACGATCGCGCGATCGTCTATCGCCGCAAATACAACATCCCGAGCGAGTGGGGCACCGCCGTCAACGTGCAGGCCATGGTCTACGGCAACACGGGCGAGACCTCCGGTTCCGGCG